>JBBTDS010000489.1:0-2837 GCA_038060875.1 Acidobacteriota bacterium | reverse complement strand
TCGGCGATTCCGAACATCGGCCCCTACATGGAGTTCCCCTGCCGCGGGCCGCACAGGCCCCAGTCCTGGTACTCGCCGCAATTCGAGGTACGCAACGGCGTGGTCAGCGTCCCCACCGGCCCCGGACTGGGCCTCGAGTTCGCCCCCGACTTCCTCAAAAAGGCGCAGAAGGTCGAATAGGGGAATAGGGGACAGCCTGCGTGTTTCCTGTTTAGGAGCTCGCCAGCCCCAGCCGCTCCAGCAGCGCGTTTGGGTCCGGGTCGCGCCCCATGAACGTGCGATACAGTTCTGCCGGGTCCTCGCTGTCTCCCCGGGCCAGAATGATGTCGCGGAACTCGCGGCCCACCTCGGGGCTGAAGATGCCGGCCGCCCGGAACCGGGTGAAGGCGTCGGCGTCCAGCACCTCCGCCCACTTGTAGGAGTAATAGCCGGCGCCGTAGCCGACCGGCTCGGCGAACAGATGGGTGAAGCCCGCCAGCATCGCGTGCTCGGGCGGCAGCGGGGCCGGCGAAAACGGCTGTAGGATGTTCCGCGCGTATTCCACCGCGTCGCCGTCGCGCTCCGGCGAGTAGCGCCGGTGCAGCGCCAGGTCGGCGATGCTGAAGCCGATCTGGCGCATCTGGCTGTTGGCGGCGCGGAACGTCCGCGCCCTCTTCATCCGCTCGAATAGCTCCTCCGGGACCGGCGCGCCCGTCTCGAAGTGGCGCGCGAACAGGTCCAGCGCCCCGCGCTCCCAGCACCAGTTCTCCATGATCTGCGAAGGCAGCTCGACGAAGTCCCAGGCCACGTTGGTGCCGGCCAGCGTGCGCACTTCGACGCTGCTCAGGCAGTGGTGCAGCAGGTGGCCGAACTCGTGGAAGACCGTCTCGACCTCGCTGTGGGTGAGCAGTGCCGGGCGGCCGCCGGCCGGCGGGTTGACGTTGCCGCACATCAACCCGAGATGCGGCTGGAAGCCCTCGGGCGCCGGACCGCCGGTGATCAGCGCCCCCATCCAGGCGCCGCCGCGCTTGTTCTCCCGCGGATACCAGTCGGTGTAGAAGCCGCCCAGCAACGCGCCGCTCTGGTCGCGGATGGCGTAGTATTTCACCGCCGCATCCCAAACCGGCGCGCCCGGCTCTTCGATTACGCGGACGCCGAACAGCCGCTCGACCAGATCGAACAAGCCCGCGACCGCGCCCTCCAGCGGGAAGTACGGGCGCAGCATCTCCTCGTCGAACTGGTAGAGCGCCGCCCGCTGCTTCTCGGCGTAATAGGCGACGTCCCACGGCTGCAACTCGGGTGCGCCGGCGCCTTCCAGGCTCCGCCGGAAGGCCAGCAGCTCTTCGTTCTCGCGGCCGAAGTGGGCCTCGGTCTTATGCCTCAGATCGTCGAGAAACTCCTGCGCCCGGTCGCCGCGGTGAGCCATGCGGTCTTCCAGCACCAGGTCGGCGAAATCGCGGTAGCCGACCAGCGCCGCCTTCTCCCGCCGCAGATCCAGGATGCGGCTGATCAGCGGGCGGTTGTCCCACTGCCCGCTGACGGCGCGAGTGTGGTAGGCGCGGTAGACTTGCTCGCGGGTGGCGGCGTCATCCAGGTAGGTCATCAGCGCGACGTAGCTGGGCGCCTGGAGCGTGAAGCGCCAGCCGGCCAGGCCCTTTCGCGTCGCGCTCTCCCGGGCGGCCTCCACCGCGCTGGACGGCAGCCCGGCCAGCTTGCTTTCCTTGGTGATGACCAGATCAAAGGCATTGGTGGAATCCAGCACGTTCTGGCCGAATCGCGTGGTCAGCGTCGTCAGCTCGACCTCGATCTGCTCCAGCCGCGCCTTGCCTGCCGGCTCCAATTCGGCGCCGTGGCGCCGGAAGGTGTCGATGGTCTTGGTGAGGAAGCGCCGCCGTGTGCCGGTGAGCGCCTGGGCCTCCGCGCCGGCCGCGTACTGCTTGATCGCCTTCCACAGGCCTTCGTGCAGGGGAATCGAGGAGTAAAACGCGCTGGCCTCCGGCTGGACGGCGTTGTGGGCGGCGCGCAGCTCCGGATAGGTGGCCACCGATTCCAGGTGCCGGACCACGGCCATGGCGTAGTCCGGCGGCTGGGTGAGCGCGTCCAGGGCCGCCAGCGTGTTCTCATAGGTGCGCGGCCGCCCATCGGCCGCCAACGCTTCGAGCCCTTCACGGCCCCGCCGCAGCAATTCGCCGATCGCCGGCTCGACGTGCTCGGCGCGAATCTGGTCAAACGGGACGCGGAACTGGATTTCGAGAAGTGGGTTCTCAGCTTGGTCAGACACTCTTTCCCTTATACCGAATTTCGGTGACAGGCTACGCTTTCACTAATTTCCTCTCACGCGGCCCACACTAAAACGAGCCCTCTTGGCCGGCGGCCCGAATTGCTGTGTGATGGGGTTTCGGAACGGCTGTCCTCGAGTTTCGTTGCTGACCCCTGTTTCCCACATCCGGACCTGTCAGGACCGATCTGCGGGGAAGCCGTCGGACTTAGCGAGAGAATAGCGGACGCTGGCGATGGTCTTTGGTTGGCGAGAAAACCATAGCCAGTCATGCGGGGCGGAAGTGACGACGGCGATTGACTCCGTGCTGGCGTCAGCACACGGGCAGCACAGGTACACATTAGGACATGCTGATCGTCGCCCGAATCCGGTCAGCAAGCTTCTGTCGTAGGTCGGCAGCCGCCGTCCATTTGATATGGGTGTGGCTACTTTAGGACGACGGCTAACCACATGTGGAATGAGCCGTTTAGGCCGAAGTGGTCCGCTACTGGCAGGAGCTGAAGGGCGGGATATGAGAATATCCCCCGGACTGGCTATGCACTTGACTCATGTAGCCACTATATGTAGCGGTCGCGGTTTT
>JBBTDS010000488.1:3108-8128 GCA_038060875.1 Acidobacteriota bacterium | reverse complement strand
CGCCCGCCCAGCTCCAGCACGGCGAACACCGGATAGTGGTCGGAGGGATAGCGCCCGTTCTCGTTGCGGGTGACTGTCTCGGCCTCCAGCGCCTTCCACGGGCCGCGGAACAGTATCCAGTCGATGCGCGGTCCCTGGGTGGAGCCGCGGAAGCCGCCGAAGGTGGCCTCCGGTCCGGCGCGGCGGGCGGCCGTGTTCCAGGCGTCGTTCAGCGTCCCCGCAAAGACCTGGTACACCTCGCCGCCGGCGGGCGCGTTGAAATCCCCGGTCACGAGCAGCGGCACGTCCCGTGGCAGCCGCGCGATCCTGCCGGCGATCAGCCGCGCACAGCGCAGTCGCGCCTGCTCATCCTGCGGCCGGTGCGGGAAGTGCGTGTTGTAGAAATAGAAGCGCCGCCCGCCGGGCCGGATCTCGAACAGGCCCCAGGTGACCAGGCGCGGCAGGCTCACCTCCCACGACATGCTGCCCGGCGTCTCCGGCGTTTCCGACAACCAGAAGTTCCCCGACTCCGCCAGCCGCAGCCTCTCCTTCTTGTAGAAGATGCCCATGTGCTCGTCTTCGCGCGTGCCGCGCCGGCTGAGGCCGAACCACGCGTATTCGGGGGCCTTCTCCACTATGTGCTGGCCCTGCTCGTAGAACAGTTCCTGAGTGCCCACCAGGTCCGGGGCTTTTTCCCGGATCGTCTTCACCAGCACGTCCCGCCGCAGCTCCCAGCGGTTCTCGCCGTCGCCCGGCGCGGGATAACGCACGTTGAAGGTCATCACCCGCAGCGGGTCGGCCGCGAAGATGCCGGCGGCCAGCAGCAGCCCGAGGCACAGCACCCGTCGTTTCATAGGAGCCTCACCACAGGAGCTTGAGCCCGAACTGCGTCTGCCGCGGGGAATTGCCCTGCGACGAGATGAACCCGAACGAGCTCGAGGTCACGCTGGTGTTCGGCCCGCCGAAACGCGGCGTGTTAAAGGCGTTGAGGAACTCGGTTCGGAACTGCACCCGCATGCGCTCGGACGGCGCGAATTCCTTGAACAGCGACAGGTCCCAGTTGCGGATGCCGTCGCTGCGGATGTCGGGCAGCCGCTCGCCGACGTTGCCGAAGGTGAACGGCGGCGGCTGGCTGAAGACGCTGGTGTCGAAGTAGCGGTCGAGCCGCTGGTCCACTTTGCCGCGCAGCTTGCCGCTGCGGCCGTTGTTGTTGGCCCGCGTCTTGGGGTTGAACAGGCCGGCGGTGTTGGAGGCGCTCAGGCTGAGCGGCGTGCCGGTCTGAAACGAGGTGATGCCGTTCACCTGCCAGCCGCCCAGCAGCCAGTTCAGCCAGCCGGCCACGCCGGCGCCGAAACGCCGCCCGCGCCCGAACGGCAGCTCGTAGATGTAGCTGAACACCAAACGGTGGGCGAGGTCGATGTCCACCAGCGAGCGGTCGGCGAGGATGTCGTAGCTGTTCTGGTGGCTCATCCCGTTGTCGATGTTCTTGGCCCAGGTGTAGGCGGCGTCCGCTTGCAGCCCGTGAGAGAACCGCTTGGTCAGCGTCACTTGCAGCGAGTGGTAGGTGGACGACGAGCCGCTGGAATACAGCGGGATGATGTCGGTGAACTGCGGATAGGGCCGCAGAAGCTGCGCCCGCGCGATCCTCGGCCCCACCAGCACGCCGCGGCTGACCGAGGCGACGAACGGGTTGTCCACCAGGTCGTTCAGCCTCGACCCCAATGCCATCTGTTCCGGGCGCAACTGGTTGAGGCTCAGCCCGCTCTCGGCGTTGCGCGAGAGTTGCAGCCCGCGGGTTCCCACGTAGGCCGCCTCCAGCATGACCTGGCCGGGCAGGTCCCGCTGGATGCTGAAGTTCCACTGCATCGAGTACGGGGTGATGGTCCCCTGCAACGGCGCTTGCAGCGTGGAGCCGGTCTGGGTCAGCAAGCCCTCGGCCGCTCCCGGCGGGGGCTTGAAGCCCTGCGGGTATGGATTGGCCAGCACGTTGTAGGGCGTGATGCCGTCGAGCGTGGTCACCCACAGGTTCTCGGTGCGGAAGCCCATCGGCCCAACCGTTCCGTGCGCCTGCTGCGGCGACGGCCCGAAGATGTGCGCGTAGGCCGAGCGGATCACGGTGCGCCGGGTGAGCTGGTAGGCCAGCCCGAAGCGCGGGGCGAAATTGTTGGCGTCCCAGTGATACTGGTGGCGGCTCCGCCCGTCCACGCCGACGAAGACAACCCCGCCGCGCAGGTCCGGGAACTGCGGCACGCTCCTGGCAAGCGGGGAGGGCGCGGACGGCTCGAAGTAGTTCATGCGGTTGTAGCGCTCGGTGCGCGGCGTCTCCAGGTCGTAGCGCAGCCCCAGGTTCAGCGTCAGCTTCGCGGTCACGCGCCAGTCGTCCTGGATGTAGCCGGCGTGGTAGTAGCTCTGCGAGGCCACGTTTTTCCAGGCCTGGATGAGCGTGTTGCCCGAGGTTCCCGTGCCCAGCAGCAGCGAAGCGATGCTGTTGCCGGCCGTCGAGCTGGCCCGGTTGGGGTCCGGCCCCTGGGTGAAGCCCGCCGCGAAGTTAAAAGTGCCGGCGCTCCGAGCTTCCCAGTTGGGCACCCGGATCAGCCGCCCCTCGTAGCCGATCTTGAGCGAGTGCGCGCCGCGGATCTTGGTCACGTTGGCCAGCGCCGTGTGGCTGTTGAAAGCGTTCCAGCGGTGGTCGCCCCCGCCCAGGCTCACGTAACCCGACGCTCCGATGCGCGGGAACATCTGCCGGTCCACGGCGGCGTCGATGTCCTTCTGCAGTCCCAGGCTGGAGGGCAGGAAGCCCAGCCCCTGGTTGGCGTGCACGTAGAGGGTGCGCGCGAATCCCAGCCGCGCCGTCAGGATGGTCGTCGGCGAAATGGTGTGGGTGTAGTCGGCGACCGCGTTGCGGGCCCGGTTCTCCTCGTTGATGCGCCCCTCGGCGACCGCCAGATCCTGCGGAAACAGCACCGCCGGATAGTCCCTCACCAGCCGGTGCGAGTAACGGGCGAAGAACTTCTTGTCGCTGGCGATGTTGTGGTCCACCCGGAAGTCGTAATTGTCCGTGTTCAGCAGCCGCGAGCCGCTCTGGTGGTAGTTCTGCTGGTTGGTGATGGGCCGCCCCGGGGTGTTCGGCGCGGGAAAATATTTCATAGCGTTGACCGCCACGCGGTCGAAGCGCGAGGCCGGAATCCTGTTGTCGGAGAAGGCGTCACGGACGTAGCCCGCCCCGGCCGGGTTGGCCCGCGTGGTGAAGGGGTCGAAGATGCGGATCGTCTGCCCGTTGGCGGCGAAGGTCCGCGAGAAGTCGCCCTGGCGCTCCAGTTCGGTGGGCACCGTCGTGGTGGTCTGCGAGAAACTGTGCTGCCGCAGGCCCTCGTAGGCGACCATGTAAAAGAGCCGGTCCTTGCGGATGGGGCCGGCCAGCATCCCGCCGAACTGGCTGCGCTTGAAGCTGGCCAGCTTCTGCCCCAGCCGGTTGTCGAAGAAGTTGTTGGAGTCCAGCACGGAGTTGCGCAGGAACTCGTAGACGCTGCCGCGCAACTGGTTGCCGCCGGACTTGAAGACTACGTTCAGCACGCTGCCGGCGCTGCGGCCGAACTCGGCCGAGAAGTTCTGCGCCTGCACCTTGAACTCGTCGATGGCGTCCACCGAGGGGAAAACCGAGATGCCGGAATAGCCCTGCACGGTCGGGTGCGCGGCGCTCACGCCGTCGATGATGGTGTCCATCATCGAGGACCGCGCTCCGTTGATGGCGTAGCTCAGGCTGTTGTAGTTGTTGCCGATGCTGCCGGCCACGCCCGGCGTCAGATAGATGAGCGCGTACACGTTGCGGGTGTTCAGCGGGAGGTTCATGATGCGCCGGTTGTCCACCACCTTGCCGATGGTCGAGGTGGTGGACTCCAGCAGCGGCGCGTCGGCGGTGACCACCACCGATTCGGTCACCGCGCCCACCGCCAGCACCAGGTCCACTCGCGCCTGCTGCTGCACTTGCAGCACGATGCCTTCGCGGACGGCCCGCTTGAATCCGGGCGCCTCGGCCTCAACGGTGTACCGCCCCGGCGGCAACAACGGTGCAACGTAGTTGCCGCTCGAATCGGCGCGGACCTCGGCCCGCGCATTCGTGCCGGTGTTGACCACCGTCACCCGGGCCTGCGGCACGACGGCGTCGCTGGAGTCTTTCACCGTGCCGAGGATGCTGCCGGTGAACGACTGCCCCGCCGCCAGCGCGGCCGCCATCAGCCCGCCGATCAGAACGTTCTTCATGAGCGCCTCCTTCCATCCGGTTCCGCCACAAGTGTACTCCGGCGGGCGAGACCTGTGGGCGCGCGCCTCGCCCCTACGACGGATTGAGAATCCCCGCTGTAGGGGTCGGGCATGCCCGACCCCACCCCCGCGATAGAATGGGTGCCTCGTTGGAGGTGATGCCCATGCGCTGCTTTCTCGTTGCGATTTCCGCTCTGGCGCTGGCCGGCGCCGAACGCCCCGGCTTCAAGGCCGGCAGCCTTCAGGCGCGGGCCGGCGAAATGATCTCGGGGATGCTCGACGTACCGGCGGCCGCCGGGCCCAGAGGGCGCCCCGGCGCACAAGTGCCGGTTACGATCGTTCACGGCGCGCAGCCCGGGCCGGTGCTGGCGCTGGTGGCTGGCGTGCACGGCTACGAGTACCCGCCGATCCTCGCCCTCCAGAAGCTGCGCCCGCAACTGGACCCGACCCAACTGCGCGGCACGCTCATCCTGGTTCACGTGGCCAACATGCCTTCCTTCCTGGGACGCACCGTCTACTTCAGCCCCATCGACGGCAAGAACCTGAACCGCGTCTTCCCAGGGCGCAAGGACGGCGCCGTCTCCGAGCGCATCGCCTGGACCATCACCACCGAGGTGATCGAGCGGTGCGACTACCTGGTGGACCTGCACTGCGGCGACGGCAACGAGTCGTTGCGGCCCTACCTCTACCAGCCCGTTACCGGCCGGCCCGAGCTGGACGCCCGCACCGCGGAAATGGCCCTCGTCTGGGGGATGGACCACATCGTGATCGACCGCGGGCG
>JBBTDS010000488.1:0-3008 GCA_038060875.1 Acidobacteriota bacterium | reverse complement strand
CGCGGCAGCCGCGTGGCCCAAGGAGCGCTGCTGGCCTCGATCGCCGATTTCTTCGGGCGCCCGCTGGCGGAGGTGCGCGCGCCCTTCGCCGGCGTCGTGCTCTACGTCGTGGCCACGCCGCCGATCACCAAGGACCAGCCGGTGGCCTTCATCGGCGCGCCCAAACCGCCGCAGGCGCCGGTAGCCGGCGCGCAGGCCAAACCGCGCGCGCGCGACCTGGGCATTCCCTTCGATGGCGCGCCCGGACCGCTCAACGCAATTACCGACGTGACGGGCGTGGAAGTGGGCCACACGACGCTGATCCGCGGCGAGGGCCCGCTCAAGACAGGCGAAGGGCCGGTCCGCACCGGCGTCACCGTGATCCTGCCCCGCGGCAGCCGCTCCGACGACCCCGTCTTCGCCGGCTGGTTCTCCCTCAACGGCAACGGAGAGATGACTGGGACCACGTGGGTCGAAGAATCGGGCTTCCTGGAGGGGCCGGTGGCGATCACCAACACGCACAGCGTGGGCACGGTGCGCGACGCCCTCATCGCCTGGCAGGTCAGGCAGGGGGCCATGCACCAGGCGTTCGCGCTGCCGGTGGTCGCCGAGACTTATGACGGCTGGCTGAACGACGTGAACGGCTTCCACGTGAAGCCGGAGCACGTCTTCGAGGCGCTGGAAAAGGCGTCGGCGGGGCCGGTCGCGGAAGGCAACGTGGGCGGCGGCACCGGCATGACCTGCTACGAGTTCAAGGGCGGCATCGGCACCGCCTCGCGCAAGCTGCCCGAAGCGCGGGGCAGTTACACGGTCGGCGCGCTGGCGCAGGCCAACTTCGGCCGGCGCGATCAACTGCTCGTGGCCGGGGCGCCCGCCGGCAAAGAGCTGGGTTGCGAGCAATGGCCCTGCCGCGTCGAGGCGCCTCTGCCGCCCCCGCGCGACGGCTCCATCATCATCGTCGTGGCCACCGACGCGCCGCTGGTGGCCCACCAGTTGAAGCGCCTGGCCCGGCGCGCCTCGCTCGGCCTGGCGCGCACCGGCGGCACGTCGGGCAACGGCTCCGGCGACATCTTCATCGCCTTTTCGACCGCGAATGCCGGCGCAGCCAAAGCGCCCAAAACGGCCCCGCTGTCGATGCTCTCCAATTCGGGAATGAACCCTCTGTTCGACGCCACTGTCCAGGCGGTCGAAGAGGCGATCGTCAACGCGCTGGTGGCGGCGGAGACGATGACCGGCCGGGACGGCCGCCGCGTCGTCGCACTGCCGCACGGGCCGCTGCGGCAGGTCCTCAAACAGTATGGCAGGTTAGCGGGAGATCGGTAGAAGTCCCGGCGACGCCAGGCTCTCAATCGTCCGGAACAGTTCCGCGGGCCGGATGGGCTTCGAAAGGTAGCCGTCCATCCCGGAGGCCAGGCAGCGCTCCGCGTCCCCCTTCATCGCCCGGGCCGTCAAGGCGATGATGGGAATGCGTCCGCCGTTGGCCCGTTCCCGAGCCCGGATGGCGGAGGCGGCTTCCAGGCCGTCCATCTCCGGCATCTGCACGTCCATCAGAACCAGGTCGAAGGCCTCTCGGTCCAGTGCTGCCAGGACCTCATGGCCGTTGGCGGCAACAGCCACCGTATGACCGTGCTTCTCGAGCAGGACGCGAGCCAGCATCTGGTTGACGGCGTTGTCCTCGGCCAACAGAATCCGCAGGCGATGGTGATTTCCGCCGTTCCCAGCCGCCGCGACGGCCAGGTCCCGCAGGCTGGCCGGCTCCGGCCGGTGGGACTCCGGCGGCGCCGCCGGCAGGCCGAAGCGCGCGGTGAAGTTAAACGTGCTGCCCTTGCCCTGCTCGCTTTCGAGCCAGAGACGCCCACCCATTAACTGCACCAGGCGGCTCGCGATGGTCAGCCCCAGCCCCGTGCCCCCGTACTTGCGCGTCGTCGAGCTGTCGGCCTGCGCAAACGACTCGAAGATCACCTGCTGCTTCCCGGCGGGAATGCCGATCCCGGAGTCGCGGACGGCGAAATGTAAGCGGACCGCGTCGCCCTCGGCGGCGTCCCTTTCCACGCTGACCGCCACCGCACCCTGTTCCGTGAACTTGATGGCGTTGTCCACCAGGTTGACGAGAACCTGACGCAGGCGCATCGGGTCCCCGATCACCCGCCCCGGAACATCAGGCCGGATGTCGCAAGTCAGCTCCAGGCCCTTTTGGCTGGCCCGCGACGTCAGTGCCCGCAGCGTGTCGTCAACCGAGGCGCCCAGATCGAACTCGACCGGATCGAGATCCAGGCGCCCGGCCTCGACCTTGGAGAAGTCCAGAATGTCGTTGATGACCGTCAGCAGCGAATCCGCCGACGACTTGACCATGCTGAGGTATTCGCGCTGCTCGGTGTTCGGCGAGCCGTCGAGCAGCAACTCGGTCATGCCCAGGATGCAGTTCAGCGGGGTGCGGATCTCATGGCTCATGTTGGCCAGAAACTCGCTCTTGGCGCGACTGGCCGCCTCCGCCTCCTCCTTGGCGCGCGTCAGCTCCTGCTCCCAGAGCTTGCGCTCGGTGACGTCGCGCACAATCACCTGTGCGGCCTCCCTGCCCTCATAGAAGAAGGGCATCGCCGTCACCTCGATATCCATGGGAGTGCCGTCCAGCCGCAGCAGTCGCTGTTCCAGCAGCGGAGCGTCCCCCTGGGATTCGTCGAGCTGCTCCAGGAGCTGCGCCACCGCCTCGCGGGAACTGGGATGAACGAAGTCCGTCACCGGCCTCCCGACCAGCTCCTCGGGCGAGGCGGCGCCGAGGATTTTCGCCCAAGCGGTATTGCTGTACAGGACTTTGCCCCGGCGGTGGACCGCGATTCCGTTGGGCGAGAGCTCCACCAGCCGCCGGTAGCGGTCCTCACTTTCGCGCAACGCCTTTTCCGCCTGCTCTCTCTGCCGCATATCGCGCCGGTAGGCGTGAAACAGCAGCACCGGGGTCAGGCCGAGCATGCAACAGGTGGCAATCAGCAGGGAATGCCGCTGGTCCGGCCCGAGCAGGGAAAGACCGAGAA
>JBBTDS010000487.1:1586-11991 GCA_038060875.1 Acidobacteriota bacterium | reverse complement strand
ACCGGGAACATGAAACTCCAGGCGAACCGCATCAACTGGTCGTAGCGGAAGCGCGGCAGCGTGGCGCGCACCCACATGAACAGGAACAGCAGCAGGCCGACCTTGGCCACAAACCAGAACAACGGCGCCAGCACCGGCTGGAGCGGCGGGGCCGCGAACAGCAGCGCCAGGCCGAAGAAGGCCGCGGCGGCCACCGGCAGCGTGCGCCGGTCGCGCGCGCGGACCGGGTGCAGCCCGTGATAGAGCGCGACCGCGCCGGCGACGGCGAACACCAGGCCGGGGACGAAGTTCGAGCCGTACGCCGCCGGGAACAGGGGCTGCCAGCCGCCCAGGAACAAGAGAGCGGCCATCGCACACACGGTGATCATGTTGGCGTACTCGGCCATGAAGAAGGCGGCGAACTTCAGCGAGCTGTACTCGACGTGAAAGCCGGCCACCAGCTCGTTCTCCGCCTCCGGCAGGTCGAAGGGCGTGCGGTTGGTCTCGGCGAAAGCGGCCACCAGGAAGATGAGGAAGCTCAGGAGCTGCGGCGCGGGCAACCGGAAGACGTTCCACTGCGGCAGCAGGCCGAAGTACCAGCCGCCCTGCGAGGTGACGATTTCGCGCAGGCTGAGCGAGTTGGCCAGCAGCAGCGGCGCGGCCACCGCCAGCGCCAGCGGCAGCTCGTAGCTGACCATCTGGGCCGAACTGCGCAGCCCGCCCAGCAGCGGGTACTTGCTGTTGGAGGCCCAGCCGGCCAGCACCACGGCGTAGACCGACATGGCCGAGACGGCCAGCACGAACAGCACACCGATGTCCAGGTCGGCGAGCTGCATCCAGGTGCGGATGCCGGCCACCTCGACCTCGGGACCGAACGGAATCACCGCGATAGAGACGAGCGAGAGCGTAACGGCCAAAAACGGCGCCAGCAGGTAGAGGAACTTGTTGACCTGCCGCGGCGTCACGTCCTCCTTGAGGAGCAGCTTGAGGGTGTCCGCCAGCGGTTGCAGCAGCCCGTGCGGGCCCACGCGCGAAGGGCCGATGCGCACCTGCACGTGGGCGATGACCTTGCGCTCGACCCACTGAAGGTAGAGCAAGGTGAGCAGGAGGAACGCCGCCACCCCGGCCGCCTTGATCGCGCTGAGCAGGAAGAAGTTCATCGGCGTCAACCCTGGTAGAGTCCTCCGGGCGCTTCCGTTAGCGAGGCGAGCGTCTTCGAATAGCGCCCCAGCGTGCCGGAGGTGAATAGGGTGTCGGCGGCCTGGGAGGCCGCCGCAGGCTGAGAGCCTGCCCCACCTGACAGGCTTGACAGGCTGAAGCCTGTCTCACCCCCAAGGTCCAGCCCCATCAGCCGAGCCAGCAACTCGAAAATCTCCAGGTCAGTCTTGGTCCCCCCCTTGGTGATGGCTCGCTTGAGCCGCTGCACCTCGCCGCAGACGCTGGTCACCGTGCCGGTCTTCTCGTACGCCGAGGCCGCCGCCAACACCACGTCGGCGGCCTTGGCGGTCTCGGTGAGGAACAATTCCTGAACCACGACGAAGGCGCCCGGGGGCGCGGGCCGGCCGTTCTTGAGCGGATTGGCGCCCACCACCCACAATACATCGAGGTCTTGGGCGGCCAGCATCTCCGGGAGCGTCAGGCCGGGACCGGGGCCGGGCAACAGCCCCATCTCGACGGCGCCGCGGGAGTTGGAGTAGTCCACCAGGCAGACGTACTTGACCGGGATGCCGAGCGAATCGCCGAAGGCCACAAGCTGCCGCACGGCGTCGCCCTGAATGGCGTCGCCGAACAGCACCACCAGCTCGGGCTCGCACTGAAGCTCGCCGCTGAGCGATTCAACCCCGCCCAGCTCTTCACCGGGCTGAACGCGCACGCTGCGCGCCGCGTATTTGTCCTCGCGCACCGGACCGCGCGTGACCACGTAAATGCGCGCCTGGTGATGCCGCCAGTTGGCGCGGACCTGGTAGGAGAGGAACGGGTGCTGCTGGGCAAGATCGCTAGCCACGACCAGCACGGCCTTGGCAGTGTAAAGGTCGGCGCTGGTGGCCATCGGCGCCGCCAGCGAGACGAGGTCCCCGGTGCGGTGGTGGTCTATGTTGCTGGTGCCCAGGCCCAGGCGGGCGAACTTCTGCAAGAAGTGGTTCTCTTCGTTGGTGGTGTGGTTGGAGCCGATGACGCCGAACTTCCCGCCGCGCTCTTTCACCTCGCGAAACTTCGCCGCCACCGCCGCCAGCGCCTGGTTCCACGAGACTGGCTCCAGCCGGCCCTCGCGGCGCATCAGCGGCGCCAGCAGCCGGTCCGGGTGATCGACGAAGTCGGCGGCGTAGCGGCCCTTGATGCAGAGGAACTCGCCGTTGATTCCGGAGCGGTCGCGGTTGTTCCCGCGTATGATCTGATTGTGGTAGACGCCGAGGGTAGTGGTGCAGCCGTCGGCGCAGTGGGCGCAGACCGTGCCGGTGTGGATCATCTCCCAGGGGCGCGTCTGGTAGCGGTACATGCCGCTGGTGAGCGCGCCTACCGGGCAGATGTCGATGCACATGCCGCACTCGTCGCACTCGAGGCGGTCGCCGCGGTTGGGCGCGATCTCGGCCGAGACGCCGCGGTTGACGACGCCCAGGGCGCCCACGCCCATGCCCTCGTCGCAGATGCGCACGCAGCGGTAGCAGAGGATGCAGCGCGGCTTGTCGTAGTAGACCACCGGCGACCACTGCCGCTCGTCGCGGTGCTGCTTCACCTCGAGGAAGCGGCTCTCGGCCGCCCCGTAGGCGAAGGTCATGTCCTGGAGCTCGCACTCGCCGCCCTTGTCGCACACCGGGCAATCGAGCGGATGGTTGGTGAGCAGGAACTCCAGCATCGAGCGGCGCGCCTCGACCACCTGCGGCGTATCGGTGCGGACCACCATGTCCGGGGCGACCGGCAGCGTGCAGGAGGTCTGGAGCTTGAGGGCGCGCTCGACCTCGACCACGCACATGCGGCAGGCGCCCTGGAGCGAGAGCCCCTCGTAGTAGCAGAAGCTGGGGATCTTGATACCCACGCGCTTGGCGGCCTCGATCAGGAGCGTGCCGGCGGGGACCTCCACCGTCTTGCCGTCGATGCTGAGGGTGACGAGGTCAGGCATGGGATCCTCCGCTACACCGGCTGAAGCCTGTCCCTGGAGTTGTCGAAGAAAGCTGGGTCCGCACCGAGCGGAGTCGGCGGCCTGCGAGGCCGCCGCAGGCCGAGGGCCTGCCCCACAAATGCTCGTCCTGACTTCCATCCAATATGGAGCCGAGATTGGGCACTACGAACTGCACGCGTGGGTGATCATGCCCAATCACGTCCATCTTCTCCTCACTCCTCGGGTCAGCGTATCCAAGCTTCTGGGCTCTCTCAAAGCGGCCACCGCAAAACGAGCCAACCGGCTGCTTCAGCGGAGCGGCCAACCGTTTTGGCAAGACGAGAGCTATGACCACCTGGTTCGCAACGGCGATGAGTTCCGGCGCATCCAGCGGTACATTGAAAGCAACCCGGTCACAGCGCGTCTGGCCGCAACGCCGGAGGAATACACGTGGTCCAGCATCGGGCGGCCTGGGAGGCCGCCGCAGGCCAAGGGCCTGCCCCACGATGAACATCACGAGGCCGGGCATCGTCACACCTCCACCAACTGACCGGTCGGCTCGAACGGACACGGCCGTCCATTCAAGTGCGCCTCGAATTCGTGGCGGAACTTCTCGACGAAGGAGATGGCAGGCATCGCCGCGGCGTCGCCGAACGGGCAGAAGGTGCGCCCAAGCATGCTCCTGGCCAGGTCGCCGATGAGCGCGATGTCGGTGGGGGTGCCGCGCCCGCCGTGGAAGCGGTCAAGCAGCTTGCGCAGCCAGGCGGTTCCTTCGCGGCAGGGAGTACAGAAGCCGCAGCTTTCGTGCGCGTAGAAGCGCATGATCCTCGCGGCCGCCTTCACCATGCAGGTGGTCTCGTCCATGACCACCACGCCGCCCGATCCCAGCATGCTGCCCACCTCGGCCAGCGAATCGAAATCCATCGGCAGGTCGCACTCCTCGGCCTTGAGCACCGGGCAGGAGGAGCCGCCGGGAATCACCGCCTTCAGTTTCCTGCCGCCGCGCACGCCGCCGCCGACCTCGTTGATCATCCGCAGCAGGTTGAAGCCCATCGGCAGCTCGTAGACGCCCGGCCGGTTGACGTGGCCGGAGAGGCAGAACAGCCTGGTGCCGCCGTTCTTGGGCGTGCCAAGGTCGGCGAAGGCGGCGCCGCCGTCGCGTAGGATGGCCGGCACGGCGCAGAAGGTCTCGACGTTGTTCAGCACCGTCGGACACTGGAACACGCCGGAGACGGCCGGAAAGGGCGGCCGGATGCGCGGCACCCCGCGCTTGCCCTCCAGCGACTCCAGCAGCGCCGACTCCTCGCCGCACTCGTAAGAGCCGGCGCCCGAGTGCGTGTAGAGGTCGAAATCGAAGCCGCCGCCGAGGATGTTGCGGCCCAGCCAGCCGCCGGCGCGGGCCTCGTCGATGGCGCGGTCCATCAGCTCGATCAGGTAACGGTACTCGCCGCGGATGTAAATGTAGCCCGCCTTGGCGCCCACGGCCAGGCCGGCGATCAGCATGCCCTCGATGAGCGAGTGCGGGTCGAACTCCATCAGCAGGCGGTCCTTGCAGGTGCCCGGCTCGCCTTCGTCCGCGTTGGCCACCACGTACTTCGGCTTGGGGGAGTTGCGCGGCACGAAGCCCCACTTGAGACCGGCCGGGAAGCCGGCGCCGCCGCGCCCGCGCAGGTTCGACTTCTTGACCTCGTCGATGATCCCGTCGCGGGTCATGGCCAGGGCCTTGCGCAAGCCCTCAAAGCCCTGGGTGGCGAGATAGGTGCCGAGCGAAGCGGAGTTGGGCAGGCCGAAACGCCGCGTCAGCACCTTGACTTCCAGCGGGCTGGGCTCGTTATAGAGCATGGCTCAGCCGGCCCCCCGCAGCGCATCGATCAGCCGGTCGAGCTTCTCCGGCGTCATGTCGTGGCGATAGTCGTAGTTCACCTGCAAGGCCGGGCCCCAGGAACAGGCGCCGAGGCACTCGACCTCCTCGATCGAGAACTGCCCGTCCGGGGTCGCCTCTTGGTTGCCGATGCCAAGCCGGCGGCAGGCATGGTCGAACAGCTCCGTGCCGCCCACCAGCATGCAGCTTATGTTGGTGCAGATCTGGATGTGGTGCTTCCCCGCCGGCTTGCGCCGCAGCATGGAGTAATAGCTGACCACCTCTTCCACTTGCAGGGGCGAAAGGTTGAGCCGCCTGGAGACCTCGGCGACCAGCTCGGGGGTGATCGCGCCCACCTCGTCCTGGGCGTAGAGCAGCATCGGCACCAGCGCCGAGCGCTCGCGCCCCGGCGGGCAGCTCGCGATGACCCGCGCGAGCCTGGCTTCGAGTTCCGGAGAGAAAGTCACCGGTCCACGTCCCCCAACACGAAATCCAGGCTGCCGAGGCCGGCCACCACATCGGCAATCAGCCCGCCCTCGACCATCAGCGGCAGGCATTGCAGGTTGCCGAAGCTGGGGGTGCGCATGTGCACCCGCCAGGGCTTGGCGGCGCCGTCGCTGACCACGTAGTAGCCCAGCTCGCCGCGCGGCGATTCGATCACCTGGTAGACCTCGCCGGCCGGCACGCGGAAGCCCTCGCTGACGATCTTGAAATGGTAGATGAGGGCCTCCATCTGGGTCTTCATCTTCTCCCGGTCGGGCAGCACGATGCCGGGAGCGTCGGCCACGTACGGGCCCGACGGCATGCCTTCCAGCGCCTGTTGTACGATCCGCGTGCTCTGGCGCATCTCTTCCACCCGCACCTGGTAGCGCGCGTAGACGTCGCTTTCGGCGCGGGTGGGAATCTCGAAATCGAACAGGTCGTAGCCCGAGTACGGCTCCGTTTTGCGGATGTCCCAATTCAAGCCGGCGGCGCGCAACATGGGACCGGTGACGCCCAGATCGAGCAGATCCTCGAGCGGCACCTGGGCGATGCCCTTGGTGCGGCGCAGCCAGATCGGGTTCTTGGTGAGCAGATCCTCGTACTCGTCCACGTTGGCGGGGAAGGCGTCGATGAACTTCTTGATCACCGCGTGCCAGCCGCGCGGGGGCTCCAGCGCCAGCCCGCCGACGCGGAAGTAGCTGGTCATCATGCGCTGGCCGGAGAACATCTCGAAGATGCGCTGGATGTCCTCGCGCTCGCGGAAGCAGTAGAGGAAGACGCTCATGGCGCCGATGTCAATGGCGTGCGTGCCGAGCCAGACGAGGTGGCTGTTGAGCCGCGTCAACTCGGTCAGCATCACCCGCATCCAGCGGGCCAGCGGCGGGACCTCCAGCCCCAGCAGCTTTTCGACCGCCAGGCAGTAGCAGAGGTTGTTGGAGAGCGGGGCCAGGTAGTCCACGCGGTCGGTCAGGGTGACGCCCTGCTGGTAGGTTTTCTGCTCGAACTCCTTCTCGATGCCGGTATGTAGGAAGCCGATCTCCGGGACCACCTTGACGATGGTCTCGCCGTCCAGGTCCAGCACCAGCCGCAGCACGCCGTGGGTGGAGGGGTGCTGGGGCCCCATGTTGAGGACCATGCGGCGGGGACGGGCGCCGGCGGCGGCTTCGCTCACTGGCCCTCCTGGTAATCGTAGCGGTGACCGTGCACTGGGTAATCCTTTCGAAGCGGGTGCCCGTCCCAGTCCTCTGGCATTAGGATGCGCCGCGGATCGGGGTGGTTGCGGAAGGCGACGCCGAACAGGTCGTAGACTTCCCGCTCGTACCAGTCGGCGGCGCGCCAGACGCCCGCGACCGATTCGATCTCGGCCGGTTCGCCGAGGCGGCACTTCAGCCGCAGCCGCTCGTTCCGCTCCAGGCAGTGCAGGTGGTAAACGATCTCGAAGCGCGGCTCGGAGGGGAGCCGATCCACCGCGGTCACGCCGCTGAGCCGGACGAAGCCCTGTTGCTGCTTCAGGTAGCGGCAGACTTCCACGATGCTGGCGGGGGCAATCTCCAGCGTCAGCTCGCCGCGGTCCAGCTTGCTGTCGAGAACGGCAGCCGGAAAGGGGAACTCTCGCAGCGCGTCCGGGAGCATTATGGCCGCCCCCGGCGAGGCCGGTCTTCCACCGACCAGTCCAGCGCCCCTTTCTTCCAGAAGTAAAAGAACCCCGCCAGGATCAGGGCGAGGAACAGTGCCATCTCGACGAAGGCGAACAGCTTCAGTTGGCGGTAAACGACCGCCCAGGGATACAGGAAGACGGCCTCGATATCGAAGAGGATGAAGATCATCGCCACCAGGTAGAACTTGACGCTGAAGCGCTCGCGCGAGCTGCCCACCGGGTCCATGCCGCACTCGTAGGGCATCTCCTTGACCTGGTCGCGGACCTTCTTGCCCACCAGCGCCGAGACGGCCAGCATGCCGCCGGCCACGGCCATGGCGATGAGCAACTGGAGCAGGACGGGGAAGTAGACCTCGGTGTAGGAAGACGGCATGAGACGAAATTTGACTATAATGATGTCGGAAACAGGGTGTCAAATCGGACAGGCAAGCATGCCTGTCCCACCGGGCGCAACTCTATGAGTACTGTTGAGATTGTCATCAACGGGGAGGGTCGGACGGTACCGGAAGGTCTGACAGTACTAGGGCTGCTGGAGTCCCTGGGGCTGGATCCGGGCCGGGTGGCGGTGGAACTGGACCGGGAGATCGTTCGGCCGCCGGCCTGGGCGGGCCTGGTGCTGGAGCCGGGGGCGCGGCTGGAAATCGTCCATTTTGTGGGGGGTGGCTAGCCCCCAGTACAAGTAGCCTAAAATAGCCATTGCCGAGGGCCGAAAGGTCGGGTACAATCCTGAGAGGCGGCTAAAGAAGCCGAAACGGAAGCAGACTCCCATGTTCAAAACAAAAAAGACCAAACCTGCTCCGCCTGAGCCGACTGAGATTTACTCCAGCAAGGAGGTCTCGACGATCGCTCACATCAGCCTGCGGCAGTTGCAGTGGTGGGACGAGCGAAACGTGGTTTCGCCGCGCCACCAGGGCCACAAGCGCGTCTACGCGCCGCAGGATGTGATCGAGATCAGCGTGATCGCCGAGCTGCGTCGCAAGGGGTTCTCGTTACAGAAGATCCGCCGTGTCCTGAAGTTCTTGCAGCGGGAGATGGGCCGCCGGCTGAGCGACCTGCTGGCCGGGGGTTCGGACATGCACCTGCTCACCGACGGCAGGTCCATCTACCTGGAGGAGCGGCAGGAGCGGATCATCGACATCCTGAAGGCCGCCCGCCAGCCGATGTTTCTGGTCTGCGTCACCGACCAGGTGCGGCGGCTGAGCGCGGCGCCGAGAAAACCGGCGCGGGCCGAGTCGCTCCCGCCCCGCAAGGCGCGGACGGCGGCCCCGGGTTAGGATCCAGTTGCCAGCGGCGCCCCTGCGCCGGGCCCTGCGTTTCTGTCGTGCCGTCCGGGTGCGGTATACTGGGTCCAGGACATCTGCTGGAGCACTGAAAATATGGCGCTAGGCCGACGTTGGCTGTTTCTCGTTCCGCTTTTCTTCCTCCTTTTTACGCTGCTGGGCGGTGTTACCGCACTGGGTCTGGCGAGCGCCTCGGCGGTTTCCTCCGAGGACGACATCAAGGACAGCGTACGGGCCTTCACCAAGGTCTACAGCCTGATCGAGGACAACTACGCCTCGCCGCTGACCCCGGACAAGGCGATTTACAAGGGGGCCATTCCGGGCATGCTTCGGACGCTCGACCCCCACTCCAGCTTTCTGGATCCGCGCGATTTCCAGTTGATGCGCGAGGAGCAGAAGGGGCACTACTTCGGCGTCGGGATGCAGATCGGCCCCGACCGCAACCGTCGCAGCGGCAAGACGATCGTGCAGGCGCCGTTCACCGGCTCCCCGGCTTACAAAGCCGGCATCCGGCCCGGCGACACCATCCTGGCGGTGGATGACAAGCCGGTGGAGGGTCTCAGCCTGAGCGAGATCGCCGACATGCTGAAGGGGCCGCGCGGCACCAGGGTCAAGGTGAGCATGGGGCGCGAGGGCAGCGACAAGCCGCTTATTTTCAGCCTGGTGCGCGACGAGATCCCGCGCAAGAGCGTCGAGGAAGCCTTCCACCTCGCGCCCGGCATCGGCTACCTGGGCATCGCCCAGTTCAGCGAGACTACCAGCCGCGAGGTGGACGAGAACCTGAGGAAGCTGGGCGAGAGCCAGCTCAAGGGCCTGGTGTTGAACCTGCGCTCCAACCCCGGCGGGCTGCTGAATGAGGGCGTGGCGGTGGCCGACCGCTTCCTGCAAAAGGGGCAGAGCATCGTCTCCCACCGCGGGCGGGCTTCGCAGGATAAGCCGTACGTGGCCCGGCGCGGCAGCTCGCACAGCTACCCGATTGTGGTGCTGGTGGATTCCAACTCGGCCTCGGCCGCCGAGATCGTGGCCGGCGCCTTGCAGGATCACGACCGGGGCTGGATCCTGGGCGATACCACCTTCGGGAAAGGCCTGGTGCAGACCCAGTATCCCCTTTCCGAGAGCAGTTGCCTGTTGTTGACCACCGCCAGGTACTACACGCCCAGCAACCGCCTCATCCAGCGCGACTATGCCCACCTGTCGTTCTTCGATTACTACTTCCGCAAGCACACCGAAGCCAGAAACCCGCTGGACGTGAAGATGACCGACAGCGGGCGGACTGTCTACGGCGGCGGCGGCATCACCCCCGACGAGAAGTACGAGGGGCCCAAGCTGAACCCGTTCCAGATCGAACTGCGCAACAGGTACGCCTTCTTCAATTTCACCGCACGCTACCTGGGCACTCACAATCCGAAGCTGGCCAAGGGCTGGGACCCCGACCAGGACGTGCTGAACGAGTTCCACAAGTACCTGCTCGAGCAGGGCTACAAGTTCACCGAGGCGGACTTCGCCGAAGTGCACGACTGGATCAAGCTCCACGCCAAACGGGAGATTTACGCGAGCGCCTTCAGCATGGAGGATGCGCGGCGGGTCGAGGTCGAGGCCGACCCGGCCATCGCCAAGGCGATCGAGTCGCTGCCCAAGGCGAGGGCGTTGCTGGAAACCGCCAAGCGGGTGATCGCCCAGCGGGCGGCCAAGTAAGTTGCCCGGCTATTTTCCCGAACCCCAAATCAGCGTCCTGGACGCCGGCGGGCAGTACTGCCACCTCATCGCCCGCAAGGTGCGCGAACTGGGCGTGTATGCCGAGGTGCAGCCCAGCGACACGCCGGCCGCCGCCCTGGAGGGGCGCAAGGGGCTGATCATCTCCGGCGGACCGAGCAGCGTCTATGAGCCAGGCAGTCCGTCGGCCGATCCGGCCATTTTCGACCGGGGCGCGGCGGTGCTGGGAATCTGCTACGGGATCCAGCTCATGGCTCGCCTGCTGGGCGGCACGGTCCAGAAGGGCGAGCGCGGCGAATACGGGCTGGCCTTCCTGGAGGTGCGCGAGCCGGGGG
>JBBTDS010000487.1:0-1486 GCA_038060875.1 Acidobacteriota bacterium | reverse complement strand
TGGAACCCCAAGCACCGCATCCCGCAACTGGAGGCCAGCATCCGCGAGCGGGTCGGGGAGCGCCACGTCTTCTTCTTCGTCAGCGGCGGGGTGGATTCCTCGGTCGCCTACATGCTGTGCCTGCGGGCGCTGGGGCCGGAGCGCGTGCGCGGCATCTATGTGGACACCGGCCTCATGCGCGAGGGCGAGACCGAGTTTGTGCGGCGCCTGTTCGACCGCATCGCCGCCGGCACAGTGGCGGTGGAATCCTGCCAAGCGCGGTTCCTCGGCCCGCTGGCCGCCGTCACCGACCCGGAGGAGAAGCGCCACATCATCGGCGACGAATTCGTGCGCGTGCAGGAGGACATCATCGAGTCCGGGCACTTCCTGGAGGGCGACTGGATCCTCGGCCAGGGCACGATTTACCCGGATACGATCGAGTCGGGCGGAACGGCCCAGTCGGCCGTCATCAAGACCCACCACAACCGCGCCCCCGGCATCCAGCGCCTGCTGGAGGCCAACCGCGTGGTCGAGCCGCTGAGCTCGTTCTACAAGGACGAGGTGCGGGAGGTCGGGCGCGAGCTGGGGCTGCCGGAGGAGTTGCTGGAGCGCCATCCTTTTCCCGGTCCGGGGCTGGCCATCCGCTGCCTCTGCGCGAGCGCGGACGCGCCGCTGAAGCGGCTGGCGGAAGGCTGGCTGGCGCCGGTGCGTTCGGTGGGCGTGCAGGGCGACTCGCGCAGCTACGCGGCCGTGCTGGCGCTGGACCAGTTCCCGGCGCCGGAGCTCGATTTGCAGAGCCAGGCAGCCGTTCTGATCAACCGCCTCTCCGGGATCAACCGCGTGGTGGCCCGCGTGGACGGCCACGCGCCGCTCAGCGCCCTGCGGGTGTTCGCCAGCCGCCTGTCGCCGGAGCGACTGGCGCGCCTGCGGCGGGTGGACACGATCGTCCGCTCGATCTCTCACGAGTCGGGTTTCGACGCTAAAGTCTGGCAGTTCCCGGTGGTGCTGGCGCCGCTCGGCCAGCCCGGACGGCCGGATTCGGTGGTGCTGCGGCCGGTGGATTCCGTCGATGGCATGACCGCCAGCGCCGTCTCGATGGAGCCGTCGCTGCTCGGGCGCATGGCCGCCGCGCTGCTGGAGGTGGACGGCGTCTCCAGCGTCTTCTACGACCTGACCCACAAGCCGCCGGGGACGATAGAGTGGGAGTGAGGCGGGGCGATGACGGTGCGTAGGCGACCGCAGGCACGATCGAGGACAGCGAAGGTGCGACGGAGAGCCGCAGCCCGCGCCCCCTGGCTGAGAGAACTGCGGGCGCTGCAAAGAGCCTGCAAAACTCCCGAGGCCAGGCTCACGATCTAAGCCATCCTGGCCGAACTGCGCGAGGACCGCCTGTAGCGCACGGTCTACCACCGACTCCCGCCTCCGGGAACTGGCCGCACTGTCTCGCTTCAGGGGCTGTACTACTAAATCCCCGCTTCTTTGCACGGCGCGAAGATTCTTGTCTCAT
>JBBTDS010000486.1:0-10922 GCA_038060875.1 Acidobacteriota bacterium | reverse complement strand
TCCAGGCCGAAACGGAGAGTACCAGAAACAGGATCGCGGATCGTCGATAGCCCATTGGTAGATTATGGCGCGGTATCAACGCTCAGCGCTGGCCCGTTTCCATGAACCCCCTTTCAAACCGTACGTGCGGTTTTCCCGCATACGGCTTAACGATGATCTTCTTGATGTGGCGTGCGTGACGTCCTATCCCGCACGCGATCCGGCCTTTCACCGGGGCGTCACTCCGGTTGTCACTACCTTCGCCGAATCCCGCGGGGGTGGGGCGCACTTGGCACACACCGATAGCCGGACAGCAGAGTTGTCGCGTTTTTACATCGAGGTTGTTGGCCGTTTCCGGCATGCCCTCGCACTTACCCCCACATCCAGGCGTGATCAAAGCAGGGCCCCTTCCCTCCAGCGCGTTTTGCTGCGCGCCTTCACCGGTACTTGAACCCCTCGGACTCCCTCCCGGCTGGAGTCTGCTACCGGGCGCTCCGGCGCTTACCCGGACGGGACTTGCACCCTCACGAACAACGCGTCTTTCAGGACGCACCATGGCAGCCATTATAGCGTCCGGCCGCCGGGCCGGATAGCAGAGGGTTGTAAACAGTACTCCTTTCTTCTTGACAATGCCGGCCCCTGGGTATCACAATCTTGGGGAATACTGGAACTTCAGGAGGTGGCTTAGAAATGTCCTGCACACGGTTTGGCGTGATCGGGGTTCTCGCCCTGTTATCGGCCTGGCTGGCGCTCCAGCCGGCCCAGGCCCAGGTGCTTTACGGCACGCTGGTCGGCGCCGTCGAGGATCAGACCGGGGCCACGGTCCCGCGGGCCACGGTCAGGGTGGCCAGCAACCAGACCGGCCAGGCCCGCGAAACAACTACTGACGGCGAGGGCCGCTACCAGTTCTCCAACCTGCTGCCCGGCGCCTATACCCTGACCGTAAGCGGAACGGGCTTCCGCAGCCACGTCAAGACGGGGGTGGAAATCACCATCAACACCGTCACCCGTGCCGATGTGGGGTTGCAGGTCGGGCAGATCACCGAATCGGTGACGGTGGCGGCCAGCGGCGCGGTCCTTCAGACCGAGAAAGCGGACGTGCACGTGGAGCTGGCCGGCAAAGAAATCACCGACCTGCCGCTGCCGGCCTATCGCAACTACCAGAGCTTGGTGAACCTGGTGCCGGGCGCCACCCCGGCGCGGACACAAAACGCCACCATCGGCTCGCCGGGACGCGCGCTGTCGACCAACGTCAACGGCACGACCCGCAACAACAATAACAACCGTCTGGATGGAACCAACAACATCCGCTCCACGCTGCCGCACCAGGCGCACTACATTCCGCCGGCCGATTCGATCGAGACGGTGAACGTCTCGACCAACAGCTTCGACGCCGAGCAGGGCTTCGCCGGCGGCGTGGCCGTCAACGTGATTACGAAGTCCGGCACGAACGATCTGCACGGAACCCTGTTCGAGTACCACAGCAACAGCAACCTGCGCGCCAAGGACTTCTTCTACCGGCAGGCCAAGAAGCCGAAGAACATCCTCAACATGTACGGCGGCACGGCCGGCGGCCCCATCCGCAAGGACAAGCTGTTCTACTTCGTCGGCTTCGAGGGGCTGCGGGAGCGGCAGAACGAATCGCGGCTGCTGACGGTACCCACCGCCGATCAGCGCGCCGGGAACTTCAGCGCCTACGGGTTGACCCTCTACGATCCGCTCACCGGCGCCACCGACGGCGCCGGGCGCACCCCGTTCGCCAACGCCACCATCCCGCTGGCGCGGCAGAGCGCCATCACGCGCAAGATGCAAGAGCTGATCCCGCCGGCCAACCAGCCCGGCACGTCGAACAACTACTTCGCCTCCAAGCCGGTGGTCTTCGACCGCGACAACTACGACGCGAAGATCAACTGGAACCTGTCACAGCAGACCGCAATCTGGGGCAAGTACAGCGCGATGGGCTCGGACGTCATCGGCGAGCCCTCGCTGGACAAGGCGGGCGGGCCGGGCTTCCCCTGGGGCGCGGGCAGAGGCGACATCCTGGGGCAACTGGCGACGCTGGCCGCCAACCACACCTTCTCGCCGAACTTCGTCATGGACGCCAACCTGGGCTTCGCCCGCATGGCGGTGGAGATTCTGGGCAACGACATTGGCCAGAATTTCGGCCTGGAGGTGCTGGGCATCCCCGGCGCCAACGGGCCGGATCCGCGGCAGGGCGGGATTCCGCACTTCTCGGTGAGCGGCTATACCCCCCTCGGCCAGGTGGATTCGTGGATGCCCAAGATCCTCTACGACAACACTTGGACCTACAGCATGAACTTCGGTTGGAACAAGGCGTCGCACGACATCCGCTTCGGGGTGGACATCGCGCGCGAGCAGCAGAACCATTGGCATCCCGAACTGGGCGACAACGGCCCACGCGGGCGCTTCCGCTTTGAAGGCGGCGTGACGGCGCTGCGGGGCGGGCCGGCGCCGGTCCAGTACAACTACTGGGCCTCGTACCTGCTCGGCCTGCCGCAACGCATCGGAAAGTCCTTGCAGTTGCTGGCGATGACGCCGCGCGAATGGCGGCAGGGTTACTACTTCCGCGACCGCTGGCAGGTCACTCGCCGGCTCACCTTCAACCTCGGCCTGCGCTGGGAGTTCTTCCCGCTAATGACCAATTCCAACTACGGCATCCCGCGCTACGATCCCGACGACAACAAACTCTACCTTGGCCGCTTCGGCGGCGTGCCTGACAACGCCGGCACCTCGGTCAGCAAGAAGGACTTCGGCCCGCGGGTGGGGCTGGCCTACCGGGTGCGAGAGAGCACGGTGGTCCGCGCCGGCTACGGCATCAGCGTGGATCCGGTCCCGATGTCGGCCGGCTTCTTCATGCTCGATGCCTACCCGGCCACCATCAACCAGGATTTCGCCGGCGCCAACTCGTTCCAGCCGGTGGGAACCATCGAGAAGGGCATCCCGGCCATTCCGGTTCCCGACATACGGACCGGCATCTTCGACATGCCGCTGGACGTGACCACGAAGACGCTGGAAAAGGGCCTCTACAACCGCGGCTACATCCAGTCGTTCAATTTCATCGTCGAGCGGCAGTTGCCGGCGGCCTTCATCGGCTCGATCGGCTACGTGGCCACCCGCACGGTGGGCCAGTTGGGCAACCTGAACGTGAACGCCGCGCCGCCGGGCGGCGGCACCGCCGGCCGCGCCCTATACGGCCGCTTCCGGCGCGCGGTGGACACCTCGATGTACAAGCACTTTCTGCCCTCGCGGTTCGACTCGCTGCAAGTCGCGCTGGACCGCCGTTTCAGCAAGGGTCTGATGATGAAGCTGGCCTACACCTGGGGCAAGGCGATCGACTACACCGACGACAGCGGCGGCGGACTGAGCTGGAACCACCTCTCCCAGTACCAGCGCAACCGGGCGGTGGCCGGCTTCGACCGCACCCACAACTTCCGCCTCGCCTGGCTGGCCGAGCTGCCGTTTGGCGCCGGCAGACGGTGGGCCAGCAGCGCGCCGGTGGCCCGGGCGCTGGCGGGCGGCTGGCAGGTCAACGGCATCTTCAGCTCGTACAGCGGCCCACCCTTCACCGTGTCGGCGTCGGGGACCGCGCTCAACGCGCCCGGCAACAGCCAGACCGCCGACCAGATCCTGCCGCAGGTCAAGAAACTGGGCGGGGTGGGGCCCGGCACGCCCTTTTTCGATCCGGCCGCCTTCGCCTCGGTTCGCGAGACCCGCTTCGGCACTACCGGACGCAACATCTTGCGCGGCCCTGGAGTGGTCAACCTTGACCTGTCGCTGTTCCGCAACTTCAAGCTCAGCGAGCGCTGGAAGGTCCAGTTCCGGGCCGAGTCGTTCAACCTGACCAACACGCCGCATTTCGCGACCCCGGGATCCAGTGTCGAAAGCACGTCCTTCATGATCGTCAGCAGCACAACCGGGACCGACACCAACCTGGAGGGCCAGTCTCGCGGCTTCCGTTTCGGGCTGCGCTTCAACTTCTAGGCCGCTGCGCGGCGGCCCAGCGCGCTTTCGCGCCGGGCGCCGCGCCAGTGGCGCTGGGGAACGGTGGAATATGAACGACATCTCCCGCAGATCCTTTCTCGGCTCGGTTGGGGCGGGCGCGGTGGCGCCCACTCCAGCCCGCCCGGTGGCGCCGGCGAACAGAGTAACGGCAGTCCGCTTGACACGCGCCACGCTGCCGGTGCTGCGCAGCGGCGAAGTGGTCATCGCCGGCGGATCGTTCGCCGGGGTGGCGGCGGCGCTGGAGCTGGCCCGAGTGCACCGCAAGGTAGTGCTGGTCGAGCCGCGCACCTACCTGGGCCGCGAGGCGACCGCCACCTTGCGGCCGTGGGTGGCCCGCAAGGAACCGCTGCCGGCGGTGGTCCAGGCCTGCACGGGCGTTGAGAATCCCTTCCAGTACTTAAACCCGTATCTCAACCCCGCGGCTTTGCCGGCCATAACCTACACGCCGTCCGGCCACGAGATCGCGCTCAAGCTGGACAAGGTGAAGCTGTCGCTGGAGGACCAGTTGCTCGCGGCCGGGGTGGAGCTGATCTACGCCAGCTTCCCGGTCGGGCTGTACCTGGAGGGGAAGGCGCTGGCCGGGCTGATCATCGGCAACAAGTCCGGCCGCCAGATCCTGCCGTGCCGGATGATTCTCGACACCACCGAGACGGCGGTGGTGGCGCGTCTTGCGGGCGCGGCCTTCGAGCCTTCACCGGGCGGCGCGCAGTTCACCCGCACCATCGAGTTTGAGGGCGTGCAGCCGCTTGGCGAGTCCAGCCTGCCGGTCCCGGCGGAGCTGGGCATCGCCGGCGACAGAGTGGCCTTGCATCGCGGCTATCGCGGCGAAGGCCACGTGCTGGTGGAGTGCGCCCTGTCGCTGCCGGTTGGGGATTTCGAGCCCGCCGACGCGATGCGGCGCGAGATCGAGGCGCGCCGGCGCACCATGCAGGTGGCGTCGCACCTGGTCAACCAGGCGCCGGCCTTCCACAAGGCGTTCCTGGCCGCGACTTCCTACGAGCTGAGCGGCCCGCACACCTCGCCGATGAAAGGTCCGGCGCCGGAGTGGGCCGGCGGCTTGGGGTCTGTTGAAGCACCGGCGCTCGGAGCGGATGGCCGGATGCCGCTGGCTGCGTTGGCCGGCCCGGTGAGAGGGGTCTGGTGCCTGGAGGCGGCGCGGGTGAAGCCTTCACAGACGGCGCTGCTCCGCGATGCTGTCGCGGCGGCCCTGGTGGGTGAGGCCTTCGCCAAAGCGGCCGCTGCGCATTGGGACGCCATGAGCTCCGGCGCGGTCTCGGCTGAGCCCGCGGCTCCGCCGGCGGTCACCGCGGCCGCCGGGGAACTGGAAGTCATGGAGCCTGAGAGCCCGCAGCGCGGCCGCCGTTACGAGCTACGAGCGGTTCCGCCGGAGGAGGCGCCGGTCTTCCGCGAGGTGGACGTGCTGGTGGTAGGCGGGGGCACCAGCGGCGCGACCGCCGCCGCGGTGGCCGCCCGCGAGGGCGTTAAGACGCTGGTGGTGGAGATGAATCCCGGGCTGGGCGGCACCGGCACCATTGCCGGCGTGGACAGCTACTGGTTCGGCCGCCGGGTCGGCTTTGCCGCGCGCGTGACCGAGAAGGTCAAGGAGGTCCACCAGAGCATCCGCTACGATCCGGGCAAGGGCAACACACCGAGGTGGAACATCGAGGCGAAGATGTTCGCCCTGCTGCGCGAAGCGGAGCAGGCCGGCGCCGAAGTGCTGTTCAACGCCATCGCCACCGCGGCCATCGTCGAGGGCAACCAGGTGCGGGGAGCGGTGCTGGCCACCCGCTACGGGCCGCGCGCGGTGCTGGCCAAGGTCACCATCGACGCCACCGGGGACGGGGACGTGGCGGTGTCCGCCGGCGCCGAGTCGGTCTACTGCTCGAGCATGGATCACTTCGGCATGTGGTGCAACTTCGCGCAGTTCATCACCCCGGGGCGGAACACGAACCACTTCACCGGCTCGGTCGATACCGGGAACATCGACGACGCCACCCGCTCCATCCTGGCCGGCCGCCGCCGCGGCAACAACTGCCACGACCACGGCGTGTACCTGGCCGCCCGCGAGAGCCGGCACATCCTGGCCGACACGGTGTTGACGCTCACCGACGAGTTGCGCCAGCGGGCCTGGCCCGATGTCGTCAACATCCACTACAGCAACCACGACGCGAAGGGCAAGAGCTGCTCGCAGTGGACCCACGTCGGGCTGATTCCGCCGCACCTGGAAATCGAGATCCCTTACCGGATCCTGCTGCCCAAGGGGCTGGAGAACATCCTCATCGGCGGCAAGGCCATCTCGGCGACCCACGACGGGCTGGCCTCGATCCGCATGCAGGCCGACATTGAGACGCTGGGCGGCATTGAGGGGCTGGCCGCGGCCAAGGCGGTCAGGGAAGGCAAGACGCCGCGGCGGATCGACGTGGGCGAGTTGCAGCAGCGGCTGGTCCAGGAAGGCATTCTTCCCAAGGAAGTGCTGACCCGCAAGCTGAAGCCGCGCCGCTACACCGACGCCGAACTCAAGCAACTGGTGGCCGCCATGATGGGCGACCAGCCGCTGCTGGCCTACCAGAAGATGGACATGTTCGAGGTCTTACGCAGCCGCATTCCCTTCGTAGAGGTCTCTACCGCCGGGCCGCGGGTGGTGCCGCTGCTGGAGGCGGCGCTCGAAACGGCGCGGGCCTCGCCGCGGGTGGTGGCGGCCAAGGCGCTGGCGCTTTACGGCTCGCGGGCGGCGGTCCCCACCCTGGTCGGCGAAATCGAGAAGGTGCTCTCCGTCGCGCGCAAGGTTCCGCCCCGCACCAATGACATCAACCACGCCGGCTTCCCGCCCGACATCGGCGCCATGCCGGACGTGGTCTATCTCATCTATGCGCTGGGCATGACGCGCGACCGGCGCGCGCTGGGGGTCTGGCGGAGGGTGGCCGAAATTCTCGACCCGCGCGAGGAGGACTTCCGCGACCGGGTCCGGAGCGCCTTCTCCTACGTGGACTCGGTCTGCTTCGGCGCCGAGCGGTTGGGCGATCCGGAGGCCATCCCGATCCTGGAAAGGCTGCACGCCTATCCGACGCTGCGCGACCAGGGGAGCGGCCGCGGCTTCCAGCCCGACTATTTCAAGGAGCGCCAGGCGATGTGCGAGCTGGCTATAGGCAAGGCGCTGTCGCGCTGCGGCAGCGCCAAAGGCGTGGCCCTGGTGATCGGCTATCTCGACGACAATCGGGCCGCGCTGGCCGAGCAGGCGCACTCGCACCTGGTCCGCATCGCGGGGCGGGACTACGGCAAGGACTCCGGCCTCTGGACCGCCTGGCTGGAGCGGGTCAAGGAGTCGCTGGCGCCGCAGCCGCTGATGCAGGATCTGGACACCGTTTACGAGCAGGAGATGCTGAGCGCATGAGCACTTTTTCCCGCAGAACATTCCTCGGTTCTACCGGCGCCGTCGGGATCGGCTCGCTCGCGCCAGCCCAGAAGACCGCGGGCGGCGCCCCGCAGACCGCCGTCAAGGCGATTCCCCTGAAGCGCCCAACGCTGCCCGTGCTGCGCAACCCGGACGCGGTCGTCGCCGGCGGTTCGTTTGCCGGCGTTGCGGCCGCGCTCGAACTGGCCCGCGCCGGGCGCAAGGTGCTCCTGGTCGAGCCGCGTACCTACCTCGGCCGGGAAGTCACCGCCACGCTGCGGCCCTGGGTGGCGAAGCGGGATCCACTGCCAGCCATCATCCAGGCTTGTACCGGCGCGAAGAACCCCGAGCAGTACCCGAACCCGTCCACCGTGACCAACAAAGTGACCGAGGTCGCGCAACTGGAACCCGGCGAGATTCCGCTGAAGCTGGACAAGGTGAAGCTGTCGCTCGAGGACCTGCTGCTCGCGGCCGGAGTGGAGTTGCTTTACGCCAGCTTCCCGGTCGGGGTGTGCCTGGAGGGGAAGGAGATCACCGGCCTCATCGTGGGTAACAAGTCCGGACGCCAGGTGCTGGCCTGCCGGATGATCGTGGACGCCACCGAGACCGCCGTGGTGGCGCGCCTGGCCGGGGCGGCGTTCGAGCCGGCGAGCGCGCCCGCGGTCCGGTTCAGCAGGACGATCGAGTTCGAGGGCGTCCTGCCCATCCAGGAAAGGACCCTGGCCGTGCCGGCGAAGATTGGGATCGCGGGCAACCAGGTGATGGTGCATCACGGCTACCGGGGCGAGGCCCATGTGCTGGTCGAGTGCCCGCTGGCCTTCCAGGTTCAGGAATTCGAACCGGCCGAGGGGATGCGCCGCGAGATCGAGGCGCGCAAGCGAACCATGCAGGTGGCTTCGCACCTGGTCAACCAGGCGCCGGCCTTCCAGAAGGCCCTCCTGGCGGCGGCCTCTTACGAGCTGCACGGGCCGCACACGTCGCGCATGAGGGGGCCGGAGCCGCAGTGGGCCAGGGGCTTGGGTTGGCTGGAGCTGCCTGAAGCCGGGCGGGCGCCGCTGGCGGCCTTTGCCGGCCCGGTTAAGGGCCTGTGGTGCTTCGAGGCGGCGCGGCTGAAGGCGGCGCAAGCCGCGTTGTTCCGCGATCCGCTGACGGCGGCCTTAGCGGGCGAGGCGTTCGGCAGGCCGGCCGTCGCCCGCTGGGACGCCATGGCATCCAAGGGCCGTGCCACCGCGGCGCCGGTGAACGCTGCCTCCGCCGCCGCGGAAGCCCTCGAGGTCAAGGAACAGGAGAGCCCGCAACGCGGCCGCCAATACGAGCAGCACCCGGTTGCCTCGAGCGAAGTGCCGGTCCTCCGCACTGTGGATGTCCTCGTGGTGGGAGGCGGCACCAGCGGCGCGACCGCGGCAGCCGTGGCGGCCAGGGAAGGCGTGAAGACGCTGCTGGCCGAGATGAACCCGGGACTGGGCGGCACCGGGACGATCGCCGGAGTAGACAGCTACTGGTTCGGCCGCCGGGTCGGGTTCGCCGCGCGGGTCACCGAGAAGGTGGACGAGGTGCACCAGAGCCTCCGTTACGTGCCCGAGAAAAGCAACACGCCGAGATGGAACATCGAGGCGAAGATGTTCGCCCTGCTGCGCGAGGCCGAGCAGGCGAGCGCGGAGGTTCTGTTCAACACCATCGTCACCGGCGCGGTGGTCCAGGGCGCACAGGTGCGCGGCGCGGTGCTGGCCACCCGCTACGGGCCGCGCGCGGTGCTGGCCAAGGTGGTGATCGATGCCAGCGGCGACGGCGACGTGGCCGCCTTTGCCGGAGCCGAATTCGTTTACTGCTCGGCCATGGACCACATCGGCATGTGGCACACCATGGCCCAGTTCACCAACCCCGGCCGCAACACCAACCACTTCACCAGCTCGGTGGATGTCTCCAACGTCGAGGACTGCACGCGTGCCGTCCTGGCCGGCCGCCGCCGTGGCAACAACTGCCACGACCACGGCGTCTACCTGGCTTCCCGCGAGACCCGGCATATCCTGGGCGACAGCGTGGTGACGATGACCGATATCTACCGCCACCGCCGCCGGCCCGACGTAGTCAACATCCACTCCAGCAACAGCGACATGAAGGGCAAGACCACTTCGGAGTGGTTCCTCGCGGGCCTGATCGCGCCCAATTACGAAACCGAGATCCCCTATGGCGCCCTGCTGCCCAAGGGATTGGACAACATCCTGGTGGTCGGCAAAGCGTTCTCCACCACCCACGACGCGCTGGCGGGGATTCGCCAGCAGGCGGATCTGGAGAACCTGGGCGGAGTGGCCGCGCTGGCCGCCGCCAAGGCCGTCAAGGAGAACCGCACCCCGCGCCGCATCGACGTGGCCGAGTTGCAACAACGGCTGGTCAAGGAGGGAGTCCTTCCTTCGGATACTCTGGCGCGGAAACTGAAATCCCAGCGTCACAGCGTGGCCGAGCTGAAGCGCCTGGTCGAGGCGTTGACGGCCGCCAAGCCGCTGCTCAGCTACCAGGACATGCCGATGTTCGCGGTGTTCCGCGAGCGCATTCCTTTTGTTGAGGTATGCACGGCGGGCCCCGGCATCGTCCCGCTTTTGGAGGCCGCGCTCGAATCCGCTCAGGGCGAGGAGCGGGTGGTGATCGCCCAGGCCCTCGCCATCCACGGATCGCGGGCCGGCGTACCCACGCTGGTCAACGAGATCCAGCGCATGCTGGCCGGCTTCAAGAAAGTGCCGCCGCGGACGACTCGCATTCTCTACATACAGAAGCCGCCCGATCAGGGAGCGATGCCGGAGCCGGCCTATCTCCTTTACAGCCTCGGCCTGGCCCGCGACAAGCGCGGTCTCCCCGTCTGGTGGCAGGTCACCGACATCCTCGACCCGCGCGAGGAGGACTTCCGCGACACGCTGCGCGGCACCTTCCATTACGTGGACGCGATCTGCTTCGGGGCCGAGAGGCTCGGCGGCCCGGAGGCAATTCCGGTCCTGGAGAAGCTGCACTCCTATCCCACTCTGCGCGAGCAGGTGGCGCGAAAGGGTTTCCAGCCGGACTACTTCCAGGAGCGCCAGGCAATGTGCGAGTTGGCCATCGGCAAGGCGCTCTCCCGCTCCGGCAGCGCGAAAGGCTACACCATCGTGATCGGGTACCTGGAGGACAATCGCGTTATGCTGGCTGAGCAGGCGCATTCCCACCTGATCCGGATGACCGGGCGAGACTGCGGCAAGGACATCGGGGCCTGGAACAGTTGGCTGGAGCAAGCCAAGGGCGCCTTGCGGCCGCAGCCGTTGCTGGAGGATCTGGACATCGTCTACGAGAAAGAGATACTGACCGCATAGGGCCGGCGCCGACGCTCGGCGGCCGCCGGGACATGCCGCCGTCCCAGGGCGCTGGATCGACCTCAAGCAACTGGTGGGGTTGAGACGTCCTCCAGTTGACCTCGCGGGTGGTAGGCCGCGCGGCTCCGAGCGCCCGCTACCGCACGCTGTATCGCGTCCAGGCCTCCATGAAATCCTTGCCCTGGTAGCGG
>JBBTDS010000485.1:0-5053 GCA_038060875.1 Acidobacteriota bacterium | reverse complement strand
CGGGCGAACGCCAGCCGGTCTCCTTGCCCGACCCGGCGCCGCTAGCCGGCACGCAGCTCGACGACGTGTTCAGCAGCCTGGTGCGCGGCCCGAACAGCCGGGCGGAATTCTTCGTGCAGGGTAAGCGGGAGAAGATCTCCGTCATCTACGGGCCGAAGTACACGGTGGCCGTGATTTACGCGCCGCCGGGGCGGAACTTCATCTGCTTCGAACCGATGGCGACCATCACCAACGCGTTCAACCTGGCCCACGCCGGCATTTACAAGGAGCTGCAGTCGGTCCCGCCCGGCGGCGTCTGGCGGGAGAGCTTCTGGATTCAGCCCTCGGGGTTTTGAGTGGCGCACGCTTCAGCGTGCCGCCGCGGGCTTCAGCCCGCGGCGTTTTGAGCCACGCCCCACTCACTCGTCTTTTGCAGCGCCCGGCCGCGGCTGGTCCTGAACCTTGATCTCTGCTTTCTCGCCTTCGGTGAACAGGCTGCCGGCAATCGGTCCGGGGACCTTGATGTCCTCAAACTTACTGGGCGCCGGCTGCTTGACTGGAATGACAAAGACCTCCTCGCCACGCCGCTTCTCGACGCGGCCGCCGGCTCTGACGAGCGCCTGCCGCATGAGCTGGTCGCAAACCGCGGTCAGGCCAGGAAAGTTGTAGGCGGTGTAGCTGAAGATCTTGCTCTCATCGAGCTTCTTGTAAAAGCGATCGGGTAGTTTCGACAGGCCGAGGCTTGTGAACAGCACTCCGGCGGCGCTGGACGGGTTGCAGTCGGAGTCCGAGCCGCCGCGCATGGCGATGATGATCGTCTGGTCCGGATCGCCGTTGCCGTAAAGCAGTCCCATCAAGGCAAAGGCGCCCTCCTGCTTCACGTCCAGCCTGCTCACGTAATAGCTCTTGTCGTTTCGGTACTTGGCGACCACCAGTTCCCAGGTCTTCTCCCAGTTCTTCGGGTTCTCCGAGCGCCACTTCAGGACGTCGCGCACCATGCCGGCGTACATGCTCTCCGCCGGGATGCACTTGAGGCCGGCCTCGACGAGCTTGACGGGATTCTTCTCGAAGAACGCCTCGGCGTACATGCAGCCCATGAACTGGCCGGCATAGACGCCGTCGCCGTAGTTCATCAGCCGGCCAAACTTCTCGCCCAGCGCAATCGGGACCTCAGGCAGGCCCGGCGCGATCAGCCCCGAGTAATCGGCCTCGATCTGGTAGTCGATGGCGCCCGCGCTGTTGTGGAACTTCGGGTGGCTGGAGTCGGGCGGGGCGATGCCTTTGCGCAGGTTGGAGCGGCCGGCCGCATTGGCCACCCAAAGCCGGTATTCGCTGTTGGCGAAGTCGATCCCGGCTTGCCGGATCGACGCGTCAAACCCGTACTGTTCCAATGTCCGCAAGAACGTCATCTCGACGTAGAGATCGTCCTGGTTAAAAGCCTGGTTGACCAGGTCTTCCGTGAACGGCGGGACCTTTTCGGGCGGAATGATGGTCTTGAATTTACCTTCAGTCGGAGCGCCCCACGACACGCCGACTATCTGGCCGATCCAGCCGGCCTTCATCTTGCTAAGGTAGTCTTTCGCCGGGAGGCGCCGGAACTTCTCGGCGGCCGGGCTTGTCATGACCGAGGTGAAGAGCAGTGCTCCGGTGAAAAGGGCTTTCAAAGTCAGCTTCATGGTTTGGCCTCAAAATGACACGCGAAGAAGGAATTGAACAAAACGCCCGTCGCGGGCGCCAGTAATCCATCCGAAGGTATTGCCCCTTGCGTCGCTGTAGCTGGAGTTTATGCCGCTCCACTGAATGTGGTTGAAGGCGTTCAGCATGTCGGCGCGAAACTCGACCCGCAGCTTCTCCCTGGGCCGGAAGGTCTTGGCGATCGCGAGGTCCCAGTTGTTCACTCCGGGCGCCCGCACAATCCCCAGCCCCGCGTTGCCCTTGACATCGTTGGGCGGCGCGTAAAAGGCTTCCTTATTGAAGTACCGGTTGAAACTGCGCTCCCCGCGCGGCAGGTTCGGCTTGCCGGCCGAAATGCTGGCGACGTTCGGCTCGTAGTCGCGCGCGCTGGTCACACCGTTCCACACCGTAAGCGCGTTGCCGTTTTCGAACGTCGTGATGCCGCTGATGGTCCAACCCCAAAAGAGAATCTTGGCCAGCGGCGGAAGCGACCTCCCCCACGGCGTTTCGTAACTGAAGGCGGAAACAAACCTGTGTGGATGGGAAAACGGAGACTCCCCTCGCGCTATCCTGCCATTCCAATCCCAGGAGGTAACGATCTCGGCGTAACCGCCGAAGTCCACGTTGGTAACGCCGAACCATCCAGCCTGTGGCACACCGTAGTCCTGCACCGTTTTTGAAAAGCTGTAATGGGCCGTGACCTGCAATCCCTTGCTCAGCCTCCGCTCCACCTTGACCGTCATGCTGTTGTAAAAGCTGTTCTTGCCCGTGCGGATAAGTCGCACGTCGTCAAAGCGCCGGCTGGGGCGCGCGTTGTTGTAGACGTTGGCCGAAGGCCATCCCGTGCGGTAGCCCGGCTTGTTCACGTTCTCATAGTAGAGCAGCCTGGTGCCCCTGCCGCCCAAGTACGACAGCGACACCATGGTGCTCGGCCCCAAGCCCTTCTGCAACTCAATCATGTACCGCTGGTAGTAAGGTATCGTGCCCGATTTCTCGTCATAGGCGACCACAGCGCTGGGGTAGTCGAAGTGCCCTGCGCCATATGCAGTACTGACAGGGAATTGGCCCAGGTTGCTGTCCTGCTGCGTTGGGAAGATATCAGCCCACTTGAAGTGGGGCAGATCGTCGTGAACGTCCACGGCCGCGTTGAAGTACTCGGCGCCTATGTAGCCGGGCACCGAGCCCATCAGGTAATCCACCGTCGATCCGCCGTTGACGGTGCTGCCGGCCATGTAGAAGATGCCGTAGCTTGCCCGAGCCACGAAATCGCGCTGGAGCTGGTATGCGAGGCTGATACGCGGGGCGAAATTGCCCTTGGGGGCCGGGACGAAGTGCTGGGGAAGTCCCTTGTACCTGCCCGGAATCAGCAATTGCCATCCGGGGTAGGCGAAATCGACCTTGACGTTGCCGTAACGCATGGGAGAGTACATGGGGATGGAGAGGTCGTTGCGCAATCCCAGGCTGAGGGTGAGCTTGGGCGTCACCTGCCACTTGTCGTCGATGTAGAAGCCCCAGTACACGCTGGAAAAGTCCATGCGCGGCTCCTCGCCCGCCGGGAACTTGTACGGCTGGAGGATATAAGATGGGACGCCCAGCAGGAATGTCGCCAGCCCATCACCTCCCCGGCGCCCGTTTAGCGAGCCTCCGCGGGTCATGGTCGAACTGAACTGGACGTCCCGCATGTAGTCCCAGTCGTGCTCGTTCGAGTAAAGGTAGTTGAAGCCGAACTTGAAGGAATGTGCACCGCGGACATAACTGACGTTGTCGGAGAACTGCGTCGTCAACTGGGTGTTGATGTAAATCTCGTTGAAGCCTATGCTGGACCACCCGCCCCCGGACAATGCAATGCGATGAAAACCCTTGTCGATACCGGTGCCGATGTTCTTGAAGAACTTGTTGCGCAGCGTGTCCGTGCGGCGCAGGTAGTCCACCACGCCAAGAGAGGCGGGGTGGGATTCGCGGTACGCCCATCCAAAGATGAACTCGTTCGTGAGGTTAGGCGTGAAGACCCTCGCGTAGTTCACTGTGACCAGGTTCGCCCAGTTCTCGCTGTTGCCGGTCAGCTCGGGAATCAGGCCGCCCAGGTTTCGGCTCTTGAAATAGTGGCGGGAATGATTCACGTAGACGTTGTCGTTGTCCGTGATGCGGTAGTCGAACCGGGTATCCATCCGGTAGCGTCTGCCGCCGCCGGCGCTGAAGGTCGAGTAGTTTCTGAGATCGCTGGGATTGGCCGGGTTGGAGTAGCCGTTCGGCATGGCAAACATGCCGAGGATTTCCTGTGCGTCGCGCTGGATACCCACGGCGCGCAAGTCGTTATTCGGAACAGGGAGGCGGTTGCTGTTTCCGCTGGCATCGATGGTGGTGGAAAAGGGATTCCAGAGGACGCGGTTGGCGTCGCCGGGAAAACGGCGCAGCAGTTCACTGAAGTCTCCCTGGCGCTCGGCGGCGGTGGGCACCCGGAAGATGGCGTCGGCGGCTCCGGTGTTCTCGAAAAGCCGCTCGTAGTTCACGAAAAAGAAAGCCTTGTCGCGTCCTTTGTACAACTTGGGGAACCAGACCGGCCCGCCGAAGTTGCCGCCGATCTCATTCCGCTGGAGAAGCCGCTTCTTGGCGCCGGGCTGGAGGGTCATCTTGCTGTAAGGATTCCAGGCCCTGAGGACGCTGTGTTCGAAGTTCTCCAACAGCGTGCCGTGGTACTCGTTGGTGCCCCCGCGGATGACCGCCTGATACGTCGAAAGGTCGCGGCCGTTAGCGGCCGAGAAACCGGCGGTCTCAACTTTCACCTCGCTGAGCGCTTCGACAGAGGGGCTGTACACGGTGCCGGTCGTGCCGCCCCAGGTGGTGTTGGAGTATACGCCGTTGATATACATGCCGTTGTCGCCCCCGCCGCCGGCGAGGTAAGAGACGCCGCCGCCGGAGCCCGACGACGGGAAGGAATAGATGTTTGGAGCCAGCAGGGCATACGCCGTGAAGTTCCGGCCCTTGATGGGCAGCGAGGTGATAAGCTCCCGCTCTATCGTCTGGCCCACGAAGGCCTGGCCGGTCTGCAACAAAGGAGCCGAGGCGGTGACTTCGACGGCCTCGGTCAGCGCCCCGACCTCGAGCATGAGGTCAAGACGCGCCACCTGGCCGGTGGCCAGGTCGATGACCGCCGACAGCGCTTTTCGAAAGCCCGGATGCTCAACGCTGACCTGATAGCGGCCAATGTTCAACTGCGCGAACGTGTACAGGCCGTTCGCATTGGTCTGCGCCTTGTAGGACTGGTTGCGATCCAGGTCCGTCAACGTGACGGTGACGCCCGGCATAATTGCCTGGGATGTGTCGGTGATGATGCCACTGATGCTCCCGCGCATTGTGAACTGGGCGGAACAGACGCCCCCAGCCAGGGCAATGAGAGCAA
>JBBTDS010000484.1:0-1414 GCA_038060875.1 Acidobacteriota bacterium | reverse complement strand
AAATCAAACTGCAGATGCCAGCGGCCGTCGTGGTTTTCCAACTGGTAGCGGATCAACTCGGAAACAAACGCCCCCGACAACCAGCGGGCGATTTTGTGACGGATGCCACTCTCGGTGAACCGGGCTCCTGGTTTGGCCAGTTCCACCGCCAGCCGCCGCATTGCCTGGAGGGCTTTACTGACCGACGTCGACAGACTGTGGAATTGCTCGCTGGCAAAGGCCGCCGAATACTTCACCACGCACAGGTACTCCTTTTGGCCAGCGCGGCCGATCCCTTGTCGAGCACCAGCGTTACCGTTTCCCGGGCCATGCCGTGCCGGTCCAGCAGAGCGACGATCCGCCGCAGCGCGATGGGCAGCTCATCCACATCGGCCACGTTGCCGGGATAGACATGATGACAGAGACTAAGCCCGTGCTCCCCGTCCAGCACATAGCTCAAGCCGACTTGCCTGAGGTTGTGTCGGCCCTGCTTGTTGTGACCGCGTTGGGCCAGTTGGTTCCGCGCATTATTTACTTCTGCATAAATAATGCAATAATGGGTACTGAGGGAACACAGTACCTATGCCCAGACCGAAGGGTAGCGCTGACCTGCTGGAAGACCGACGCCGACGAGCATTGGCGTTGCTGAAGACTGGCTTGTCTCTCAATGAGGTCGGACGCCGCCTCCGTTGTGCCGCCAGTTCGGTGATGCGGTGGTTCCACGCTTGGCGGCGAGGCGGCGCCAAGGCGTTGCGCGCGGGCGCGTCCCCGGGCCGCCCGCCGAAGCTTCGAGCCGCCCAGCGGCGGCGCCTGGTGAAGTTACTCCTGAAGGGACCGATCGCGCACGGCTACCGGACCAACTTGTGGACCACAGCGCGGATCGCCGAAGTCATCGAAGGGGAGTTCGGGGTGAACTATCACCGCGACCATGTCGGGCGGCTGATGCACAGCCTCAACTGGACTCACCAGAAGCCGGAGACCCGCGCCGTCGAGCGGGATGAGGAGGCCATCGCACGCTGGAAGCGGAAAGACTGGCCCCGAGTAAAAAAAGCGCTGCGCGGCTGGGCGCCCATCTCGTCTTTGCCGATGAATCCGGATTCCCGCTGATCCCTAACGCGGTTAAGACCTGGGCGCCCCGTGGCGACACTCCGGTTCAGCGTCATGGCTATCGGCGGGACAAAATCTCCGTCATCTCAGGGATCTCCGTCAGCCCGAAACGCCACCACCTGGGCCTCTACTACCAGCTCTGGTTTGACAATATAGGGCAGGAAGAGGTCTGCGAGTTCCTGCGCCACTTGCTGCGGCACTTGCCGGGCCCGGTCATTGCGCTCTTGGACAACTCGCGAACCCACCACGGGGAGCCCTTGGATGAGATCCAGCGCGTAATTGATTTACGGCTTGCCCGGCGTCAGGGGGATGGCTGGTCTGGGTAGGG
>JBBTDS010000483.1:0-9356 GCA_038060875.1 Acidobacteriota bacterium | reverse complement strand
GCCCGCCAAGTGTTTACGGCCTTGTCGCCCGAGATCTATGAAACTCCCGCTAGCCGACTCGCCGCAGCTCCTCCAGCACCGACAGCGGCACGTTGAGGTTGCCCTCGATGCCGGTGCCCAGCGAGACGCCCGGCTTGTTATCGCCGTGGAAATCGGAGCCGCCGCTGACGGCCAGTCTGTAGCGGCGCGCCAGCTCCAGGAAGAACTGCGTCTGGGCCGGGTTGTGCTCGCTGTAGTGAACCTCCAGACCGCGCAGGCCCTGCTCGCACATCCCGGCCACCAGCTCCCCGATGGCCTCCAGGTTTCCCTTGCTCAGCCGGATGGGATGAGACAGGCAGGGCAAACCTCCGGCCTCCAGGATGCGTCGGATGCCCTCCGCTACTCCGGGCTCGTCGCGCTCCACATAGGCCGGGGCCGCTTCGCCGATGTAGCGGTCGAAGGCCTCCTGGAGACTTGCGACGCGGCCTTTCTGAAGCATGAGCCGGGCGAAGTGCGGCCGCCCGGCGATGCTGCCGCCGAGCGCGACCACTTCTTCCAGCGTGACGCCGACGCCCAGCTCTTCGAGCCGGGCCGCCATGCGCGCGTTGCGCTCCCGCCGCTTGCGGGCGATCGCCTCCAGCCAGGCGCGGAACTCGCTATCGGGCGGCCCCTGGAGAAAGTAGCCCAGCAGGTGAACGCTTGTCGCGCGTTGGCCGGGGCGGCTGAGCCGGGTGCTGATCTCGACGGCGCACACCAGGTCCAGGCCGGCCTGGCGCGCCGGCGCCGCGGCACGGTCATGCCCCGCCAGGGTATCGTGATCCGAGATCGCCAGCGCGTCCAGACCCATCTGAACGGCGGCCTGGATCAAATCGGCGGGCGTCAGCGTGCCGTCGGATTCGGTTGTGTGCGTGTGGAGATCGATCAACTCGCTTGCGCCTGTCGCGGGGGAAGGCCGAAGCCGGGACTAAGCCCGATTCTATCACCGCGAGACGTGCAAGCCGCACTCCTTGGTCGCGTCCTGCTCCCACCACCAGCGGCCGCTGCGCCCCTGTTCGCCGGGCTCGACGGCCCGCGTGCAGGGCGCGCACCCGATGCTGGTGTAGTTGCGCGCGTAGAGCGGATGCCGCGGCACATCATGCTGCCTGATGTACTCATCGACCTGGGCGCTGGTCCAATCGGCGACCGGGCTGACCTTGACGCGGCCGTCGCGCTCCTCGACCTTCGGCACGTTGCTCCGGGCTGCCGACTGCTCGCGGCGCAGGCCGTAGACGCCGGCGCGGAACTCCGTGAGCTTGCGCTCCAGCGGGTGCACCTTGCGGATCTCGCAGCAGAGCTTGCGCAGCGCAGCCGACTGGCGAAAGAGGTTGGGGCCGTGCGTGGTGAGCATGCTCTCCAGTTCGGCGGCGTCGGGACAGACGGCCTCGATCCGCAGGCCGTAACGCGCCCGGACAGTCTCCATCATCTGGTACGTCTCCTCCGGCAGGCGGCCGGTGTCGAGCGTGAAGACGCGGATGCCGGGCGCGAGCCGCGCCCCCATGTCCAGGATGAGCATGTCCTCGTCCTGGAAGCTGCTGACGAACGCCAGCGCGTCCCCAAAGGAATCGATGGCCCAGCGGAGGATCTCCTCGGCGGGTTGGTTTTCAAAGTGCATAGTCATATACCCTAATCTCCATCATGATATAGGAGATTGGGCCGCGGCGCAAGTGGGGCCGGGCATGCCCGACCCCTACGCCGGACCAGCCTTGTCCTGGATTCGGGCGGCGAAGCGCTCTACGTTCACGATGAAGCGCTGGTGGGCGCCCTCGGCGACCTTCTCGCGCTCGTCGTGAGCCTCGACCCTGAAATCCACGCGGCGGCCCTCCACCGCGACGATTTCGGCGCGGGCGGTGACGCGCATCCCGATCGGCGTTGCGGCCAGGTGCCGCACTTCGACAATCGTGCCAACGCTGTCGTGGCCGGGTTCCAGGAAATCGATCAGCAGGTTCCGGCAGGTCATCTCCAGCAGCATGATGAGATGCGGAGTGGAGAGCACGCGCGCCGCCTCCAGGCCGATAAACCTGATGGCCACCTCGTCGTTGACGACGAGCTCCTGCTGCCGTGCGCTGCCGATGGGGATCTGCGCCATCCGGTCATCTTAGCGCAGGGGAGCGCCGGGCGCGGGCGGGCGAAGCCGCATCCAATCTCGGGCCGGCCGCCTGAGGTATAATCCCGGCCATGAGGTCTCGCATCTTCGCGCTTCTGCTGCCGTGTTTTCTGCTGCCGCCGCTGGCCTGGGGCCAGACGGGCATGGGAAAGATTCAAGGAACGGTGAAGGACGCCTCCGGGGCGGTCGTGCCCGGGGCGAAGATCACCGTGGTGCGCCTCGAGACCGCGGGGAGGAACAGCACAACCACCAACGAGGTCGGCTTTTACATCTTCCCCGCCGTGCAGAACGGCCGCTACACGATCGGCATCGAGGCGGCCGGCATGGAGACGTTCAAAGGCGAGTTTCTCCTGGAGACCGGCCAGACCGCTGTCATCGACGCCGCGTTGAAGCTCGGGGCCACCGTCACCGAGGTGACCGTGACCGCCGACGTCGTCCCGCTGGTCACCACTACCGCGCCGACGCTCGCCAACGTCACCGACCGCGCCCGGCTCGACCAGCTTCCGATCAGCGGCCGCATGTTCCAGTCCCTGGTGATGCAGACCACCCCGGGCATCGACGGAGCGTCGTTCGTGCCGCACGTCTGGGGCATCAAGTGGGGCGTCGAGTTCCTCCAGGACGGGGCCGTGCTCGCCAACCGCGACATCGGCGAGATCGCCGGCCGCCCGCCGGGCATGGACACCATCGAGGAGTTCCGCGTCGAAACCAGCAACTCGTCGGCCAAGATGAACCGGCCCGGCAGCGTCATCGTCAACACCCGCGCCGGCGCCAACCGGGTGCACGGCTCGCTGTTCGAGATCGCGCGCAACAACAACCTGGGCTTCGGCGTGGCCCGCGCCCGCCAGGACAGGTGGAGCCGCCCGCCGCACCTGGTGCGCAACGAGTTCGGCGGATCTATGGGCGCACCCGTCTACCTGCCGAAGATCTACAACGGTTCCAACCGCACCTTCTTCTTTCACGCCTACGAGGCCTTCCGCAGCCTGACCGCCAGCACCAAGCGCACCCGCGTGCCGCCGGCCGCTTTCCGGCAAGGCGACTTCAGCGGGCTGGTGGACGGCACCGGCCGCCGGTACACGCTCTACGACCCGTGGACCTCGCAGGGGCGCGAGGCCAACTGGCAGCGCCTGCCGTATCCCAACAATCAAGTCCCCATGCGGCAGCAGAGCCCGCTGGCCAAGTACCTCTACAGCGTCACCCCGCTGCCGACCGAGCTGGCGGTCAACCCGCTGGTGGCCGACAACTATTACTACCTCGCGCCCAACAACCGCCTGGAGTGGACGATGACCACGCGCGTCGATCACCGCATCTCGGAGAGCGACCAGATCTTCTTCCGTTACACCCACGGCGTCCGCGACAGCTTCGCGCAGTCGGGAAACAACAACTCACCCACCACCCTGGACAGGTCCGCCAACGCCAACTGGAGGCCCATCCGCAACAACACCGGCGTGGTGGCCTGGACGCACATGTTCTCGCCCACCTTCTTCGGCGAAACCAACTTCAACGTGGGCGTCGAGGACCTCAACTTCATCAACATCGGCGACGACAAGAAGTGGGCCGACATCCTCGGGCTGCCCAATCCGTTCGACGAGTTCGGCTTCCCGAACCTCACCAGCACCGGGCTGAGCATGGAGTATGTCTCGGCCGCCAACCGGCGCAACAGCATCGTCCACATTTACAACCTGGACCAGAATTTCACCCGCATCCACGGGCGGCACGAGCTGCTGTTCGGCGGCCGCTACCGCTATGAGAAGCTCAACATCCTGCCGGACCAGCAGCAGGTGCAGGGATCGCACTCATTCAGCAGCAATGCGACCGGGCTGTTCGACCCGACCTCGGGCTCGACCTTCGCCCCCGTGCCCTACAGCGGCCACAACGCCGCCAACATGTTCATCGGGGTGATCGGCAGCTACTCGGCGCAGTTCGTCCGCAGGTGGTACGACATGCACGACAGCGAGTACTCGCTCTACTTGCAGGACAACTGGAAGGTGAACTCAAAGCTGACGCTGAATTTCGGCCTCCGCTGGGAGATGTACACGCCCGTCCGCGAAGCCGACAATGCGCTCACCGGGTTCGACCCGAAGACCAAGGCGATCGTCAACGGCGCGGACTTCGAGACGTTGTACCGGACCAAGTCCTCGATGCCCGAGATCGTCAACATCTTCACCGGCATGGGCGTGAAGTTCGTCAAGCCGGAAGAAGTCGGCCTGCCCAAGAACCTGATCTACCTGAACAAGTGGGACTTCAACCCGCGGGCCGGCTTCGCCTACAAGTTCACCGAGGGCGCCCGAGCGTTTGTGGTGCGCGGCGGATACGGCCTCTACGGCTACCCGATGCCGCTCCGGGCCTTCAACGCGCGCATGCGGCAGAATCCGCCCACCACCGCACGCTTCACCTATTCGTACGGCAACTCGGCCCAGACGCCGGACGGCATGCTGTCCTACGGGCTGCGAAACGCCCCCGATTACGTCGCCGGCGTCAACAGCCGCGACATACGCCAGTTGAAGACCCCCGGCGGCGTCAGCCGCGGCTCGTTCCTGACCAGTTACTTCAGCCCTCACTTGCCGACATCGCGAGCTCACGAGTGGAACCTCACCTTTGAGCGGGAGATCCTCGACAGCACGGTGTTGCGGTTCGGCTACGTGGGCACGCACGGCGCCCGGCTGGATATGTACGACTCGTACAACCAGTCGGTGAACGATTACATCTGGTTCACCACCACCGGAGAGCCGTATCCGACCGGCATCTACCAGAGCACGGCGCGGCGCGTGTTCGACAAGACCACCTTCGGCGAAATCGAGGAGTACCAGAAGACCGGCTGGTCGAACTCGCAGAACTTCCAGGTCGAGATCCAGCGCCGCTACGCCAAGGGCTACGGCTTCCAGTTCTTCTACGTGATGAGCAACACGCTGAAAGCCGGTGGCAGCGGATGGGAGGACGACGTCCTTCCGCCGGCCGAGGTCTTCATGCCCGGCGCGGTGCCCGCCGACAAGCAGGAGCGCCGGCGGTTCCTGTTCTACCGCCGCGACACCGCCATCCCCAAGCACCGCTGGAACTGGAACTGGATCCTCGACCTGCCGTTCGGGCGGGGCAAGAAGTGGGCCGGCAACGCCGGCGCGGTGCTGAATCGCGTGGTCGGCGGCTGGCAGCTTGCCGGCCACGGTTCGGTCACCAGCAACTGGTGGTCGCTGCCCACCGGCAACTGGGCCTTCCCCAACAAGCTGGAGTTCTACGGCACTAAGTACCCCATCCAGGATTGTCGCAGTGGCACGTGCCTCGACGGCTATCTCTTCTACAACGGCTACATCCCGGCCAACCGCATCAACAGTTACGACCGCAACGGCAAGCCCAACGGCGTGATGGGCGTTCCCGACAATTACCGGCCGGCCCACGTTCCGCTCATCCCGATCCCCAAGGACGGCGGCAGCGCTGGCGATCCGATGGCGCCATTCTACGACAGCAACACCGTCTGGGTGCCGCTCAAGAACGGGACTCTCCAGCGCACCAGTTACAACCCCGGCCTCAACCCCTGGCGCAACCAGTACCAACTCGGGCTGCGGAGCTGGGGCCAGCACGCCTCGCTCTTCAAGATCGTCCCGGTGAACGAGCGGGTCTTCTTCCGGCTGAACATCGACTTCTTCAACGTGTTCAACATGCCGGGCATCCCGAAGACGCCCAGCAGCTCCAGCGGGATCATCGACGCCAGCGTGTCGGGCAACAGCGCGCGCTCGCTCCAGTTCGGTTTGCGGTTGACGTGGTAGGGGTCGGGCATGCCCGACCCCTACGGCCGGTTTCGTGATCCGTTGTAGGGGCGAGGCATGCCTCGCCCTTACGGGGTTCGCAATAACCACTTCTTCAAGAACCGCAGGCCGGATTCGAGATGGATTTCGTGCCCGCCTTCGTGTAGGGTCATCTCGATCCGGTCCTCAATGCCCAGCCTGCGGTAGTGCTCCTTGGCCGCTTCGAACTCCTCGACTGCCTGCGGCCACCAGGCGATACCGTCCTTCTTGCCGGTCTGGACCATCAGCGGGCGCGGGCAGATGAGGCTGACCACGTCGCTGTCGGTGAACTCGGTCAGCCAGCCGCGGAAGAAGGCGTGCTCCTCCTTCGTCTCCAGGAAGCAGCTATAGCGCTTGTCGGGAATCACCATCTTGTTGCGGCGGTGGTTGAACCACGCGGTGACGATGCCACACTTTATGCGCGGCTCCAGCGGCGTCCAGAACATGGTGGCCATCCCGCCGAGGCTGATGCCCCACATTCCGACGCGCTCGCGGTCGATGCGCTTGTCCTTAAGCACCTCGTCCAGTAACCGCTGGACGCGGACCAGCTCGATGCCCGGCAGCGTGGTGTCGGCCAGCCGGGCCAGCCGCTCCATCCGGTTGCGCTTCTCGACGGTGAAGAGGTTCATCGGCGCCAGCACGGCGAATCCCTCCTCCACCAGCGCCCGCCCGTACTTGTGATACGAGTTGCCTGGGTCGTCCACTCCGAACACGCGCTCGGGAAAGCTGCCGATGCCGTGCTGCGCGATCACGAGCGGCACGGGGCCGGCGGCGTTCTCCGGGATGGCGAGCAGCGCGTCGGCCCTCAGCGTGCCGAGCGGCAGCGTCAGCCATTCGGCTTTGACGCCCTCAACGCCGGGAAACGGCTCGCGACGGAGCGGGCCGGTGGGCTTCAGATCGGGCGGGGAGAACATGCGCCGGTAGCGCGCGCGGTTCGGCTCGACGCTCTTGAGGAACGCCCGCGGGCTGGTATAGGAACGGTTCCACGCCTTGGCGGCGCGCGCCGGGTACTGCTCGACCAGCGACTCGCGGAAGTACCGCTCGATGTCGCCGGCATAGGCTTCGTTGCGCTTGTCGATCTCCCGCCGCGCCTCATCGCCGGCGCCAAGCGAAGCGAGCAGGAGGACAACTGCGGCCGTACGTGGTCCCATACCGCCGCATTATAGTCTCTCGCGAACCAGGTAAAAGGAACATCATGGCCGCCCCCGCGGCCGTATTAGGCCGGACGGTTCGAACCGGCCGCCACGCTCCGCGCATGTGATGCACATGCAGCTATACTGATGGCATGCCGAAGATGATCCAGATCCGCCACGTGCCGGACCACGTGCATCGCAAGTTGAAAGCACGGGCGGGCAAGAAAGGCATGTCGTTGTCGGACTATTTGTTGAAGGAAGTCGAACGCCTTGCGCAAGAACCCACGGTGGAGGAGTTCCTCGAGCGCCTGAGCCGGCGTGAGCCGGTGAATCTGCCGATTCCCGCCGCCGACGTTATCAGGGCCGAGAGGGACAGCCGGTGATCGTGCTGGACGCCTCGGCTGCCGTCGAACTGCTGCTCAGAACGCCGCACGCGGTCAGGACGCGGGAGCGGCTGCAATCGGGCGAGACGCCGCACGCCCCGCACCTGCTGGACATAGAGGTCGCACAGGCGCTGCGGCGACTGTCGCGCACCGGCGGCTTGTCGCCCGAACGGGCGGCGGAAGCGTTGGCGGACCTCGCCCAGATCCCGGTCCGCCGCCACCCTCACACGCGGCTGCTGGTGCGCATCTGGGAACTCCGCCACAACCTCACCGCTTATGATGCCGCGTACGTGGCGCTGGCCGAAGAACTCGGCGCCTCGCTGCTGACCTGCGACAAGGCCCTGGCCTCCTCGTCCGGGCACAGTGCCAGCGTGGAGCTGGTCTGAGCACAGCCCGGCATAACCGCAACGGTGGAGCGCTGCCTGGACACCGGAACGCAGCCGAACGGCTTGCGTCCGTGGAACCAGACGAATCCTTCCTCGCGGCGGAGCGGGGCGAGCACCACCTTGCCCCGCTCCAAGCTGACAATCGCGATTCCCACCGGCGTTCCCGCCCGGCCTCGGCCAAGCGCCGCGCTCCTGCGGGCCTTGCTCGCTGTCACTGCACCGGGATTTTGGCCTATTGGCGCAGCTTTTCCCGCTTGGCGACGTAGAGATCGTTACCTCCGGAGCCTTCCGGACGGTTGGAACAGAAGTAGAACTCGCGGCCGTCGAAGGAGATCTGCATGCGGCCGCCGCCGCCGTACTGACTACTGAGGACGGGCTCGGGGACTGGTGGTGACCACGCGTCCGCAGTGCTCGCGCGCGTCGAGGTCCACATGTCCCCCGTCCCGGGGTAGGGCCCGCCCGGACGGCCTGAACTGAGAATGGCCTCCAGTCCGTCGCGCCGGACAGCCACCTGCTCCCAGGAGGGACTGCTCAGTTCTGCTACCAGAGTGGCCGGACCGAAGGTGCCGTCGTTCCTCATGCGGCTCTCCCAAATATCACCGTTGCCAAGGCCGAGCCGTCCGCTGCCAAAGTACAACACCTCAGTTCCGGTCTCGTCCTCAAATACCGTTGGCACAAAGTCGCCTTGCGGGCTGTTCGGGCCATTGGGCGCACAGCCCAGGTTCACGGGCGGCCCCCAGCCGAAATCGTCCCTCCGGTCGTGCCGGCGGGAAACCCAGAGGTCACCCCCTCCACAGCCGCCAGGCCGGCTGCCCTGGAAAAACATCCGGTGTTCATCAGGGCTCAACGCGGGGCAGGCCATCCAATATCCGTCATTGAAGCCCACGATCTCTTGTGGCGCCCCCCAGGGGGCATCCACGCTGGCCCGCTTGGACACGTACAGGCGGCTGAAGCCGGAACGGGTCGAGCGGAAGAACAGGCTCAGCCCGTTCTTTGAAACCGTCAGGCAGCAGTCCGTAGCAGAAGAGTTGACCGCCGACCCCAGGTTCACCGGGGCCGACCACGGAGTGAACTGTGCGGTCGCGGCGACCGCAAGAAACAACAGCATCAAAGCAACAGTGACAAGAACTCGTTTCATGGAATCCTCCTTAAACCAGGGTTTCCAAGACCCTGGCCTGTCGAACGTAACCTTGCCTGGCCGGCCCAAGCCGGCCTGGGGAGCACTCCGCAGTACCCCCTCACTTTGTCAAGCGCCAATCGGGGCCAAAAAGGGTAACAGCCCGTGAGAAATTTTTGCCGCCGCCGGTGCTACAATGGCCTGACGGGCGGACAATGCGGTCCGAAACTCCGCTGGATATTACCGGCTTACTCCACCGGTGGAGCGACGGGGACCAGGCGGCGCTGGCCGAGCTTACGCCGCTCGTGTACGAGGAATTGCGGCGCCTCGCGCGGCACCACCTGGCCGGCGAACGCCAGGGGCAGACCTTGAACACCACCGCTCTGGTCCATGAAGCCTGGCTGCGGCTGGTCACGGTCAAAGACGCGCGCTGGCAGCA
>JBBTDS010000482.1:0-4572 GCA_038060875.1 Acidobacteriota bacterium | reverse complement strand
GCTCGTAAGAGAAGAAGGTGAACAGCCGGTTCTTCAGCACCGGCCCGCCCGCGGTGCCGCCCCAGACGTGGTTGCGCACCGGATTCGGCGTGTGCGTGACCGAGTTGCTCACCGCGTTCAGCTTGGGGTTGCGGCCGAAGTAGTAGGCGGTGCCGTGGTACTCGTTGGTGCCGGCCTTCATCGAGACCGTGAGCACGCCGCCGGCGCTGTGGCCGAACTCGGCATCAACGCTGTTTTGCAGCACGGCCACTTCCTGCACCGCGTCCATCGGCGGCGAGTAGGAGCCGCGCGAATCGACGCCGATCGGCACCCCGTCCAGCAGCAGGTCGTTGCGCCCGCCGGTGCTGCCGCCCACGTCCACCCCGTTGGAGGACTGCATGTAGAACGGGTTGCGGTGCGAGATGTCCCAGTAGCGGTTGACCACCGCCGGATCGAGCAGCACCAGCGTGAACGGGTTGCGCGCCAGCACCGGCAGCTCCTGGAGCATCTTGCCGGTCACCGTCTGCGACATGGTGGTGGTGTTGAACTCGACTTGGACGACCGAGGCCTCGACGCTCACCGTCTCGGTGACGCCGCCCACTTTCAGGGTGATGTTCACGGTGACGTCGCCGCGGGTCAGCACCGACACGTTCTCCTGCTGGAAAGTGCTGAAGCCGGCGGCCTCTGCCGTCACCACATAGTTGCCCGGCGGCACGAAGTCAAAGATGTACTGGCCGGTCGGACCGGTCTCTTTGACGGCTTCGACGCCGGTGTTGGTGTTCTTCAGGGTGCTATTTCGGTGACAGGCTACGCAACCCCGAATTTAATCTCGCTGTGGTATGCTCTCCTTTCGCCTATGAAAACCAAGTTTTCCGTGTGCCTGCTGTTGCTTTGCCTGGCGCTGCCGGCAGAGAACGTGGAGCTCAACGTGGTCCACCGGATCAAGAATGAGGCCTTCCAGAGCTCGAAGGTCATGGACCACGTCTTCTACCTTACCGACGTGCACGGGCCGCGGCTGGCCGGATCGCCCGGTTACAAGGCGGCCGCCGACTGGGTCGTCGCCACTGCCAAGGAGTGGGGCCTGGAGAACGTGAAGCTGGAGAAGTGGGGCGAGGTCGGGCGCGGCTGGTCTCACAGCCGGTTTGCCGCCCACATCGTCGCGCCGGTGGAGATACCGCTGATCGGCTTCCCGCTGGCCTGGACGCCGGGCACCAACGGCCCGGTCATCGGCGACGCCGTGCTGGCGCCGATCCGTAATGAAGCGGATTTCGCCAAGTACAAGGGCACGCTTAAGGGCAAGATCGTCCTGCTGGAGGGCGCTCGCGATCTCCAGGTCCGCACCACTGCCGACAGCCAGCGCTACACCGAGGCCGAACTGGCCGAGCGCGCCAAGGCCCCGGATCCGGCGCTGCGGTCCCCGTTCGGCATGCCGTTCCCGCGCCCCGGCGGGCCGCAGCCCTCCCCCCAATTCCGCGAGATGATGGAGGCCCGCCAGTTCCGCACCAAGCTGGGCCAGCTTCTCAAGGAGGAAGGCGTGCTGGCGGTGATCTCGCCGGGCCAGCGCGGCGACATGGGCACGGTGTTTGCCGCCTCGGGCGGCTCGCGCGACCTGAAGGACCCGCTGCCGCCGCCGTCGATCGCGCTGGCCGTCGAGCACTACAACCGCATCGTCCGCCTGCTCGAGAAGAAGATGCCGGTCAAGCTGGAGGTGGACGTCCGCGTTCGCATCGAGGAGAAGCCGGTGGACGGCTTCAACGTGATCGCCGAGCTACGGGGCGACCGCAAGAAGGACGAGCTGGTGATGATCGGCGCCCACCTGGATTCCTGGCACGGCGGCACTGGGGCCACCGACGACGCGGCCGGCTGCGCCGTCATGATGGAGGCGATGCGCATCCTCAAGAAGCTCGGCCTGAAGACGGACCGCACCGTGCGCATGGCCCTCTGGGACGCCGAGGAGCAGGGACTGCTCGGCTCGCGCGCCTACGTCAAGGAGCACTTCGCCGACCGCGAAACCATGGCCCTGAAGCGCGACCACGCGAAACTCTCGGGCTACTTCAACTTCGACAACGGCAGCGGCAAGATCCGCGGCGTCTATCTGCAAGGCAACGACATGATGCGCCCGGTCTTCGAGGCCTGGCTGGCGCCGTTCAAGGATCTTGGCGCAACCACCATCACCATCGCCAACACCAGCGGCACCGACCACCTGGGTTTCGACGCCGTCGGACTGCCCGGCTTCCAGTTCATCCAGGACCCGCTCGATTACTCGACCCGCACCCACCACTCCAACATGGACGTCTACGAGCGCATCCAGCCCGGCGACCTGATGCAGGCCTCGGCCATCATCGCTTCCATCGTCTACCACGCCGCCACCCGGCCCGAGCTGCTGCCGCGCAAGCCGGTGCCGATGCCGCCGCCCAAGCCGGAGCCGAAGAAGGAAGATCCCAAGAAGACGTGAGGGTTTGAGATGCCGTTGCCGCGTCTGGCCGCCGCCCTGCTTTCTCTGGTCTGGCTCGGACCGGCCGCCAAAGCCCCTGTCACCCACGAAGCCATCTGGCTGATGAAGCGCGCCGGCGCGCCCGCCGTCAGCCCGGACGGCAAGTGGGTGGCCTTCTCCCTCACCGAGCCCGCCTACGACGAGAAGGACCAGGTCGCGGATGTGTGGCTCGTGCCCGCCGACGGCAGCGCCAGGCCGCGCCGGCTCACCTTCACCAAGGGCGCCGAGAGCGGCCTCGCCTGGAGCCCGGACAGCCGCCGCCTGGCCTTCACCGCCCGGCGCGAAGACGATGAGGCCACTCAGGTCTACGTGCTCGACTTGGCCGGCGGCGAAGCCGTGCGCCTGACTTCGCTCTCCACCGGCGCTTCCTCGCCGCGCTGGAGCCCCGATGGCAGGCAGTTGCTGTTCACCAGTATGGTGTACCCCGGCGCCACTGACGACGAGGCCAACAAGAAGATCGCCGCCGAGCGCAAGGCCCGCAAGCACAAGGCCCGCGTCTACGAAAGCTTCCCCATCCGCCAGTGGGACCGCTGGCTCGATGACCGCCACGCCCACCTGTTCGTCCAGGCGGCCGAGCCCGGCGCCAAAACGAAAGACCTGCTGGCCGGAACGAGGCTGGCGGCGGAACCCGGCTTCGGCGGAGTTCCCAGCGCGCTGGGCGGCGAGGACCTGGACGCCGTCTGGGCGCCCGACGGCCAGTCTGTTGTCTTCGCCGCGACGGCAAGGCGTACCGCCGCTGCTTACTCCTCCGTGAGCATGCACCTCTACCAGGCCGCGGTCTCAGGCGGCGAACCCCGGCAGCTCACCACCGGCGACGACAGCTACCGCAAGCCGGCCTTCCGGCCCGACGGCCAGGCGCTCTATGGCCTTTACGAGCGGCACACCGGCAAGGTCTACAACCTGGATCGGGTAGCGATGTTCTCCTGGCCGGCGATGGGCGAGCGCACCGTCGCGACCGCGAGCTTCGACCGTTCGATCTCGGGCTTCGTTGTCAGTCCGGACAGCAGGACGCTCTACCTGCTGGCCGAGGACGCCGGCCACGAGAAGCTCTACTCCGCGCCGGCGCAGGGCGGCGAGGTGCGGCTGGCGATGCAAGTCACCAGCGGCGTCTATACCAACCTGGCCAGCCCCGAGCGCGCCGCGGCGCCCGTCCTCATTGCCAACTGGGAGAGCGCGATCAGCCCCGCCGAGGTGGTGCGCATCGAGCCGGAGCGCGGGCGGCACGCGCCGCTCACCGAGTTCAACGCCGAGCGCGCCTCGGCCATCGACTGGCAGCCCGTGCGCCACTTCTGGTTCACCAGCCGTGGCGGCAAGCCGATCCACAACATGATCGCCCTGCCGCCCGGTTTCGACCAGAGCAAGAAATACCCGCTGCTGGTGCTGATGCACGGCGGGCCGCACTCGATGTGGCGCGACCAGTTCTTCCTGCGCTGGAACTACCACCTGCTGGCCGAGCCCGGCTACGTCGTCCTGCTGACCAACTACACCGGCTCAACCGGCTTCGGCGAGAAGTTCGCTCAGGAGATTCAGGGCGATCCGTTCAAGGGGCCGGCCGACGAGATCAACGAAGCCGCCGACGAGGCCATCCGCCGCTTCCCCTTCATCGACGGTGCGCGGCAGGCGGCCGGCGGCGCCAGCTACGGCGGCCACCTCGCCAACTGGATGCAGGCCACCACCACCCGCTACAAGTGCCTCATCAGCCACGCCGGGCTGATCAACCTGGAGTCGCAGTGGGGCACCAGCGACATGATTTATCACCGCGAGGTGAGCGCCGGCGGCCCCGTCTGGGAGCAAGGCCCGGTGTGGCGGCAGCAGAACCCCATCCGCTTCGCCGCCAACTTCCGCACCCCCATCCTGCTGACCGTTGGCGAGCGCGACTTCCGGGTGCCGCTCAACCAGACGCTGGAGAACTGGAGCGTGCTCCAGCGGCTGCGCATCCCCAGCCGCCTGGTCGTCTTCGAGGACGCCAACCACTGGATTCTCAAGGGCGACGACAGCCGCTTCTTCTACCAGGAACTCCACGCCTGGCTGAAGAAGCACCTATTTCGGTGACAGGCTACGCTTTCACTAATTTAGAGTCTGTCCCAATTTTCGCATGG
>JBBTDS010000481.1:0-8861 GCA_038060875.1 Acidobacteriota bacterium | reverse complement strand
GCAGGCCAGGAGGCCTACCCCACCTAATCAAACACAGCCGGGTCCAGCTCCTGGAAGAACTCGCGGTGCAGCGCCCGGGCCGCCGCCGGCATGTCCTCCTGGGCCACCACGCAGCCGAGGTTCCGCAGCGACGCGCCCTGAGAGATCATCCGGATGTTGACGTGATTCAGCGCGCCGAAGGCGCGGGCCGCGATGCCCGGCGTGTAGCGGATGTTGTCGCCTACCAGGCAGACGATCGCCTGGTTCTCCTCCACGCTCACCTCGGCGAACTCCCGCAGCTCGCGGCGGATCTCAGCCAGGCGCTCGGTGTTGTCAATGGTCAGCGAGACGCTCACCTCGGAAGTTGCCAGCATATCCACCGGCGTCTCGAAGCGGTCGAACACCTCGAAGATGCGCCGCAGGAAGCCGTGGGCCATCAGCATGCGGGTGGAGCGCACGTCCACCACCGTGATATTGCGCTTGCAGGCGATGGACTTGATCGGGTTGGCGCAGGGCACCGCCTCGGCGATGATGCGCGTGCCGAGCGTCTCGGGCCGGCGCGAGTTGAGGATCAGCACCGGGATGTTCTTCTCGACGGCCGGCAGCACGGTGGCGGGGTGCAGCACCTTGGCGCCGAAGTAGGCCATCTCGGCCGCCTCGGCGAAGGAAATGGTCTTGACGCGGCGGGCTTCCGGCACCAGGCTCGGATCCGAGGTCAGCATGCCGTCCACGTCGGTCCAGATCTGGATCTCCTCGGCGCCGATGCCCGCGCCCACGATGGCGGCGGTGAAATCCGAGCCGCCGCGGCCCAGCGTAGTGGTCACGCCGTCCTCGGTCGCGCCGATGAAGCCGCCCATCACCACCACGCGGTCGCCGGCCAGCGGCGGAATTGCCTCCGCCAGCCGCCTGTTCGTTTGCGCGTACAGTGGCGCGGCCTGGGTGTGCCGCCGGTCGGTCACGATCAGCCGGCGCGAATCCAGGTGGACCGCCTCCATTCCGCAATGGCGGAAAGCCAGCGTGACGATCTGGCTCGACAGCCGCTCGCCGTAGCTGGAGATCGCGTCAACGGAACGCGGAGTCAGCTCGCCCAGCGCCGCCAGGCTCCCAAGCAACTCGGCGAGCTCCTGAAAGTGGCCATCGATGATGCCTTCCATCTCGGCAGCCGCCGGCCCGGCCACCAGGCGGGCTTCCTTGAGGTGAAACTCGCGCAGCTCACGGAGCTGCGCCACCGCCTGCTCGCGGCGGCCCTCCACTGCGTCGGCGGCCATCGCCAGCAGCCTGTTGGTGGTCTTGCCCATCGCCGAGACCACCACTACCGGGCGCCGCGCGAGGCGCTCCTTCACGATCGAAGCCACCCTCTGGATGGCGGCCGCCGATTCCACCGACGTGCCGCCAAACTTCATGACGATCATCGGTCCAGGTACCCCTCCGCGTACATCAATTCCGCGTTGAGCACGGCGGCGCCGGCCGCGCCCCGAACCGTGTTATGCCCCATCGCGACGAACTTGTAGTCAAGCACCGGGCAGGGGCGCAGCCGCCCGACGAAGACGGTCATGCCGCCGTCGCGCTCGACATCGCGGCGCGGCTGCGGCCGGTCGCGCTCCGTCATGTAAACGACCGGACGCGCCGGGGCGCTCGGCAGCTTGCGCTCCTGCGGCAAGCCGGTGAAGGAGTTGAAGGCGGCGATCACCTCTTCCGTGGCCGGCTCGGCCGAAAGTTCAACCGAGACGGTCTCGGTGTGGCCGTCGGTAACCGACACCCGGTTGCAGTGCGCGCTGACCTTGGCCGCCAGCGGCTCGACGCGGTCGCCCTTGAAGTCGCCCAGGATCTTCAGCGGCTCGGCTTCCACCTTCTCCTCTTCCCCGCCGATGAAGGGGATGACGTTGGCGTTGGCATCCATGCTCGCCACCCCGGGATACCCCGCCCCGGACAGGGCCTGCATCGAGGTCATGAGGACCTTGGTGATGCCGAACGGCTTCAGCGGCGCGAGCGCCATCGTGAGCACCACCGTCGTGCAGTTGGGGTTGGTGACGATCTGCCCCTTCCAGCCGCGCTTCTGCTGCTGGACAGGGATCAGCCTCAGATGGTCCGGGTTGATCTCGGGGATAAGCAGCGGCACATCGGCGTCCATGCGATGGTTCTTCGAGTTGGAGACGACAACGTGCCCGGCCCGCGCATAGGCTTGCTCGATCTCGGTGGCCACCGAAGCGTCCATCGCCGAGAAGAGCAGCGGCGGTGCGTTGCCGGGCTTGCACTCCTCGACGACCATCTCGCGGACCGTCTCGGGCATCACGCCGTCCAGCCGCCAGCTTGTGGCCTCGCTGTAACGCCTGGTGATCGAGCGCTCGCTCGCCCCCAGCCACTTCAACTCGAACCACGGATGGTTCTGCAAGAACCTCACAAAGTTCTGGCCCACCATGCCGGTGGCGCCAAGGACACCAACCTCAACCTTGCGCATCAAGTAACCTCTTAACCATCGTTCTGTAAATACTCACCGCTTCAACCAGTTCCCGCTTCGGCACCCGCTCCTCCAGCGTGTGCGCGACGTGAATGCTGCCGGGGCCGATCAGAAAGGGCTGGCCCCAGGCGCCGCCGAATGCGGGGATATCGGTGGTGAAGGAGACTACCGTGGTCTCCATGTCATCCAGCGAGCCCAACTGGACGGCGGGGACGCACAGCACTTCGCGCAAATCCACACGGCCGGCGGCGGCTCTTGCGACCGCCTCGCGCAGCGGCCCGGCGTCAGCCACCAGGCGAATCATGATCTCGGCGCGCGCCTCGTCGGGCACCACGTTCGGCGCCCGGCCGCCGCTGATGGTCCCGATGTTCAGCGTGCCGCAGCCCAGCAGCGGGTCCTCCGGCAGCGGGATCCGGCGCAGCACGGCGAGGAAGTCGAGCAGCTTGTCGATGGCCGACTCCCCCAGCTCGGGATAGGCCGAGTGCGCCATGCGGCCGCGCGCCTCCGCCTCCAGGCGCAGCGCGCCCTTGGATCCCAGCGCCAGCTTGTTCCCGGTCGGCTCGCCGTTGATGAGGTAGCGCGAGCCGCGCGGCTGGCGGGCGGCCGCGAACGCCCCGGCGCTGTTGCGCTCCTCGCCCACCACGAACAGCAGCCCGAAGTCCCGCCGGCCCTCCTCCAGCAGCCCCTCGGCCGCGGCCATCATCGCGGCGATGATGCCCTTCGTATCGCAGGCGCCGCGGCCCCAGATGTGCTCGTCATCCTCGCGCGAAGGGATGAACGGAGGCACCGTGTCCATGTGGGTGGAGAGCGTCACCAGCGGCTCTCCCCAACACGCGAAGACGTTGAAGCGCTCCGGTTCCACCTCCATCCGCTCCACGCGGCCGCCGGTGCGCGCGGCGAGTTCCGCGAGCCGGTCCAGCAGATACAGACCGGCGTCCTTCTCGTGGTTGGTGATCGACTCGATGTCGATCAGCGCGCGCGTGAGCTCGAATATGTTCATGGCGCCTAGCGGCGGGTGGGGGCGCAACGAGGGGGGAGGGCCTCAGTAGCGCTCCATCTGCCGACCAACAGATGACAGTGGGCAGGTTTTCTCCTTACCCCCCAACCGCCGCGGCGCCACGCTGCCAGCGGCGATTTCGGCGGATTCGCCCCCACACCCGTTGTGGGGCTAGCCCCTTTCGCGCGAGCCTCCGAAGCCGCTCGGAACCGCCGGCCCGCCTACTGATGGCCTCTGCGCCTCTACCAAGCAAAGTCTCAGCTTATCGGAATTGCGCCGGCTCCGTCAAATCTCCGATAATTTCCGCATGGTGGCACGGGTCGCGGCGAAGTCTCAATTGCCGGCGACCCGCTACGAATTCAAAGCCAGCCCTTACAGCAGCCACGCGCTCCTGCTCAGGCAACTGCCGGAGGAAGGCCGCGGCCTGCGCGTGCTTGATGTCGGCTGCGCCGATGGCTACCTCGCACGCCTGCTGGCCGCGCGCGGATACCGGGTGACCGGCATCGAACGCCCCGGCGCGGCTGCTCAGCCCTTTCCGGCCAACGTCGAGCTGGTCGAGGCTGACCTGAATGCCGGCCTGCCCGGCCTCGATGGTCGGTTTGAGTTCGTTCTGTGCGCCGACATCCTTGAGCATTTGCGCGAGCCGCTTCAAACACTCTCAGCCTTGCGGGCGGTGCTGGCCCCCGGCGGGCGGTTGATCGCCTCGCTGCCCAACAGCGGCAACATCTACTTCCGCCTCAATGTGCTGGCGGGGAGGTTCCCGGCCCACGATCGCGGCCTGTTCGACCGCACTCACCTGCATTTCTACACCTGGGACGGCTGGGTGGAGCTGCTGGGTCGCGGCGGCTTCCGCATCGAGTCCGTTCAGCCCTCCGGCATTCCCGTGGGGCTGGCCTGGCCCCGTTGGGAGGAATCGTTACCCGTCCGCGTGCTGGAGCGTCTCTGCTATTGCGCGGCGCGCTTGTGGAAGAAGCTGTTCGCCTACCAGTTCGTGGTGGTGGCGCGGCCGGAGCCAACCGTATGAACGGCCGAGCAGTGGATCAAGCAGGCCGTCAAGATGACCCGGCTGAGCTGCCATTCAAGCACGCGCGCTATTGTTACAATTGGACCGCTATGGGACGCCGCCGCTGGCTGTCGCGCCGCGAAATTCCAGAGCCGGTTCCGTCGATTCAGCAGGCCGGGCGTGTCGTGCCGGTGGGGGTGCTGTGTCTGGCCGCGGTGGTTGTTATCGCAGCCGCGCTGCGTCTGTGGGGACTCGACCAAAGCGGCTACGGGAATCTCTACTATGCCGCCGTCGTAAGAAGCATGCTCACCGGCTGGCACAACTTCTTCTACGGCTCATTCGATCCGGCGGGCTTCCTCGGAGTAAACAAGCCGCCCGTGGCGCTCTGGATTCAGGCCGGTTTCGCGAGACTCTGCGGCTTCACCGGACTGAGCCTGCTGGTACCGCAGGCGTTGATGGGTGTGGCTTCGGTCGTCATTGTCTTTCATCTGGCCCGGAAAGCGGCGGGGACTGCGGCGGGCTTCGTCGCCGGTCTTGCCCTGGCGGTCACGCCGATCTCGGTTGCCGTGGATCGCACTAATCTGCTCGAGAGCTGTCTCACTCTGGTCCTCGTGCTCGGCGCCTGGGCGGTCGTCCGGGCGGTGGAGGGCTCCGGCATCAAACGTCTGCTGCTGGCGGCTGCCGTCATTGGGATCGGCTTCAACGTCAAGATGATGGCCGCCTGGGTCGTGGCGCCGGCGTTTGCCTTGGCCTACTGGCTGGGCGCGGCGCTGGGCCGCCGCAAGCGTCTTCTCCACCTGGCTGCGGCGGCGGGTGTTTTGGCGGTGACCTCTCTGGCCTGGCCGCTGGCAGTGGACCTGACCCCGGCGCAGCAGCGCCCCTGGGTGGGCGATAGCGAGGACAACTCGGCACTGAGTCTGGCCTTCGGCCCCAATGGGATTCAGCGCCTGCTGGGCGGAGGGCCGCCCGGTCCAAGCAGAGCGCCCGCTTGGGCGCCGCCGGTTCCGCCTCCGAAACCGCGTGGCGGGCGACCGCCGGCGCCTCCGGGAATCGCCGGCCGGCCTGGGCCTCTCCGGCTGGCCGAACCCGAGCTCGCCAACCAGCTCACGTGGCTGCTGCCGCTGGCCGTGTTCGGCCTGCTGGCGGCGTGCTTTCGCGAGCGGCTGCAACTGCCCTTGAGCCGCCTGCATCAGTTCCTCCTGGTCTGCTGCGCCTGGCTGGGGACCTATGCCGCCGTGCTCAGTGTCTCGAGCGGGATCGTTCACGCGTATCACTTCGCCGTGCTAGCCCCGCCCCTTGCCTTGCTGACCGGAGTGGGGCTGGCCGCCCTGTGGACCGATTTGCGGAGGAGCGATTGGCGGGGGTTTCTCCTCCCTGCCGCCATCCTCACCACCGCTCTCTGGCAACTGCGGGTTCTCTGGCAGTCGGAAGGCTGGCCGAGACGGCTCTGGCCGATCCTTGTTGCCAGCACCGTTCTGGGCTTGGCCGGGTGGATTGGCCGGCGGCGGGTTGCAACGGGAGCTGCGCTGCTGGGATTGCTCGTTCTGCCCACGACGTGGGCCCTCAGCGCGGCGCTGCGGCCGGTACATCCTGGCTTGCCATCGGCTGACCCGAGGCGGTTGGGGGCCCCGCCGCGCCCGAGGCCCGGTCCGCCTCCTTTGCTTGCCTTTCTCCAGAAACACCGGCAAGGAGAGACCCACCTCGTAGCCGCGCCCGACATTCACCTGGTAGCCCCAATCATCGTCGAGACGGGGGAAGCAGCCATGGCCCTGGGTGGCTTCATGGGCTCCGACCCGATTCTGAGCGCGGAGCAGTTCGCCGCGCTGGTCGCCAATCGGCGGGTCCGCTTCGTCCTGGCGCCGCCGGCCGCCTATTCGATTCGGCCGATCCGGGAACCGGAAGCCCTGCCGTGGGTCCGAAAACAGTGCCTACCCGTGGAGTCTTCTCTGTGGCGGGGCGCCACGCCGCTGCCCAGCCCGCTGCCCGGAGGACCGCCCAGGCTTATCCAACTCTACGATTGCCACGCGGCCTTGCAATAGAACGAAAGCCCTATGAAAGCCGACAAGCCCAAAGTCGTGGTGGTCATGCCGGCTTACAACGCCGCCCGCACCCTGCACATGACCTACGCCGAGCTGCCCCGCGACGTGGTGGACCTGGTCATCCTGGTTGACGACGGCAGCTCGGACGAGACGGCCCGCATCGCGCGCGACCTGGGGCTGGAACTGTTCGTCCACAACCGCAACTACGGCTACGGCGCCAACCAGAAGACCTGTTACCGCGAGGCATTGAAGGCGGGCGCTGACATCATCGTGATGGTCCACCCCGACTACCAGTACGACCCGGCGCTGCTGCCCGAGATCATCCGCCCCATCCAGGATGGCCGCGCCGACGTGGTGCTGGGTTCGCGGCTGCTCAGCGGCAACCCGATGAAGCAGGGCATGCCCTGGTGGAAGTACGTCTCCAACCGCTTCCTGACGGCGCTGGAGAACGCCGTATTCGGCTTGAAGCTATCGGAATTCCACACTGGCTATCGCGCCTACCGGCGGGAGGCGCTGGAAACGGTCAACCTGCCAATGAACTCCGACAACTTCATCTTCGACCAGGAGGTCATCGCGCAGTTCGTCGAGGTGCGGATGCGGATCGCCGAGGTCCCGGTGCCGACCCGCTACATGCCGCTGGCTTCCTCGGCCTCTTTTGTCCAGAGCTGCGTCTACGGGCTGTCGATTCTCTGGCTGCTGATCCGCTACTGGCTGCACCGCCGCGGCCTCGCGCGCCAGCGCCAGTTCGAGAGCCTGGAGCGCCGCTACGCGAGCGGGGCGACCGACAACCATGCGGGCTGAACACCGGCGCCGTTGGCTGGCTGACAGCGTGCTGATCTTCCTGCTGGCGGCGCTGCTGATCTGGCCCCTGTTCCGCTTGGAGTACTCCACCAACTGGGCGTCGATCGAAAGCACCTTCATCGCCGACGCGCGGTTCCTGCGCGACCACTGGCCACATCCGAACTGGCAGCCCTTGTGGTACGGCGGCACACGCTTCGACTACATTTATCCCCCGGCGCTGCGTTACGGCACGGCCGCGCTGGCGAAGTACCTGCGCGTGGAACCGGCGCGCGCGTATCACCTCTACACGGCGTTCTTCTACTGCGTGGGAATCGTGGGTGTCTACTGGTTGATCCGCGCCGGCAGCCAGCGCCGGTGGCTGGCCTGGCTGGGCGCGGCTGCCACGGCATTGCTGTCGCCGTCATTCCTCTTCATGACGCACATTCGCAGTGACGCCTCGTGGCTGACGCCGCAGCGCCTCGGCGTGCTGGTGCGCTACGGGGAAGGCCCGCACATGACGGCGCTGGCGGTGCTGCCGCTGGCGCTCGCGGCTGCTTTCATCGGGCTCCAACGCAAGCAGCCGGCCGCGCTCGCCCTGGCAGCCGTGTTCTCCGCCCTGGTGGTGTCCAACAACTTCTACGGCGCCACCGCGCTGGCGGTCTTCTTTCCCATCCTCGTCTGGAGCCTGTGGGTGACGCGCCGGGACCACTGGGTCTGGCTGCGCGCCCTCGCCATCGCCGCGCTGGCTTACGGCCTGACGGCCTTCTGGCTGGTTCCTTCCTACTTTCGAGTCACGCAGGCCAACCTGAGCATCGTTGCGGAACGGGGCAACTGGTGGTCGGCCTGCCTGGCGCTGGCTTTAGCCGCCGCGTTTGCCGTGCTGAGCTGGAAACTGGCGCGCGGCCGCCCGGAGCGCGCCTGGCCGGTCTTCGCCTGCGGCGGGGCCCTGTTCTTCAGCCTGAATGTGCTGGGCCAATACTACTTCAAGTTCCGCGTGGCCGGCGAGCCCGAGCGCATGGCGCCGGAACTCGATCTGGCCCTCATCCTGATCGCGGTCGAGGGGCTGCGCTGGCTGTGGACGCTCCAGCCGGCCCGCGGGTCCGGGTTGTCGCCGCGGCTGGCGGCCGGCCTCCTCGTGCTGATCTCATTCAGCATCAGCCTGCACTTCGTGCGGCACGCCTGGCGGATCCACACAGCCGATCCGAATCCCCGGCAGAGAGTCGAGTACCGCCTCACGGAATGGATCGCCCGCAACCTGCCCGGGGCGCGCAACGCCGCCAGCGGTTCGCTGCGCTTCTGGTACAACGCGTGGCACGACCTTGCGCAGCTCGGCGGCGGCTCGGAACAGGGCCTGTTGAACCAAAATGTGGTCTCTGCTCAGTGGGAGCTCGCGCTGGGGGAAGCCCCCGAGCCTTCCGTACTCTGGATGCAGTGCCTCGGCGTGGACGTGGTGAGTGTGCACGATCAGAATTCGAAGGAGCTGTACCACGATCATGTGTTCCCGCGTAAGTTCGCTGGCCTCCTGCCGGTTCTCTACGACGACCGGAAGGGCAACGTCATCTACCGCGTGCCCAGGCGCTATCCCGGCGTCGCGCGGGTAGTTGA
>JBBTDS010000480.1:0-13343 GCA_038060875.1 Acidobacteriota bacterium | reverse complement strand
CCCCTATACACGCTTTCCAAGCGTGCGCCTTCAACCGCTCGGCCATCTCTCCGGGGGGTCTCTACCCTTACTGTAGCACCGCCGGGACCTACGGCGCGGTCCGCAGCAGGTAATCCCGCACGCGCAGGTACCACTCGGCGCCGAGCTCGGGCGGATGCGCGGGGGCCTCGCACCAGGACTTGAGATCGGCGGCGCCCGCGGCCCTAAGCAGCCCGCCCGTCACCGCCTCTCTGCGCAGCTTGCTCTCCAGCAGTCGCGCCAGCGCCGCATCCTGCTGGGCGTTGCGGCGAATCAGATGGCGGACGGTGATGGGCGGCCCCGGCGCCGCGCGTTCCGGCGGCCCGCAAAGGAAGCCTCCGAGCGGCCCGACCGCCGATCTGTCCGCCGGCGCCTCCACCGGCGGCAGCGGTTCGGCCGACTCGGCGAACGAGGGGATCCGCGCCGCCAGGATACGCACCTCCATCGGGTAGATCACCCAACGCTCGCCCACGTTGAGTTGCGCGTCGAGGCGTATCCGTGCGACGCGGGCCTCTGTCGGAACCCAGGCATCCAGCCAGAAGGTTGTTGTCGTCTGCCCCCTGATGGCCGGGCCCTGGGGCGGCGCCGTGCTCTGGTATTCGAGCGGCACGCGCTCCAGCGCGTCGGGAATCCACGCCTGACCGTACCTGGCGTAGCGTTCCTTGTACACGGTGAGCTTGAACGTCCCTTCCGGATTCTGGCCGAAGTACAGCCAGAACGGCGCGCCATCCGGGACGCGGACCACGACACGAAACGAGGCGTAGCCGTTGCGGGCCACCGCAGGCGAGAGGATCTCGCGCGGGCGTGCCGCCTTGTCGGCGGCTACGATCCGCCCGAACGGATCGACCCGCTGGAACTCCGAATAAATGCGAAGCTCGACCGGCTGCGCGGCGAGGCGGCCCAGGACCAGCGGCCCCAGGCCCGCCCACACCAGCAGCCGGCGGAGCGTTCCGCTAGTCGCCCACCGCAGCGGTCTTGGCGCCTCCGCGCTCGATCGGCATGCCCACCAGGTTGCCCCACTCGGTCCAGGAGCCATCGTAGTTGGTCACGTCCTTCAGGCCCAACAGATATTTGAGCACGAACCAGGTGTGGCTGGAGCGCTCGCCGATACGGCAGTATGCGATCACCGGCCGGCTGCCGTCGATTCCCTCGGCGGCATAGATCCGCTTGAGCTCATCGTACGACTTGAACGAGCCGTCGTCGTTTGCCGCCAGCCCCCAGGGAACGCTGCGGGCGCCGGGGATGTGGCCGCCCCGCTGGCAGGTCTCCGGCAGCCCCGGCGGGGCGAGGATCTCCCCGGTGAACTCCTGCGGGCTGCGAACATCGACCAGGGCTGCGGCGCCGTTCTCGCTGGCTTTCGCCACGTCTTTCAAGAACGACCGGATGGAGAAGTCGGGTTGCCCAGACCGGTACTTGGCCCGCGGGTAGGCGGGTGTTTCCGTACTGATCTCGCGCCCCTCGGCGATCCACTTCTTGCGCCCGCCGTCCATTAACTGAACGTCATTGTGCCCGTGGATCTTCAACTGCCAGAACGCCCAGGCCGCGAACCAGTTGTTGTTGTCGCCGTAGATGACCACGGTGGTGTCGTTGGCGATGCCCGAGCGCGCCATCAGCCCCTCAAACTGCTCCCGGGAGACGATGTCGCGCCGCACCGTGTCGCAAAGCTGGGAATCCCAGGCCCAGCCGACCGCGCCCGGCACGTGGCCCTCGCGATAAGCCGCCGTGTCCACGTCCACTTCCACTACCCGCACCTTCGGGTCGCTGCGGTGCTGCTCGACCCAACCGGTGCTGACCAACACTTCCGGATATGCGTAGTTTCCCATTGGGAACCTCCTCTGATTGATATGTCCTAAACTATATCGACAAACGGGGTGGTGCGCAAGGGGGTGCCGTGTTGAGATTCGCCGCCCGATGGACTAGGCTTTCTATGTGACCACTCGCAAGATCGTTGTCGCCTCGTTGATCCTGCTCGGCGCGGCGCTCATCGCCAGCCAGACGCCGCTGTTCTCGGTGCTCAAAAGCGACGCCGCCATCGGCAAGCAGCCGGGCGGCTACTACCTTCTGCCCACCAACCAGTTGCTGCGCCCGTGGGGCGAGCAGGCGCTCATTCCCGGCCGGCCCGTCGAGGCGGCCTTCGATTCGCAAAAGCGGCTGCTCGCCGTGCTCAACTGGCGCAGCGTGCTGCTGATGGATGGCTCCACCGGCGCGCAGCTTGCCGAGATCAAGCCGCGCAGCACCTCCTACACCGGCCTCGCCTTCCGGCCGGGCGACCGCGAGTTGTGGGCCAGCCAGGCCACCCGCAACGGCCCCGACTCGCTCATGGTCGCCGCGCTCTCCGCCATCGGCATGCCGGAGAAGACCGAGTACATCGAGCTTCCGGGCCACCCGGTCCCCGCGGGCATCGCGTTCGCGGCCGACGGCAAGACGGCCTTCGTCGCCTTCAGCCGCAACAACACGCTGGCGGTGATCGATGCCGCCTCGCGCCGCATCCTGCGTGAGATCGACGCCGGCGTCGCTCCTTTCGCGGTGGCTGTCTCGGCGAAGAACGGCAAGATCTTCGTTTCGAACCGCGGCGGGCGGCGCCCCGCCTCCGGCGACACCACCGCGCCCTCGAGCGGCTCCGAAGTGGTCACCGACCCGGTTACCGGCGCCGCGACCACCGGCACCGTGAGCGTGATCGATGCGGCGACGTTTGCGGCGAAAGAGATCGCCGTCGGTCTGGCCCCCTCCGGCATGGCGCTCAGCCCGGATGAGAGCACGCTCGCGGTAGCCAACGGCCACTCCGACACCATTTCGATCCTCGACACGCGCACGCTGGCCCGCACCGACTTGAAGATCCCCAGCTACCCCGAGAGCTTCGCCGGCAGCCAGCCCATCGGCGCCGTGTTCGCACCCGACGGCAAGACTATCTACGTGGCTTGTGGCGGCGCCAACGCCATCGCCGTCGTCACCGCCGCCGGCAAGACGTGGAAGGTGGCGGGCGCGGTGCCGACCGGCTGGTTCCCATCCGCCCTCGCTGTCGATCGCGAGGGCAACCTGCGCGTCGTCAACATCAAGGGCCTCGGCAGCACCGCCGACCAGAAGGGCACGTTCAACTCCAGGCAGTACGAGGGCTCGCTCCTGCGGATACCGGCGCCGCTCCCGCCGCAGGTCGCCGCCGGAACGCGCGAGGTGCGGGCGGCCAACAGCCCGAAGTTCGAGCCCGCCGGCGGCGTAGCCAACCTGGGATCGCTCGGCATCCAGCACGTGCTGTTCATCATCAAGGAGAACCGCACTTACGACCAGGTCTTCGCCGACATCCCCAAGGGCAACCGTGATCCGAAGCTGGTGATGTACGGGCGCGAGGTGACGCCCAACCACCACGCGCTGGCCGAACGCTACGTGCTGCTCGACAACTTCCACACCGGCGGCGCCATCAGCTTCGACGGCCACCACTGGCTGATGCAGGGCTTCGTGAGCGACTACGTCGAGCGCGCTTTCGCCGCCTCGCCGCGCGGCTACGCGTGGAATATGGCCGACGCGCTCACCGTCTCCCCGGCCGGCTTCTTCTGGCAGAGCGCGGCGCGTCCGCTGGAGGTGCGCCTGTTCGGCAACCTCTGCCTGCCTGGGCGCTGGAACCCGGCCACCCAGAGCGCGGTCGATATCACCGAGGCGGAGCTGCTGAGCTGGAGCGAATACTGGCGCCTCTACAAGGAGGGCAAGTGGCAGGCGGCGGTCGGTTCGCGCGCCGGCGTGCCCGCCCTGGCCCGCCTCATCACCCCGCGCTACCCCAACAGCACCACCAGCATCGCCGACCAGCTCCGGGCCGACGTGTTCCTCGAAGAGCTGGCCGGCTGGGAGAAGAGCGGCCGCATGCCGAACCTGGTGGTGATGCACCTCAACAGCGACCACACCTCCGGCACCCGGCCCGGCTCGCCGACGCCGCGCGCGATGGTGGCCGACAACGACCTCGCTCTCGGCCGCGTAGTCGAAGCGGTCTCAAAGAGCCGCTTCTGGGCAAAGAGCCTCATCCTGGTCACCGAGGACGACGCGCAGGACGGCCTCGATCACGTGGACGGTCACCGCACCATCGCGCTGGCCGTTGGCCCTTGCATCCGCCGCGGCGCGCTCGACTCTACGCACTACAACCACAGCAGCATGGTGCGAACCATTCAGGAGATCTTCCGCATCCCGCCGCGCACGCGGTTCCTCGCCAGCGCGCGCCCGATGACCAGCGTGTTCACCGCCGAGGCCGACCTGGCGCCCTACAAGTGCCTGCCGTCGAATATCCCGCTCGACGAGATGAACCCGCCGCTCAAGGCGCTGCGCGGCCGCCAGCTCTGGGCGGCGCGCCAGTCGCTGGCGATGAACTGGTCCGAGCCCGACGACATCCCCGCCGCCACTCTCAACCGCATCCTCTGGTGGGCCGCCAAAGGCTGGAACCAGCCCTACCCTGAATTTCGGTGACAGGCTACGCTTTCACTAATTTAATCTACCGCGCCCGCTTCAGCCGGCTCTCCGAGTACGGCTCGAAGTCCCGCCCCGGCGCGGCCAGCGAGAAGGTCTCGACGAACTCGTCGGGACCCAGCACGCTGTACTGTTCTCTCGCCCGCCATCCCGGCGCGATATTCTCGATGCGCTCGGAAAGCAGCTCGAGCCGGTCGCCGCCGGCTTTCGCCAGCGAGTACTCGTTGACGAACCCCTCGACATGGAACTGCCGCAGCGCGAATCGCTTCGCCAGCCGGTCGAAGCTGAAGATGCTCCAGTCCTCGTGGGTCTCCTTCTCGTACACCACGCGGTTCTTGCCCACCAGGTACTTTCCGCCCAGCTCGAAGCGATACTCGCGGGTGGCGGCGCCGGCGCCCGGCTTGCCGGATGACTTGCCCTCCCACCGGCCCACGAGGAACCGCAGCGGCGCCCAAACGTCGGCGCGGGCGGTCAGGCTCAGCGCCGGCGTGACGATGTCCTCGACCGCCTCCGGGTCGCCGGCCGCCGGGCCGTGCCACACGCTGCCGCCGAATGTTGTCACATAGACCTTCTCCGGGTCCAGCGGGTCGGGGATGACGCGGTGCCCCCACTTGAAGTTGTAGCCGCGGATGCGCTGCCAGGTCTCGCCGCGATCGGTCGAACGCCAGGCCGCCGACTCGAAGCCCGCCGCGTAGAGCGCGCCGTTGCGCGTGTCGATGGTGACGTCATAGACGTGCTGGTCGCCGGCCAAGACGTTCCGCCACGTCTGCCCGCCGTCGGTGGATAAGAAGATGCCGCCGTCGCGCGCGCCGGCCGATGTCCGGCGGCCCCAGGCGGCCAGGTAGAGCCGCTGGGGATCATCAGGGTCGATCAGCAGCCCGTTCGGCCCGTTGACGCCCGGCGGCAGCGCGATGCGGCGCCACGTCTCGGCGCCGTCGGTGGAGCGGTAAAGCGCGCCGTCGCCCTGGTTGTTGAAACTGCCGTCCTCGGTGCGCCGCGCCACCACCAGGTACAGCACGCCGTCGCGGTCGCGGGCCAGCCACCACGCGAACGGCTCCGCGCCTTCGATCCCGTTGTTCTTGAGCGCCCAGGTCTGGCCGCCGTCGGTGGACTTGTAAACGCCGCGCCCGAAGCCCGCGACATAGAGAACGCGCGCCTCGGCGGGACTGGTGGGATCGAGCAGGATGTGCGTGGCTGCGGTGAGATCCATTCCGCTCGTGGACTCGCGCCACGTGCGGCCGCCGTCCTCGCTCAGGCAGACGCCGCCTTCGTAAGTCGCCGGCGCGGTCTGCCGCCACATCTTGGGGCGGGGCAGATCATGCACGCGGCTCATCACGCCCCAGACGCGCCCGCGCACCGCGGGGTCAAACTCGATCCAGTAGGTGGTGTTCACCCAGCGCCGCGGCACGCCGTTGGTCGCGCTGAACCAGCTCTTGCCGCCGTCCTCGCTGCCAAACAGCCCGATGTCGGTGTAGCTGATGAAGACGCGCTTCGGGTCGAACGGGTCCCAGTGAATCCCATAGTTGGTGGTCACGTCGAGGCCGGTGGAATCCCAGCCCGCGCCCGGCGCCCGCGCCGAGTAAACGCCCTTCCAGGTCTTGCCGCCGTCGGTGGTGCGCATGGTGCGCCCGGAGTCGGTGCCGAAGCAGATCTCGGGATCAGTGGGCGCCACGCCGAGGTTGAAGGGGTTGCCGCCCCAACCGGACCCGAAGCGCTCGCTGAGCCAGGCGTCCTGCATGTTAGCGCCGCTGGCGCTGGCTTCCTTCCACATCAGCTCCCAGCTTCCGCCGCGGTCGTTGGTCTTCGCCACTCCGAACCACGTCGCTCCATCCATGCGCAGGCCGTTGTAGGATACGTAGGCCGTGTCGGGATGATTCAGGCTGGTGGCCACCGCGCGTGACTGCGAGGAGGAGCCGGGTAGGACCGACTGCCGCCAGGTGGCTCCGCCGTCCTCCGAGATGAACACCGCCGCCGGCACGACACCGTAGACGACCGGCCGGCCGCCCTCGGCGGGGAAGCCGGCTGAGACATCGGTGAAGGACTGCACGCCGGCCGGCGCCGGCCCGAAGCGCCACTGGCCGCCCTCGCGCACCGCCACCGAGCGCGAGCCGATCACGTAGAGGGTGCGGTCCTCGCGGGGCGAGCGCGGATCGACGTAGATCTGGCGCCCGCCGTCCGGCAGCAGAACGGTCCTGGTCCAGGAGGCGCCCCAATCGGTGGAGACGTGGAGAGCGGCCTGAATCACCGCGTACAGCGTTCGCGAGTCCGCTGGATCGACCGCCAGCGCCGTGATCGCCGGCAGTGTCCTGCCCGCGGAGAGAATCTGCACGCCGGCATGGTCGTCGGGCATAATGACGCCGCTGACGGTGGCCGGATCGGGGTAGACCAGCGACCACGTCTGGCCCGCGTCCGCGCTGCGCCACAGGCCGACGCCTTGCGTGTAGATGACATCCGGATCAACCGGGTCAAAGACGAAGAAGCGCGTGGTGCCGCGCAGGTTGAACATGCGCCAGGTGTCGCCGCCGTCGAGCGAGATGTAGGAGCCGGTCATATCGCAGGCCACCAGCACGCGCTTGGGATCGTGCGGGCTGACGGTGGGCACGAACATCGACCCGCCGCCCCCGGGGCCGATGACCCGCCACGCATCCTGCCGCGGCGCGCCCCCGCCGGCCAGCAGGCCGCACGCCGCGACGGTCAACAACAGAGATGTCCGCATTCAATCAGGATAGCCCCTTCGGCTATGTCGGCAGCGCGTCTCAGCGCAACTCCAGGATCTGCTTCAGCGCGCTCTCAATGGCGTCGAGTTCGGCGGGCGAAACGCGGCCGATCACAGAGCGCAACCTCTGCTTGGATATCGCGCGAATCTGATCGACCACCGCAACGGCCGGACGGCCCTGGCACTGGATGGCGACCTGGATCGGGGGATAAGCCGCCGGCGAGGACGAAAGGGGGATCACCACGACGGTGCGGCTGCGGGTTCATCCCAAGGCTCCGCGATCGGATCTTCGAGCGCGTCCATCTCGGCCTCGATAGCGGCCACCTCGGGATCGGCGCTGGCAAGCCTGCAAGCCCGTATCAGTTCAGCGCCCCTACCTCCTCGCCTCCCCCAGCAGACCGCGGGCGACCAGCGGCGGCGGTATGCTGGCAGTAAGGATATGGCGACCCAGGTCTTCTACAACGGCACCCTCATCACCGACAGCGGGCTGCTTCCCGACGGCATGATCACTGCCTGCGACGGGCGCATCGAGTACGCCGGGCCGCGGCGCGACGAGCACATTCCCGCGGACGCCGAGCGCATCGACGCCGGCGGCTTGTATCTTTCCCCGGGCTTTGTCGACGTCCACGTGCACGGCGGCGGCGGCAGCGACTTCATGGACGCGACCAGGCAGGACGTCGAGACCGTCTTCCACTATCACGCCGCCCACGGCACGACCGCTCTGTGCCCCACCACGGCCTCCGCGCCGCTCGTGGAGATCCTGACGGCGCTCGAAGTCCTGGACCAGTACCGCCGCGGGCCGCAGCCTTACGGCCGCGCCCTCGGCGCGCACATCGAGGGTCCGTACCTGACCTTCTCCAAGCGCGGCTGCCACCTCGCCGAGCAGGTCCGCGCGCCGGAGGAGCGCGAATGGCGCCTCATCCTGGAGTGCGGCATGGTGGCCAGCATGACGCTGGCGCCGGAGTTGCCGGGCGCGCGCCCGCTGATCGAGACGCTCTACGACTGCGGCGTGACGGCCAGCGCCGGCCACAGCGAGGCGCTTTATCATGAGATGGAGGAAGCGGCGGACTGGGGCGTCACCCACGTCACCCATCTCTACTGCGCCATGACCGACGCGATGAACAACCGCTGGCGCGGCACGCCCAACCCGCGCAGCGGCGGCATGCTCGAGGCGGTCTTCCTCGACGACCGCCTGTCTTCCGAGTTGATCTCCGACGGCAAGCACCTGCCGGCCGAGATGATGCGCGTGGCCTTCCGGCACAAGGGCTACGAGAAGCTCGCGATCGTCACCGACGCCATGCGCGCCGCCGGCATGCCCGACGGCGAGTACACCTTCGGCCCGCGCCACGGCATGCGAACGGTGGTGCGCAACGGCGAATCGCGCGTCCCCGACGGCACCGCGCTGGCCTCCTCCGTTTGCCCGATGAACGAGATGGTGCGCATCGCTCGCGACCTGATCGGATGTCCGCTCTGGCAGGCGGTGCGGATGGCTTCGCTCACCCCGGCCACGATCATCGGTCGCCAGGCCGCCATCGGCAGCCTCGCGCCGGGCAAGTTCGCGGATGTGCTCGTCGTGGACGGGGACGTTCAGGTGAGGGCGACCTACCTCGGCGGAGTGCGCCTCAAACCGCCCCGTCCCACGGATTGAGCAGTAGGACCCCGCAGGCTTCGAAATCAGCAGTGTTCCTGGTCATGACGTGCAGGCCATGCCGCCGGGCGGTGGCGGCGATCAAGCCGTCAATAGCCGGTACCGTCCGGCCCGCTTTCTGCGCGGCCGCCGTCAGCTCCCCCCAGATCCGGCTGGTCTCCAGATCAACGGGGAGAAGCCGGTCGGCGTAGTGGCTTACCAGGGTCTGCAACCAAGTCTGAATCTGGCGCTTCTTCTCGCCGTCCCTGAGGAGCGCTATCCCTTTCGCGATCTCTCCGATCGAGAGAACGCTGACAAACAGGTGCTCGCTCTCAAGAGCCCCGACGGCACGCCACACATCGGGATGCGGCTTGGGGCTGCGCAGTTCAGCCAACACGCACGTGTCTAACAGGAGTCTCACGGTTTCACGTCCCTCATAAGAGAACGGTCACGAGTGAGGTCCAGCCCCTCCAAGCTGGGAGCTTTGCCGGTCAGAAATTCCTTGAACCCTGGACGTTTGCCGGTCAGCTTCTCGTAGTCACGCTGAGCCACAATCACCACCGCATCGCGGCGCCTGCGGACGAACTGAGGGCCTTCGGCAAGGGCGCGGTTGACGAGTTCGCTGAAGCGGTTCTTGGCGTCCGCCAGTCGCCATTCCATGGGGACCTCCTAGCTAGCCAATCTAGCTAAATAGTCGCAAATCCGGCAAGTCCGCGCAAGCCCCGGCGCGGCGAAGTGACGTACCAGTCATCGACGAGGACGTTCGGGTCAGAGCGACTTCCGTCGGCGGGAGGCTTGTGGCTCGTAGCTCGTAGCTTGTGGCGCGCCTACGGCGCGCTTTTCACAGCATCCCCCACCTTGACCGGCGCCGACCCGGTGTAGGCGCCTACGGCCGAGGTTTCGTCCACCTCGGTGATGACCAAATCGCCGAGCTTGTCTTCGATGGCGCGGATGATCTTCCCGGTGGCCGGGTCCCTGACCTCGCGAATCTTGCGGCTCACCCGGAGGCGGTCGCCCACCTTCACGCCGGCGCGGCTGCCGACGTTGAGGATGAGCGAGTTGCCACTGACGTCGGCCACCAGCCCGTCGATCTGGACCACCCGAACCGGCACGCGCCCGGCGCTGGTGTCGAGCTGCTGGCCGAGCTGCCCGACCGCCTTGTGCACCGCCTCACCGATCAGCGTGGCGGAGAAGTTCTTGCTGGTCATGTCATAGGCGCCGGCGCCGCCCGCGCCGCCGCTGCCGCCGGCGCCCAACAGCGAGATGCCGGAGCGGGTCGATTCGCCCTTGCCGTGTGCGACCGCCAGGATCTCGGCCGTATCCACGCTCACCATCCGGGCGCTGACATCGACCACCGCCTTGGCCTCGCGCTTCTGGACGCCGCCCAGCCCGTACCGGCGGGCCACGCCGCCGAAGGCGCCGCCACCCACCGAGGTGGCCTTGTCGTCGCGCCCGAACTGGGTGATGCTGCCGATGATGATGACGTCCACGCCGAGGATGCGCCCGATCTTGGCCGCCGAATTCGCGTCGGCGCGGTCGGTGTTGGAGAAATTCTGCTCGGCCAGAACCTTGCTCAGCGCCTTGCGCTCGATGACTGAGTAGGCGCCGCTCTGCACCAGTTTCTCCACCAGCAGGTCGCCGATGCCTCTGCCCACGTCCACGTTGGTTCCGAAGATCGCAGCCACGTAGCTGTGTACGGTGGCGTACTCGAAATCCAGCACGGCCACCCGCTTCTTCTGCTGGGTGGAAGCCGGGCCGGCCAGCAGCAGGGCAAGAACGAGGATAGAGTGCCGTTGCATTTTTGCGTCTCCTCCTCCAGTCTACATCCTCGCCGCTGCGCGCCTGCAAGGTCACCCTCCCCGGTGGCCGGGGGGAGGTCCTGGACACGGCAAGCCGGCCCGATCTCGCCGTAGACCTTGTGCGCCATGCGGAAGACGCCATTGGCGACGAGCCCGCCGCCCCGCCAGACTTCCGAAACTGCCGGGCGTCAAACCGAACGCTTGACAGCGCGGTTATTTCTGCTATTCTAGAAATATGAAAAGAGCCGGACGGGCGGCCGATGTGGCCCGCTACGCCGACATGCTGGCGGCCCTGGGGGCCGAGCCGCGGCTGCGCATCCTGCGCCTGCTGCTGGCCGCCCATCCGCGGGGCCTGGTGGTGGGCGACATCCAGGCGGAGTTGGACATCCCCGGCTCCACCCTCTCCCATCATCTGGAGAAGCTGAAAAGCGAGCAACTGGTGAAAGTCCGGCGCGAGCGCCAGTTCCTCTGGTACGCGGCCAACTCGGAAGCCTTGCGGGAGCTGCTGGAGTTCCTGTACGCCGAGTGCTGTTCGCGCCGGCCTGCGCGAAAGGAAAGGACATGAGCGACACGAACATCACGCAAGCTGTCAAAAAGAAGTACGCCCAGGCGGCGTTGCGGGTCGTGAGCGGCGGCAGCCCTTGCTGCGGCGGCTCCCCATCCACGCCGGAGTGCGATCCGATCACCGCCAACCTCTACGCCAGTTCGGAGACCCAGGGAATCCCCGAGGAGGCGCTGCGCGCCTCGCTCGGCTGCGGCAACCCGACGGCGCTGGCGGAGCTGAAGCCGGGCGAGAGGGTGCTCGACCTGGGATCCGGCGGCGGCATCGACGTGCTGCTGTCGGCGCGGCGGGTCGGCCCCACGGGCAAGGCCTACGGCCTGGACATGACCGACGAGATGCTCGAGCTGGCGCGCCAGAACCAGCGCAAGGCCGGCATCGACAACGTCGAGTGGCTGAAGGGCGAGATCGAGAGTATCCCGCTACCGGACAACTCGGTGGACGTGATCATCTCCAACTGCGTCATCAACCTCTCGGCCGACAAGGGCCGCGTGCTGAAGGAGGCTTTCCGCGTGCTACGCCCCGGCGGCCGCTTCGCCGTCTCCGACATCGTGGTGCGGGGCGAGGTTCCGTCCCAGATCCGCCGCAGCGTCGAGCTGTGGATCGGCTGTGTGGCCGGGGCGCTGGAGGAGCCCGAATACCGCGCCAAGCTGGCCGCGGCCGGCTTCGCCGGGATCGACATCGAGCCGACCCGCGTCTACCGGGCCGCAGACGCCCGCGAGTTTCTCGACGCCGCCGGCATCGACATCGAGGCGATCGCCCCGCTGGTGGACGGCAAGTTCATGAGCGCCTTCGTAAGGGCCCGCAAGCCTCTCTGACCGGCAGGAATGCCGGTCCCACCTCAGCCACGCCACTTCACCCCCACGTCAAGCGTCTTCTTGCAGTAGTCGAGGCTGCGCTCCAGGTCGCGGCGCTGGTCGGCCGCCACCGAGGCGGTGAAGGGACGCCCGCGCTTGGCCAGCGCCAGGAAGCGCGCGAACTCGGCGGCCGGCGTCTTGGGGAACGCCTTCCAGAAGTCGGGCTCGAGGTAGGGGAAGATGAGCGGCTGGCGGCCGGTGATGATCTCAAGCTGCATGCCGGCTTTGGGGCAGAGCTGGCGGTAGCGGGCGACAAACTCGCGGTAATCGATCGATCCCTCGCCGACGGCCACCCACTGGGCCGCCGCGCCCCGCGGGTGCTCCCAGATCGCCGTGTCGCGGATGTGCGTGGTGACCGTGTAGGGAGCCAGCACCTCCAGCGTCAGCAGCGGGTCCTCAATCGCCCAGATGGGGTTGCCGCTGTCCAGGCAGACAGCGACGTAGTCCGGGCCGGACTGTTCGATGATGGTCTTCACCTCGCGTGCCTGCAAGTCGCCGGAGTGATTCTCCAGGGCGATCTTCACGCCGAGGTCCCGCGCCTCGGAGCGCACCGAGCGGAAGATCTTGACGGCCGTCTCCATGTGGGCCTCGATCGGCAGCGGCCCGCGGCGGTCGGCCGAAGCCCCCATGAAGCAGCGCATCGAGGTCGCGCCCACCGCCTTGGCCACCCGCAGCCCGCGCAGGATGTACTCCTGCGGAGCGCCCACCTTCGGGCTCCAGCTCTGCGAGGTGGGGCAGATGCAACCGATGCCGGCGTCGATGGTGATGCCGAGCCGGGCGGCGTGATCCTTCACCTTCGCCAGATACGCGGGATCGAGGCTTTCGTAGTCGCCGAGGCCGGAGAGCTGGATCGTATCGAGCTTGAGGCCGGCCGCGTAATCCAGCAACTGGATCGCCTTCCAGCGGAGATCGCGGATGGAGTAGGTGTCGATGCCGAGGCGGATTGGCTCGGCCGGCGCGGCCACCGCCGCCCCGGCGGCGGTCTGGAGAAAACTGCGGCGAAGCATGGGTAGATTATGGCGCGGTTCCAGCGTGTACCGCTGGCCCGTTTCCATGACCCCCTTTCAAACCGTGCGTGCGGTTTTCCCGCACACGGCTTAACGATGATCTTCTGGATGTGGCGTGCGTGACGCCCTCGCCCGGAGGGAGACAGCCCTTTCGGGGATCGTCACTCCTCCTGTGCCAACCTTCGCCTGATCCCACCGCCGATGAGTGCACTTGGCGCACATCCATAGCCTGACAGCGAAGTTGTCGCGCTTTTACAGAGGGGTGGTTGGCCGTTTCCGGCATGCCCTCGCACTTACCCCCACATCCAGGCGTG
>JBBTDS010000479.1:0-3995 GCA_038060875.1 Acidobacteriota bacterium | reverse complement strand
CTAGACGAAGCCCACCAGCATGCTCACGGGCTCCACCGAGGAGTCCAGAAACTGGATCCGGCCTGCTTCCACCGACTCCTTGACCTCCGGTGAAAAGTCGAACCGTGTGTAACCCACCGCCACCGCGCGCTGCCGGTGTGCGCTGAGATATCTCAGCGCAGCCTCGTCCGACGTGCCGGTGCTCCCGCAATACCAGATCCTCCCCGGATTCAGATATGGGCGCAGCAGCGTCTCGACGCGGCGGCTCGCCCGGGCCGGATCGGCGCGCGCGCTGCCGGTAACCGCGATCGTGCGCGACATGGGCTCCGTGTATGGCAGCGCCGGCTTGCCTTTCAGCTCGTACCGCGCCAGCGTCTGCCGGATTGCGACCTTGAGGTGCTCACCGAGGCTTCCCAGTTCGTTCAGCCTGTACGGGAGGACGCGATGGACCCGCAGGTCGAAGGGCAAGTCCTCGACGCGCTGCCCCAACAGAATCGTCGGCTTGCCCAGCGCCATCGCGTAACCCGTCTCCCACATGACGTTGGGGTTGCTTCCCGTGGCGTCGGCGACGCACAAGACCGACTCCCGCAGCGCGTCGATGATGTCATCGGTGATCCTGCCGGCCGCGTGCACATCCTTGAGCCAGCAGCAGTCAATCTCCTCGCCCGGCAGGACGCCGCTGGCCGCCTGCTGGATCGTGCTGAGGACCGGATCGAACTCCCGCTGGAACGGCATCATGACGAAGCACTTCAGTCTCGCCATGGGAACATTCTCGCATCCTCGAGGGCAGCGCCGGTGATTCGTCAGAGGAGTGCAGGCGGCGAAAACATGGAGCGGGAGATGGGACTCGAACCCACGACGTCCAGCTTGGGAAGCTGGCATTCTACCACTGAATTACTCCCGCCCGCGTTGGTGACCGGTCTCAGTGGTGCTCGACCTCGATTGTACCAGATCCCCGCCCCGTCCCGGCACTCAATTACACTGGTCGCAGGAGAACCGTTTTGCAAGAGAATGGCCATCAGGCCGACATGGGCCGGGTGCTGAAGTGGTCGCTGGCGCTCACACTGCTGTTCGTGGTCGTCGAGGTGATCGCCGGGTTCCGGGCGCACAGCCTGGCGCTCTTGTCCGACGCGGGCCACAACTTCACCGACGCCCTGGCGCTGCTGCTGGCCTGGTTCGGCTTCCACCTCGGCCGCCGCCCGCCCGATGAGACCAGGACCTACGGCTACCACCGCGCCGGCGTGCTGGCCGCCTTCGTCAACGCCCTCTCGCTGCTGGCGCTGGCCGGCTACATCCTCTACGAGAGCTACCGCCGCTGGCTGCGCCCCGAGACCGTCCACGAGCTGACGATGCTGGTGGTGGCCACCCTCGGCCTGCTGGTCAACGTCACCATCATGTGGGGCCTGCGCACCGGGCGGCGCCACGACATCAACATCCGCAGCGCCTGGGCCCACATGCTCGGCGATGCGGTCGGCTCCATCGGCATCATCGCCGGCGCCATCGTGATCCGCTCCACCGGCTGGCAGAGGGTGGACCCGCTGCTGTCGGCCCTGATCGGGCTGCTGATCATCTGGACCGCCTGGGACATCGTGAAGGAGTCGCTGAACATCCTGCTGGAAGGGCTGCCGCGCGGGCTGGAGCTCAACTCTGTCATCCAGGCGATGCGCGAGGTCGGCGGCGTGCTCGACGTGCACGACCTCCACATCTGGAGCCTCGGCTCAAGCACCCACGCCCTGAGCTGTCACGTGCTGATCGCCGACCTGCCACCCTCGGAGAGCGAAACCATCCTGCGCCGCATCAACCAGGTGCTCGGCGACCGCTTCCAGATCCACCACACCACTCTGCAATTCGAGCACGTCAACTGCGCCGGCTGCTCCATCCCGGGCAACCAGGTCGGGTGAACGCCGGGGGGCGCATGGCATTGGCGCCGTGATAGGCTCATAAACATGCCAGCCAGACCCGACGAAACCGTATGCCAGGCGCTGGACGCCTTCCAGATTGAGCTGCCCTCCTGGGGCTTCGCCAACACCGGAACCCGGTTCGGCAAGTTCATTCAGGCGGCGGCGGCCACCAACACCGAGGAGAAGTTCGCCGACGCCGGCCAGGTGCACAAGTTCACCGGCTGCTGCCCCTCGGTCGCCGTGCACGTGCTCTGGGATTTCCCCGCCGGCAAGGCGAGCGCCGCCGAGACGATGGCCCTGGCCGCCAAGTCCGGGGTGCGGGTCGGCGCCATCAACCCCAACGTCTTCCAGGACCAGATCTACAAGCACGGCTCGCTCGGCAGCCCCGATGCCGAAGCCCGCCGCGCCGCCCTCCAGCACATCTTAGACAGCGTCGAGATCGCCGCCGTCACCGGCAGCCGCGACCTCTCGCTCTGGTTCGCCGACGGCTCCAGTTACCCCGGCACCGCCAACATCCGCCATCGCAAGCAGTGGTTCATCGAAGGGCTGCGCGCCACCCACCGGCGGCTCGCCGAGGGCCAGCGCATGCTGGTCGAGTACAAGCCCTTCGAGCCGGCCTTTTATCACACCGACATCGCCGACTGGGGCATGGCGCTGCTGATGGCCCGCGCCGCCGGCCCCAAGGCCAAGGTGCTGGTCGATACCGGCCACCACTACCAGGCGCAGAACATCGAGCAGATCGTCGCCTGGCTGCTCGATGAGGACATGCTCGGCGGCTTCCACTTCAACGACCGCCGCTACGCCGACGACGATCTCACCCTCGGCTCGATCGACCCTTACCAGGTCTTCCGCATCTTCCACCAGATCGCCCAGTACGAGTTCGAGACCGGCCGCCGCGCCGACCTCGCCTACATGATCGACCAGAGCCACAACCTCAAGGGCAAGATGGAGGAGATGATCCAGACGGCGATGACCGCCCAGGAACTCTGCGCCAAGGCGGCGCTGGTGGACCACGCAAAGCTCGCCCTCCACCAGCGGGACGCCGACCTGGTGGACGCCGAGGAGTGCCTGAAATCCGCCTTCGCCACCGACGCGCGCCCGATGATCCAGGAGTGGCGCCGCTCCAAGGGCCTGGCCCCCGACCCGCTGGCCGCCTTCCGCGCCAGCGGCTACCTGGAGCGCGTCACCCGCGAGCGCGCCGCCAAGGCCGCCGGCGCCGTCTCCTCCTACGCGTGAAGCAACGCTCCGCTCCCCGCAACGTTATCGAGTACTGGGCGTCGCTGGCCGTGCTGGCCTCGCTGGCCTGGACGCCGCGCCCGCTTGCCGAGCGGCTCGCCCGCGCTTACTCCCGCCTGCTTGACCTGGCGGCGCCGCGCCTGCGCCGCGTCGCCCTGCGCAACCTCGAGATGGCCCTGCCGGAGAAGAGCGCCGCGGAACGCCGCCGCATCGCCGATGGCGTTTTCCACTCCATCGCCCGCCTGCTGGTCGCTTTCGCCCGCTTCCCGCGCCTCGACCGCCGAAACATTTCCGAGTGGATCCGTTACGACGGCTTCGAGCATTTCGAGGAAGCGCTGCGCCGCGGGCGCGGGGTGCTGTTCGCCACCGCCCACTTGGGCAACTGGGAGCTGAGCGCCTTCTCGCATGCGATGATGGCCGCGCCGATGCACATCCTCGTCCGCCCGCTCGATAACCCGCTGATCGACCGCCTGGTGGCCCGCCGCCGCGCCCTCTCCGGCAACCGCGTGCTGGAGAAGAAGGACTCGGCCCGCGCCATCCTCAAGGCGCTGCGCGCCAACGAGGCGGTCGGCATCCTCATCGACCAGAACTCCAGCCCCGAGGAAGGCGTGTTCGTCGATTTCTTCGGAGTGCCCGCCTGCGCCGCGGCAGGTTTTGCGAAGCTCGCCGCCCACAGCGGCGCGGCCGTGATCCCCGGCTTCGCGCTCTGGTCGGAGGAGGAACGCCGCTACGTGCTGCGCTTCTTCCCGCCCGTCGAGATCACCGGCGACGACGCCGAGGACACCCAGCGCCTCCACCGGCAACTGGAAGCGGTGATCCGCCAGCACCCGGACCAGTGGCTCTGGATCCACCGCCGCTGGAAGACCCGCCCGCCGGGGG
>JBBTDS010000478.1:0-27665 GCA_038060875.1 Acidobacteriota bacterium | reverse complement strand
GGGGGCCTCGCTGCCCGGATCGGCGTTGTCGGCGATCTCGGCTTTCTTGGGTGCTTGCGGCGAGACGAGGTTGCCGGGTGAGCCGGACAGCGCCGAGCCGCCGCTGTTGAGCATCAACATCGTTCCCGAGATCTGGACGCCGGCGGGGTTGATGGTCACGAAGTTGCCGCCCACCTTGATGGTCAGGCCGACGTCGGCCTCGATGACGATGTTCATTCCCTTCAGGTAATAGTTGGCGGTGACCTGCTCGCTGTGGTTGGCGCCGAACTGCTCGATCACATTGCCGTCCACCTTGAAGGAGTGCGAGCCGTCGATCTTGATGGCTTCCTTGCCCTCGATGGTCAGGTAGTGATCGCGCTCGATTTTTTCGATGCGGTCGCGCTGGATGACGGCGTGCTCGTCGCGCTCGATCTGCTCGACCTTGTCGCGCTTGACGATCAGGTGCCGGTCGCGGCCGATCCACTCGCGGCGATCGTTCTTGACGCGGATGTCGAGGTCCTTCTCACCATGGATGAAGACCTGCTCGGAGCCCTTCTTGTCCTCGAAGCGGATCTCGTTGAAGCCACCGCCGCCCTTGGAACTGTAAGACTTGAAGGTGCTCTTGGTCTGCTCGCCGGGCAGGCCATAGGGGGGCATCTGGACGGCGTTGTAGACGCGGCCGGTAATGAGGGGGCGGTCAGGGTCGCCCTCGAGGAAGTCCACCACGACCTCCTGGCCGATGCGGGGGATCCAGATGGCGCCCCAGTTCTTGCCGGCCCAGGGCTGTGAGACGCGGACCCAGCAGGAGCTCTTCTCGTTGTACTCGCCCAGGCGGTCCCAGTGGAACTGCACTTTCACCCGCCCGTACTTGTCGGTGTAGATCTCTTCGCCGCTCGGGCCGGTGACGATGGCGGTTTGCGAGCCCCGGCACAGCGGCTTGGTCGTGACCTGCGGCGGGCGGAACGGTACCTCGTAAGGGATGCAGGTGAACATGTTCTCGTAGGCGGCGTCCTGAGGGCTGCCGATGCCGGAGTAAAAGCCGCCCTCATGGGCGGTGTGGTTCACGCTGGTGAGCAGGTAGGTGGCGTTCTGGTCCCGGCGCTCGTGCTCGGTGAAGTCGAACTTGTAGCCGGGTGTAAACGCGCGGCAATAGCCGGCGCCGGTGATGACCGCGTGCGGTGTCTCCTCCTCTTCCATGCGGAGCCTGGCCTCGCGGTCGCCCTCATCGCGCTTGGCGTATTCGCCGGGATAGTCGTAGACCTCGTAGGCGGAATTGCCGCCCTGGTTGATGCTGCTATCCACGCTGGAGAGCAGCTTGGTCATCGGCGTCTCGAAGTTGAAGTCGGCGGTGGCGTAACGTCCGGGGCGGATCTCATGCTGGAGCCGCCAGTCGTAAACGTAGTCCTCGTCGCGGGCGAAACCGGGCCCGGCGCCAGGCTCGTAGCGGACGGTCTCCTGGTTGGGGCAGGGCCGGTGGACGGAGGAAGCGTCGGCCAGCACCAGGGTGTGCTTGCCCTCCTCGTGCTTGAAGAAATAGAAGATGCCCTCTTGCTCCATCAGCCGCTGGATGAAGTGGTAGGCGGTCTCGCGGTACTGCACGCAGTAGTCCCAGGTCCGGTAGCTGCCCTGGAGCTGGTTCTCGACATGCTGCACGCCGAAACGCTGGAGCACTTCCTGAATGATGTCGGGGACGGACTGGTTCTGGTAGATGCGGCAGTCGGCGGTGCGTGTGAGGAACCACAACTGGGGCGCCACCTCGGCCTGGTAACGGGCCAGCCGGCCCTCGCCCCCCAACTGGGCGAAGCGGCTCACGCAGCCGTTGAACAGCCGCTGGTTGGTGTTATCGGCCAGCACGATGCCGAAGGTGATGTTCTTGCCGACGATGTCGTCGAAGTTGATGGCCGGTTCCGTGGAGAGCAGATCGAGCTGGAAGTGGAAGATCTGCGAGATGGCCTCGTGGCCGGTGAAGGAGCGCAGCAGCAGTTTGTCCGGACCCAGCGGAGTCGTCAGCGAAAGCAATCGGTTCTGCTGAGTGAAGGTGCCAGTTCCCATGGTAATACCCAGTGGCCCCCTTGGGGCAGGCTTCTAGCCCGCCCCGCCGAAGGTGTAGACGAACGAGCCGTCGGGGCCGATGCCGGCGTTAATCGACGTCAGCTTTTCGCCCTCGGCCATCCGCGTCAGCAACTGCCGCGAGACATCGGGCAGCAGCGTGTTGGTCAGGATGTTATCGACGTTGCGGGCGCCGCTTTCGACTTCGGTGCAGCGCCGGGCCACCTCGTCCACCAGCGCGGAGTCATAGACGAATTCCATGCGGTGGTTCTCGCGGACGCGCCGCCGGATCTTGTCGAACTTGAGCACGATGATCTTTTTCATCGCCTCGTCGCGCAACGGGAAGTAGGGAATGGTCACCAGGCGGCCGAGAAAAGCGGGCTTGAAGATCTTGTTCAGCTCGGGCTTGATGGCGGTGACCAGCGCGGCCGGGCTGGGCGTGGTTTCGGGGTCGGCGCAGAGCTTCATCATGGCGTCGGTGCAGGCGTTGGTGGTGAGCATGATGATGGTGTTCTTGAAGTCGATCTCGCGGCCCTCGCCGTCCTCCATCAGGCCCTTGTCGAAGACCTGGTAGAAGAGCTCCAGCACATCCGGATGCGCCTTCTCGACCTCGTCGAGCAGGACCACCGAGTAAGGCCGGCGGCGCACCGCTTCGGTGAGCACGCCGCCCTCGCCGTAGCCGACGTAGCCGGGCGGCGAGCCCTTGAGAGTAGAGACGGTGTGCGCTTCCTGGAACTCGGACATGTTGATGGTGATCAGGTTGCGCTCGCCGCCGTATAGCAGGTCGGAGAGCACCAGCGCGGTCTCGGTTTTGCCGACGCCGCTGGGGCCGACCAGCAGGAACACGCCGACCGGCTTGCCCGGGTCCTCCATGCCGGCCCGCGAGGCTACCACGCGCTCGCTGAGCGCCTTGAGCGCCTGCGGCTGGCCGATGATGCGGGCGCCGAGCACGCCCTCCAGTTGGAGCAGCGTAGCCAGTTCGTCCTTGACCATCTTGCCGACCGGGATGCCGGTCCAGCCGGAGATGACCTCGCCGACGATCTGGGCGTTGACGCAGACCTGCATTAGCGGCGAGTCGCCCTGGAGGGTCTCCAGTTCCTTGTTGAGCCCTGCCAGCTCGGCGCGCATCTCGGCGGGGCCGGGCGGGGCGACGGCCTCGACGGCGGCCTCAAGCGCGGCTTCGGCGACAGCTTCGGCCGGGGCGGCGGCTGCCTCGGGCTGAGGCGCGGCTTCGCAGGCTGAAGCCTGCGCCACTTGGGCTGCCGCGGGTGTCGCTTCCAGTTTGCCGCGCAGCTCGCGGATGCGCTCGACCAGGCCGCGCTCCTTCTCCCAGCGCTCATTGAGCGCCGCCAGGCGGGCCTCCACTTCGGGGATCTGTTCGGCGATCTGCGCCAGCCGCTCGCTGTGGTCGGCGCCGACCTGTTGCTCGCGCGTGAGCACGCGCTGCTGGACGACCAGGTCGTCGAGCTGGCGCCGCGCCTCCTCGACCGCGGGCGGCGTGGCCGCCTGGCCCAACGCCAGCCGGGCGCAGGCGGTGTCGAGCACGCTGACGGCCTTATCCGGGAGCTGGCGGCCGGCCAGGTAGCGGTGCGAGAGGCGCACGGCGGACTGGACCGCCTCGGCCAGGATGCGCACGTTGTGGTGCTTCTCCAGCGGCGCCACCACGCCGCGCAGCATGATCTGGCACTTGTCCTCACCGGGCTCATCCACCTTGACCACCTGGAAACGGCGGGCCAGGGCGGCGTCCTTCTCGAAGAACTTCTTGTACTCGGACCAGGTGGTGGCCGCGATCGTGCGCAGCTCGCCGCGGGCCAGCGCGGGCTTGAGCAGGTTGGCGGCGTCGCTCATGCCGGCCTGGCCGCCGGCGCCGATCATGGTGTGCGCTTCGTCGATGAAGAGAATGATCGGCTTGGGCGAAGCCTTCACCTCCTCGATGAGGCCCTTGAGGCGGTTCTCGAACTCGCCCTTGATGCCGGCGCCGGCCTGGAGCAGCGCGAGGTCCAACGTGCGCACCGTGACGTTGCGCAGCGGCGTGGGCACGTCGCCCTGGACCACCCGCTGTGCAAAGCCCTCGACCACCGCCGTTTTGCCCACCCCGGCCTCGCCGGTGAGGATGGGGTTGTTCTGGCGGCGGCGCATGAGGATGTCGATGATCTGGCGGATCTCGAAGTCGCGGCCCAGCACGGGGTCCATCTTGCCGGCGCGCGCGCGCTCGGTCAGGTCGATGGTGAACTGGTCGAGGTTGACCGTCTTGCCGGCAGCGCCGCGCCCCGGCGCAAAAGCAGGCCCGCCCTCGGGGGCGCCGGCGGTGATGGCGTCTTCGCGCGAGCCGGCCACGATGGAGGCGAAGTTCTTGCGCAGGTCGTCGGCCTGGATCTTCTGGAATTCGCGGCTGACCTCGGCGAGCAGCCGGGCCAGGTCCTCGTTGGTGCGCAGCGCCAGGATGGCGAAGCCGGTGCGGATCTGGCCGGAGTTGTAGTCGATCGAGCCGAGCGTCCAGGCCTCGGTCAGCATGCGCAGGAGCCACAGGCTGAGGGCCGGACCGCGGGCGTTGCCGCGCTTCATCTTGTCCAGTTGGCGGGTCAGCTCCTTGCTTAACTGCGAGTTGTCCACGCCGTACTGGCGCGCGATGCGGGCGAAGTCGCCGTCGCTCACCTCGATCAGCTTCATCAGGAAGTGCTCGACCTCGACCTCGTAATGCGTGCGCGAGAGGCACAGCCCAGCGGCCGCCTCCAGCGCCGAACGCGTGTCATCGTTGAGCTTGTTGATCAGTGATTTTAGATTCACGCTCATTGTTCTCCTCCTTAGGAGTCAGGAGTCAGGAGTCAGAATGGCCTTGCTGTACGCGTTGACCAGGCTGCTCACCTCTTCCAGAGAGTTCATCAACCCTTCCGTGTCTCCATAGCCGAGATCCTGTGCCAGGATCGGGTAGTAGCGGCTCTCCTCGATCGAGCCCTCGGCTACATTCATGAAACGGACTTTGTCGGCTCGCCCGCGCTTTCGAAATCCCTCAACTATATTGGCCGGGATGGAGACGGCCGCGCGCCGCATCTGCGACGAGAGGCCGTAGGTTTCGTGCTTGGGAAACTGCGCGGTGAATCGATACACTGCCAGCACAAACTCATGAGCTTTGCGCCACACCACAAGATCGCGGAACGTTCTGGCTGCCCGCCGCTGCACGTGACCGTCGACGGCTGCAGGCACGGATGCGCTCATTCTGACTCCTGACTCCTGATTCCTGACTCCTTATAGTCTCAACACCGTCTCCCCCGGATCCCGGCCCATCGGGGCCGTCTTTAGCCAGCTCACCCAGCCGAGCCGCGGGGCGGCCTCGGTTTCCGAGCCCGGTTCGCAGGGGGGGACCTCCTCTCGCTTTAGTATAAGTTGGACCTCGAAATCCAGCGCGTCGCCGGCGAACACCCTGGTCAGCCCCCGCAGCGGCTCGAAGGCGGTGCCGCCGGGCAGGAAATCCAGGTACTGTTCCAGCGTCATCGGACCGAGCCGGACACGAAGGCGGCCCTGCTGATCCCAAACCTCGTCGCCGACCACGGCCCCGCTGCCCAACTGGTCGGAAATGCGCTCGCTTTCGGCCATCGCGCATTGCGTCTCGCGGTTGATCGGGTACCAGGCGCCGGCGAACTGCTCGATTTCGACCGGGACCTCGAAGTAATCGGCCAGGACCTGCTTGAGGGCCTGGGCCGAGCGCGGGTGCTGGGCCAGCAACCCCGAGTAGAACAGCAGCGAATCATCGGCGACCGCCTGCCGGTCCTGAAGGCCCGGCGTGCCCAGACCGATCAGGTCCAGCAAGTGATGCGAGAAGCGGTCGCGCTCGCCTCGCTCATAGGCGATGGTGAAACGGTACTTCTCCCAGGCCAGGTAGAACAGCGAGATCATGCGGTGGTTGAAGAGGTCGAAAAAATCCCGCAGGGTCCGATCACGCTGGCGAAGGCGGGTGGCCACAAGTTCGGTGTAGTAGAGCGGGAGCACGCCCAGCGGGCCAAACAGGCCCATGAAGTTGACCCTCATCCGGGCCGGCCCATCTTCGGGCCGCTCCAGCTCCTGGATCTCGCTGGCCGGGAATGTCAGCGTGGGGTTGGCGCCGAAGCGAGCCACCTCGTCCTCGGGGCGGACGAAACGGCCGACCGGCTGGCGCCCGGGCGCGAGCCGCTCCAGCAGGCGGACGGCCTGGAAAAACTCGAACCGCCAGGGCTCGGCTTCCAGCGCCGCCGCCAGCTCGTGCTGATCCCGCCTCACAACAGGATCTCCCGTCCCGCCCGCGGCGGCCATTCCCGCAACACTTCTTTTCGTTGCTGGGTCGAAACGGCCAACTGGCTGAAGCTGTTCATGGTCACGTAGAGCCCGAGGAAGCTCTCCAGCACGCTGGCGAACAGGTAGACGCCGCCGCCCTCGAACTGCTCCTCATCGAGCTTGAGGTGGACGCGCACGCCGCGGGCGAAGGAGATGCCGTAGTCGGAACGGACGCGGGCGAAATGGCGCGCGCTCGACAGCTCGACGATGCCGGCGATCTGCTTCTCCAGGTAGACGGATTCGCCGAAGTTGTACAGCTTGAGAATCTCCTGTAGCGCCTGCTTGCCCTCCTCAACCAGCGAGAGGTAGTTCAGCGAGAGGTGGGAGATCAGGCGCCAGAAAGCGCCGCGGCCGGCCGGCGGGCGCACGGTAGCGGTCGGCTTGCGCAGGCAGATGATGCGGCGGATGGCCGAGGCGCCCTCCATCTCGAAGTCGCCCAGCTCGCTGCCGAACGGGAGCCGGGCCGGCAGGTCGCGGTTGGTGCAGACGCAGCGGACCGTGATGGTATCGACGCCGGGCCGGGCCGGGCGTCCGGACAGATCCACCAGCGAAAGGTAGATGTCGGTGCCCTCCTCGCCGCGCCGCTCCGACAGGCGGCGGGTGGTGAGCCAGAAAGTCTGGCGCTTCTCCCTGCGGGTGGCGTGGCGGAAGGAGTAGAAAGGCTCGAAGCGGATGACTTCGGCCGACTGGGTGCTGGAGCTGATCACCTCATCGACGGCAAAGATCTCGGTGGCGTGGCGGCGGCGGACGTCGGGGATGACCGGGTATTCGTAGCGGGTCTGGTCCAGCAGGATCGGCTCGGCCGTCTGAGCAAACAGGTTGATGATGGGAGTGGAGTTCAGCCGCAGCGTCTTGTCGGAAACGCCGAGCTCCAGCATCTGGTGGCGGTCGGCGCGCTCGAAAGGGGAGATGAGGATCAGGACTTCGGCCTCCTCCTTGAACCGCGAGGCCGCCAGCGCCTCCAGGCCGGTGAGTTCCAGGAACAAGAACTTCTCCGGGAAAGCGAAGTACTCCTGCAACAGGCGGTAGCCGAGGAAGGAGCGGCGCGGGTAGGGCAGCAGGCCCTCGTTCTCGGCGAAGCCGACCGGACGCAGCGAGCCCGGCGGCAGCGCCGCCGCTTTCAGCCGCGAGCCCGGGGAGGGATCGCGCACCAGGATGCGGACCGCGTTGTTCGAGAGCAGCTCATAGAGAGCATAGACGAGGTTGCTTTCGCCGTTCAGGTAGAAGCGCAGGGCGCCGAGGCCGAGCTTCTCGAAACTGACGTCGGGCAGGCAGCGCAGGTGGAGCCGCAGCACGGCCATCGCCTCCGGCGCGCGCAGCGCCGGCTGGAGCCGGTCGGGCGTGGTCCATTGGGCGGTGGCGACGCGCACCGGCCACAGGGTGGTCTCGTAACAGGTGCGGAATTTGCAGGGCACGCCCTCGACCGGACGCGAGTACAGTACGGTGTCGCGCGGAACGCGCAGGCCGGTAGTCAGCTTGCCCTGCTCGGGATCGAGGTGCAACTCGACCACCGACACCGAGGGGATGGGGCGGATGTAGTGGGGATAGAGGATGCTGAGCAGGGCCTCGGTGATTTCCGGGAACTCGTCGTCGATCTTCAGGTGGACGCGGGCGGCCAGAAAGGCGAAGGCCTCCACCAGACGCTCGACGTGGGGATCCTCGCAGCGGTCCGCTTCCAGCAGCAGCCGGGAGGCGATCTTGGGGTACTTCTCCGCGAACTCGGCCCCCATCTGCCGCAGGAAGGTCAGCTCGCGGGTGTAATACGCCAGCAGATCATCGCGCACTGGGCTCACCTCGGATCTGATACTGGCCGCTGGTAAGCTCGAGCACGGTGTCGAAGCTGACGCGCTCGGGGGCCGGATCGATGCGCAGCATGCCTTCGATGAGGAAGCGCAGCAGGCGGGCGTTCTCGGGCACCGGCTGCATGGCCACCCGGAGGCCGGTGATGCGCGGCTCGAAGGCGGCCACGGTCGCTTCAACGATCTTGAGCAGGCGCTGCTGGTCGCGGGTGGAGCGCAGGCTGAGGCCGGTGAAGTCGGGCAAGCCGTAGTTATGAAGCGAGCGTTCCAGCCCCGAGGTCCCGGTGGCCTCCTCGATGGTGCGCCGCGTGTTGAGCAGCCACTCCAGGTCGCGCTTCAAGGAGGCCTTGAGCTGGCGCACCGACTGCGCCCGGGTCAAGGGAGCCTCCACCTCGCTGCCGGGCTCGGTATCGACGAGCCTGTCCAGCAACGACGGCGTGACCGGAGGCTCACCTTGGACTCTGGCCATAGGCTACTTGGAACACGCCAGCGCCTGCATGGGATCGAGGCGGCAGATGCGGGCGTAGATCTTCTGCCGCTCCTCGCTGTCGCGGTCCAGCTTCGACAGGCAGCGGAACAGCAGGGTCAGCGGATGAGCCACCACGTCGGGCGGCTCCCACTCCTCCAGCTTGCGGCGTTCGATGTCGCTCGCGAGTTCGGCCAGGATGGGGTAAGCGACCGCCTCGTATCCGCCGGCCATGCAGATTTCGGCCAATTGGATGCGGCGCTGGAAGCGCGCGCGCCCGGAGCGTTCCTGGGCGCTCTCGCGAGCCAGCATCTCGATGGCATCCTTAACGCGGCCCGAGCGCAGGGCGTCGCGGGCCAGGTCGTAGGCATCGAGCATCTGGGTCTCGCCTTCGGCCGGCGGGGCGGGTTCTTCCCACTGGACCAGCGGGGTGCCGCGCTCGGCCGGCGACGGCGCCTCCTGGATCAACCAGGTGCGCGTTTCGGCGTTGGCCGTTGGCGTGTCGTCGGTGAGGCTCCACTCGGGCAGGTTGGGGTAATCGGCCAGCAGCGCCCTCAACTCGCTGCGGACGGCGGCGGCGATGACCTCGTAGCCGAGCTCAGTCGCGGCTTTCACGGCGTAGCGTTGCAGGTCGAGCCAGGCGCGGCCGCAGGGCCAGCCCATGGCTTCCTCGGCCGCGTCGAGCACTTCCTGCCAGTAGCCGTCGTAAGCGAGGCGCTTGAGTTGCTGGCGGACCTCGCCGGGCGGGGCTTCCAGCAGCGAGGGATCGGGGCTGGCACCGGCGGCTCGCAGCTCGCCCCAGCGCAGGGCGCGCAGCAGCAGGTAGGGGACGGGGCTGTAAGAGTCCTCGCGCCGCCAGTAGCGGGCAGCGGCAATGACGCGCGCGGTGGCGTCGTCGCGGTCGGCGGGTTCGGCGGCCAGCGCCTTGGCGGCGGGCCGGGCGCGCGGGCGTGGTGCGGCCCCGGCTTCTTCGGCCGGCGCTTCCTCCTCCACGTAGCCCGCTTCGGCCTCCGCCGCCGGGGCTTCTCCGCCGCCCTCCTGCTCGCGCTTGCGTTGGAGCAGACTGCGGACCGCTCGACCGACCTCCTCCTCCAGCGTCTTGCGCAAGGCGGTGAAGCTGGGCGCGACGGAGCCGAATTTCTCGTCGCACACCTGCCCCAGCGACCCCAGCGCCTCCAGCGAGCCCTCCAGATGTTGATGCGCCTCTTCGTAGAAGGCCGTTGGGGTGGCCGTGAAGGCGATCTCGAACTCTTCCGGAGTGAGCTTGCCTTCGGCCACGGCGGTCTCGCGCGACGTACGCTTGGTCTCGTTGCCGGAGGCCTCGTCCTCGGCGGGGACCGAACGCGACTCCTTGTACCGGAACCAATCCAGTCCGCTCCGGGTCAACGGACTCCTCCTGAGCGGCGCGTCGAGATACGCGCCGACCCAATCCAGCGGGGCAGCCCGCAACTCGGCGTCGCCGTCTTCCAGTTCCGGGTAGAGGGTATCCCAAAAGTTTTCCACGAGCCCGCGAAGCAGGTCGAAGCCGGGCTTGAGGGCGGAGTAGCCCTCGGTGCGGATGAGCGCTTCGACCAGCCACGCGGCGAGCTGGAGATCCTTGCTTTGGTTGGCGAGCGCTTCGCCGGCCAGCTTGATGACCTGCGGGTAGTTGGCTTTCTTCCCCGCGTGCTGCCAGTCTCCCCCGCTGACCGCTTCCTCTTCGCGGCGCGCCTCCTTGATGTGGTCGTAAATGGGGGCGTAGCGGAGGTTCTCCCCGCTGGGATTGGGGCCGGGAATCGGATTGAGCAGATCGTCCCGCAAAGGCATACTCCTAGCGCATTCCCCGGAACGGGGCTCCCTTCGTTATCTTAGCCTGCCGCCTCAGCCGCCGCGATCTCCAGGCTGCGGAGCTCCAGCAGGGGAAACTCCTCGCCGTCCACCGCCAGTACTTTCTGGCCGAAGGGAAGCTCGTTGCCGTCTTCGTCGGCCTCCCAAACAGTGGCCCGGCCCAGCCGCACCGCATCGTCGGCGTGCCGCCACGAGAAGGGGGAGAGGGCCGGGAGGTGCACCTCACCCAATTCCGTGCTCTTGAAGGCGGGCCCGGTGCGCACGACCGCTGGAATCCACAGCAAGTCGCGGAGCCTGCGCGGCGGCGGGATCTGGATGGAGGCGACGTGAGCCAGCGGGAGCCACAAGTAACCGCCGGCCGCGAAGACCTCGAGCCTGGGCCCGACTCGGGGATCGGCGTCCTCCAGGGACTGGAACGGCTGACCGTTGAGCGTGCCGGCGACGGGGCCGGCGCCGGGGGCCGCCGGGTATTCCCGCCGCGCGAAGATCTCCTGCCGGGTCTTCTCGGCGAACAGCGCACCCCGATACAGGAGGGCGCCGATCTCAGCGGCCGGCGATTGCTGCGCGAGCACCTGAAGCTGCTTTTCCGCCCGCTCGTAATCGCCGGCAAAGCAGAGCAATTCAAAGAGGAAGGTGCGGCGCTTCGCGTCGGTAGGCTGGTCGCGCAACTCGGCGCTGAGCGCCTGCACCGCCTCGTTGAGCTTGCCGGCCTGGAACAGTTCTCTGGCGTTCATGGCGGCAGGCCCTTTCAACTGGAACCTGGCTAGCCGCCCTTTTGCTGCTTGATGTTGTAATGAGCCTTGACAGCGCCAGCCAGCGAGCCGTCGGCTTTCTGCTCGCGGTATTCCATCTCCACTTTGATGAAGTTCAGCGAGATCTCGTTATAGGGGAGAGCGCCGCCACCCGCCTCGCCCTGGTTGTTGAACTGGGCGACGAACAGATCGGAGAAGGTGACCTTGAGGTACTCCTGCTGTTCCTTCCCGGCTTTGCGGCAGGTCAGGATAGCGCTCTTGATGTGTTCGCCCTGGGCGCAGGCCAAAAACAGCTTCGGGCTGGACTTGTTAAAGCGCATGACGAAGCGGAAGTCCCCCATCTGGACCTTGCCCGCGCCCATGCCGCCGCCGTGCGCGGCAGTGCCGGTGTTGCTCTCGCCCCACGACCACGTCTCGATCTCGATCTCGTTCGGGTGCTTGGCATCCGGGCTTTCGCCCTGGATCCCATCGATCTTCAGGAAATAGTCAACAAGCGCCATTCAGATCCTCCTCGTGATTCTCGGATTGGCATCGTCGTTAATCATGCCGGCAGCGGGCCCGCCCAGCGGAGCTGCTGCCGGCAATCCCACTTCTACTTTCTCGCCGACGCCGGCAGCTCGGCCACCAGCCGCAGCGAGACGGTCAGCTCATCGAGCTGGAAATGCGGCCGCAAGTAGGCGACCGCCCGGTAAACGCCCGGCTTGCCGGCGACTTCGGAGACCTCGACGCTGGCTTGCCGCAAAGGAAACTGCGCCTTGGTCTCGGCGCTGGCATTGTCGTCTTCGGTGACGTAATTCATGATCCACTTGTTGAGGAACCGTTCGCAGTCCGAGCGCGACATGAAGCTGCCGATCTTGTCGCGCATCATCGACTTCAGGTAGTGAGCGAAGCGCGAGACGGCCAGGATGTACGGCGTCTGGGAAGACAGGCGGGCATTGGCCGTGGCCGAATCCTTGTCGTACACCTTGGGTTTGTTGCAGGACTGCACGCTGAAGAAAGCGGCGTAGTCGGTTCCCTTGCAGTGGACCAGCGGAACGAGGCCGAGGTCGGCCAGTTCCTTCTCCCGCCGGTCGGTGATGGCGATTTCGGCCGGGCACTTGAGGGCGATGTCGCCCTCGTCGGTGCGGAAGTTGTGGACCGGTAGGCCCTCCACCAGCCCGCCGCCCTCGACGCCGCGGATGGCGGCGCACCAGCCGTACATCGCGAAGGCCTGGGTCAGCTTGGTGCCCAGCGCGTAGGCGGCGTTGCCCCAGAGGTACTTGGAGTGGTCGGTGCCGTCCACCCCTTCCTCGTAGTTAAAGGCGTCCACCGGCTTGGTGTCCCGGCCATAGGGCAAGCGCATGAGGATGTGAGGCAGGCACAGGGAGACGTAACGCGAATCTTCGCTCTGCCGGAACGACTTCCACTTGGCGTACTCGGTGGAATCGAAAATCTTGGCCATGTCGCGTGGCTGCCCGAGGTTGGTGAAGCTGTCGAGCCCCAGCAGGTCGGCGTTGGCGGCCGACAGGAACGGCGCGTGGGCGCCGGCGGCCACCTGCGACATCTTCTCCAGCAGCTCGATGTCTTCGGGATGCTTGCCGAACTCGTAGTCGCCGAGAAGGGCGCCGAACGGCTCGCCGCCGAAAACGCCGAACTCCTCCTCGTAGACCTTCTTGAAGGCGGCGCTCTGGTCGAACTCGGGGGCGCGCTGCAAGTCGCGCAGCAGCTCCCGCTTGGAGCAGTTCAGCACCCGGATCTTGAGCATGACGCTGGTTTCGGACTGGTCTAGCAGGTATCTGAGGCCGCGCCAGGAGGCCTCCAGCTTCTGAAAGCTGGCGTGATGCAGGACCTCGTTCAACTGGATGGAAATGAGGTGATCGATCTGGGCGATCCGGGCGTTGATCATCGCCTCGGCGTCGCGCGAGACGGTCATCTCGCCTTCCAGCACCTGGTTGACGAACTGCTTGACCATGTCGCGGCCGCGCACCCGGGCGGCGGCGTCGGTCCCGAAGCGGCCGTCTTCGACAATCTGGTCCAGCAAGCCACGCTCGGCGGCCACCGCTTCGGCGGCCTGCGGTACGGCTTTTTGGAGATCGCTCATCTAGCCCTCCCTCTTCTCCTTGTCCATCTCCGTCCGGAGCTTGTCCAGTTGCTCGGTGTTGGAAACGGTCTTCATGAGCAGCTCATCGAGCTTCTCGTTGGTTTGCAGGGTGCCGCGCAGGTCGCTGAGCTTGGTCCTCAGGTCGAGCAGCTCTCGCAGCGGTTTCACCTGCCGGGCCACCTGTTCGGGCTCGAAGTCCTCCAGGCTCTTGAAGCGGAGATCCACTTTCAATTGCCCGGCGTCAGGCTCGTCACTGAGCTTATTCTCGACGGAGTAGGACACGTGCGGCTTCATGCTCTCCAGCACGGCATCAAAGTTGTCGGGATTCACCTCCACGAACCTTCGGTCTTTGAGTTTTGGCAGCGGCTGATCGGGTTGACCGGTCAGATCCGCCATCACGCCGATGACGAACGGCAGTTCTTTCATTTCGATGGCGTCGCCCACCTCGACGTCGTATGTCACGTGGACGCGAGGGGGACGGACGCGCTCGAGTTTCTTATGCACGCTTTCTCTTGCCATTTAGCCTCCGTTGTGTGTATGGCAGTTTCCCAGTACGGATGAGGGCACGCCAGTAAAGTGTACCAGAAATTCATCCTCGCCACTAGGGGTAATCGAGGGCCAGGTCCCTTTAGCGCCCCGAGGACCTCCTTGGCCGCCCGGACGCCCTCCGAGGCGGCTCCCTCCATGAAGCCCTGGTAATCGAGCGAGGTGTGTTCTCCGCAGAAGAAGACGTTGCCCTGCCGCACCCGCTCGTAGCCGGCAAAGGCCTGGCACTGGCCGACCCGCCAGTAGCAGTAGGACGAGTTCCAGAGCCGGTTCAGGTGGGCCATGCTGGAGGCGGCCCTGCCGCTCCAGCGGGCGGTAAGGCCGGGGAAAACCGGCTCGATCTGGGCGAGGAAACGCTGGGCGTCGGCCAGCACGCGGGAATCGCGGGAGTCCCCGTAGGGGTGCTTCAGGGCCATCGAATCGGCCACGTTGCCGCCGGTGTAGTTGACCAGGATGCCGCTGGCGCCCGGCTGGCCGCGGGTGGACTCCCAGGTGCACTGGTATCCGGTATCGGCGTACGTCGAGCCGTTGCTCAGGCCCCAGGCGCCCGGCTGGGTCCACAGCCGGGAAGTGAACTGGAGCTGGAGCTTGCCGTTGTGGCCGGCGCCTAGTTCGCGGATGGCGCGGAGCTTAAGGGCATCGAAGCCGGCCCGGCTGTAATCCAGGTTTCGGAGCACGGCGAAGGGGAAAGCGAGGATGACCACGTCGGCCTTGACTTCCTTCCTCCCGTCAAAGGTGAGGACGTAGGTCCCGTCGGACGCCTTGGCCAGCGCCACCAGTTCCCAGCCGAGCAGGACCCGGCTGCCCAGGCCCAGGTACTGAGCGATGGCCGTCGGGAGCCGGTCGATGCCGCTGGAGACGCGGTAGCGTTCGTCGGACTCGCCGAACATCGAGAAGCTCCGGCGCCGGTTGTAGGCCAGCAGGTAGATCAGGTTCAGCGCGCTCTGGTCGGTGGTTTCGGCGCCATATTCGATGTTATAGGCGGCGTCGAGCAGGGCGCCCAGAGGGGAGCGATGGCCGCCAGGCACGCGCTGCTCGATGTAGTCGTAGATGCTGGTCGAGTCCAGCCGGCGGCCCTCGGGGGTGCTGCGGTCGTAGGTAGTGGGGTAGCCGGCGGCATGGAGGTCATCGCGGAGTCTGGGGTAGAACGCGGCGAAATCGGCATCGGCCTGGGCCTTGGGGTAGTGCTGGCCGAAGAAGTAGTAGGTCTCGGTGGATCCTGCGGGCTCGGCGCCTAGCAGGTCCGTCAGGGGCAGATTGAAGCGTTTGGCGAGCCCCAGCATGGTGGCGTGGTTCGAGTCGATCATTTCGCCGAACACGTCGGTGACCTGCCCGTCGGTCCAGGTGGAAGGGGCCACCTTGCCGCCGACCTGGTGACAGGCGCCGCAGGCGGGCGCGGAAGGCCGGTCGGAGAGCATGCGGCCGCCGATGCGGGCCTCCGAGGCCTCGTAGACGGTGGCGGGTATCCCACCGTCAGCCAGGGTTAGCGCAGCCGTGAGGCCGGCGATCCCTCCGCCGACGATGGCGATCCGCGGGCCGCCCGAGGCGGCGCGAACCGCCCGCCCCGCCAGCCATGGCGCCGCGGCCGCGGCCGCGGCGCCGGCCAGGAACCGCCGGCGGGTGAGCCGGCCCGCCTGGTTTGGCCCGCGCTGTTCCTTCAGGAGCCTCTGGATGGAGCGGAGCAGGGGTGTGTGGGGCATGGTGGACCTCGCCAGTCCACCATACGCCCGAGTCTCGCCCCTGTCAACCGCTACTAGAACCTGAACCTGACACCCGCGTTCACCTGGCGGAACATGCCGGGCTGGATGCCCAGCGGGGCGCGGGAGGAGATGTAGAGGGCGTCGCTCAGGTTCTTCACGGTGACGAATGGGTTGACGGTCCAGCGCTCGCGCTTGAACTCGTGGCTGGCGGCGAGATTCCAGACCCAATAGCCGGGCAGCAGGCCGACGGTGCCATCCGCTGAGCCTTTGATGGTCTGCTGGTTGTCGCCGAACTGGCCGCCGACGCGCGTGCCGTCGAGGTGGAACGAGAAGCCCCGCCGGTGGCGGTAGCCGAAGCGGATGCCTAAGGCGTTTTCCGGCGCATAAGGCAGGCGGTTGCCGGAGTAGATCCCGCCGGTGAAGCGCGCCGTGGGCAGCCAGGTGTGACGGACTTCGGTCCAGAGGCCGAAACGCGAGTCCAGGAGGCGCGCCCAGTCGGCGGCGAGCAGGAACTCCACGCCGCGGTGCAGCGTCCGGCCGCCGTTGATCAGCGTGGTGGTGGCGCCGCCGGACTGGGCGGCCGGGATGATCTGGTTCTCGAAGTCAAGGGCGAAGAACGTGGCCTCGGCGCGGAGGCCGCGGGCCAGGTTCAGCCGCGTTCCCACTTCATAGTTCCAGCTCAATTCGGCGTCAAGCTGGAGCGAGACGCCGGCGCGAGTGATGGCGTCCTTCACGCGGGGCGGCGCGAAGCCACGGTGCACTCCGGCGAAGACCGTCAGCGGGGAGGCGAGCTGGACGGCCACGCCGGCGCCGGGGATGGCTTTGAAGACGCCGTCGCCGTTGCGGATGTTGACATCGGCCGGCACGCCGCCGGCCGGCTGGCGCAGGATGTGGCGGACGTACCTATATCGTTCCAGCCGGAGGCCCGGGGTGAGCGTGACTCGGTCGGAGAGGAAGATCCGGTTCTGTAGGAAACCCGAAGCGGCGCGGCCGTGGCGCAACTCGTCCTCGCGGATGACGCCCGAGAGAGCCATGAAGTGGCCGCCGTCGATGCGGCGGTCGCGGTGCTCTTCGTAGAGGTAGCGCAAGCCGGTCTCCAGCCGCTGGCTCCAGCCCAGCAGGCCGTGTTCAAGGCTGAGGCGGGACTCGGCGCCGGCCACGTCAAACTCGCGGTTGTTGTTGCCGCTCGTGTCGCGCAGGAAGATCTCGTTTCCCACGACCGAACGGTACAACATGCCCGGCCGGCGGGCGCGGTCGAAATCCTGGCGCCGCCAGTTGCGGGCGGTCGTGTAGCCGAAAACGCTGCTGGAGACGAGGGCGCGCTGGCTCAGGATAATCTGGTGGAGCAGCGAGCCGGAGTAGCGGCGGATCTTCAGCAGGTCGCCGGGCACGGCGTTGAAGTTAGGGTTGGCGCGGAACTGCGATTCGGTGAGGCCGAGGTAGGTCGAGTTGGACTTCTCGTCATAGAAGCCGAGCTTGATCCCGAGCTTCTGGTAGTCCGAGAGGGCGAGGTTGAGCTTGGCGAGGGCGTCGTTGATGTCGTAGTAGAAACTCCGCCAGCCGTCGCCCTGCTTGCGGAGCAGGTTGAAATACCAGCCGGTGCTCTCCTTCGTGCCGCCGTATGAGGCCTGCCCGGAGAAGTAGCCGCGCTGGCCGCCGGTGAATTCCAGCGCGCCTTGTGGGTGCGGGGGCGGGTCCGGGGTGATGAAATTGAGCACGCCGCCGATGGTCTGCGGGCCGTGGACGATCGAGCCGCTGCCCTTGAGCACCTCCAGCCGGCACATGCGGTCGATGGGCGGGCTGTAGTACATCTCCGGCTCGCCGTACGGAGCCAGGGCCAGCGGGAGGCCGTCCTCGAGCACCAGCAGCGTGCGGCTGCGGTCCGGGTTCAGGCCGCGAATGCCGATGTTGAGCCGCATGCCCGCCGGACCCGAGTCCTCGCGGATGTGCACGCCGGGAACGCCGCGGAGCACTTCGTTGGCGTCGGCGGCGTGCTGCGCGGCCAGTTCCTGGGAGGTGACCAGGACGGCCGAACCGGGGATCTCGCGGAGTGCGACCTCCGGATCGCCGCCGATGACGTCCACCTGGACGTGGCTGGCGCGCAGGCGGTGGAAGCGGAGCACCGCCCGGGCCTCGGCGTTGGCGCTGATGCGCACGGTTTCAGTGGCCGGCTCGAAGTCCCGATGGGTGGCCGAGACGGCGTACCCGCCGGGCGCGAGCGGACTCAGGCGGAACTGCCCGTTCTCATCGGTGTGGGCGACGCGCGCGCCGGGCTGGACGGCGACGCGTACGCGCGGCACGGAGCGGCCGTTGGGGTCGAGCACGGCGCCATGCAGCGCGCCGGGGGCTTCGGCGGCCGGGAGCAGTTGCAGACCAGTTGCAATTATTAAGCCAAATTTAAGGATCATCGGATCATCAGATGCAAATCAGTTGCATCAAGGCCAAAGTATAGGAGTTTGCGGTCCGGTTGTCAAGCGGGGAAATGGGTTACTGTCCCGGTTATTGCGGACTGGCCAGGAAGATGTTGGACAGCGGGTCGGTGAGGCGCACCACGAGCCTGGTGGGGCCGGCCGACAGCCAGGCGCTCCACGGCGAGCGGCCGATGCTGTGAAAGTGCTGCACGGCAAAGGCTTCGCCGGCCAACTCGCCGGTGGCAGGATTGATCCGCTGGCCCCACAGGCACGGGAAATCGTCCTGGCGGGAGAAGAAATATAGGATCTTGCCGTCATGCGACCAGTGCACGGATTCCACCGAGGTGTCCTTGGTGATCACCCGCCAGGACTGGCGCTCGACGGCGCGGTCGTCTTCGAGGCGAACGAGGAAGCTCGGGTCTCCGGCGGCGGTGACGGCCAGCCAGCGGCCGTCCGGCGACACGGTGACGTGGCGGAACCGGAAACCCGGAGCCCGCAACACCTCGGTGCGCTGGCCGGAGGCCACATCGAGCAGATAGACGGTGTGCTGCTGGTCACCGATGAACAATACGCGCCGGTCGTCGGCGGACCAGTCCTCCGGGGCGCCGCAGTCCGGGCAGACCTCCTTGGGCAAAGGGGATCGCACTGCGGCCACCTGGAGAGATCTCCGGTTCTCGTGCTCGCTCTGATAGGCGACGCGCGATCCATCGCGCGAAAGCAGCGGCTGGTCTTCCGGCCACGGGTTGGCGGTGATGGCGAATTCCGATCCGGTGGCCAGGTCCCGCAGCCAGACATCGCGGTTGCCGGAGCGCTCAGAAGTGTAGGCCAGAGTGTTCACGGTGGCCGAAAAACGCGGGACATTCCAGAAGCTCCCGGGAGGCAGGGAAGCATCGTGGGTCAACTGCACCGGAGCGCCCGAGACAGTGCCGTCCCCGGCCCGCAGCGGCCAACCCCACAGGTGTGTCCTCTGGACCTCACTGCTGAAGACGATCAGCCCGGTCTGCGACACGCGCGGTTCGTCCTCCAGCGCCGAGCCGAACGTGATTTGCCTCGGCGCTCCGGCCACCTTCCAGCTTCCCGGCGAGAACTGCGCTTCCCAGAGGTTACGGGTGTTCCCGAGCGTGAAAGCGAAGACGTGGCGGTTGGCGTTCCAGTCCCCGGGGACAGTGGTGGAAACAGGCCAGGTGATGCCCAAACGCTCCACGGCTGGCCGCAAGCCGGTTTTCACCGGGGTACCGCCGGCGGCTGGCACGACCCACCATTCCTGTTCACCGGCCTTAGTTCCCAGGAAGATAAGGTGCTTGCCGTCCGGCGTCCAGACGGGGCTTCCGCCCAGCACGATTTCGTTCCCGATCGACACCAGACGCGCTTGGCCGCCGCCGGAGGGCATTACGTACAGATCCCCGCCCCGGCGCCGGCTGGTCCCCTGATACACCATCCAGGCGCCGTCGGGGGAGAAGCGCGGCCGCCAGCCGTCGGCGGCCAACTTGCGCTCACCAGTGCCGAGCACGGAAACCACGTAGAGACCGCCACCCTCCCGATGAGAGCGGAAGACGATTCTGGCCCCGTCGGGGGAGAAATCGGGGGTGATGTCGGCGGCCTCGTGCCGGGTCACCTGGATCGGTTCGGCGCCGCCCACCTGCTGGACCCACAGGTCGAGGTTATTCTTTCCGCCACGGTCCGAAGCGTAGGCCACCAGCTTGCCGTCCCGCGAAACCGCCGGAAAAGCCGTGTTGCCGGTGTCGAAGGTGAGCTGCCGGAATTGGAGTTGGGGCGCGGAAGCACGTGGGCGCAGAGCCCACCAGACCACAGCCACGATCACCACACCTACAAGTGGGATTGCGGCCCACAGCGGGAAGCGACGCGCCGGGAGGCGCGCCGCCTGTGACTCAGCCGGCGCCGCCGGCTTGTGCTCCTCGCGCGGACGGAAAACCGGTACGTACCCCCCCTTGGGCAACTCGATGAGGACGGCATCCGCCTTGCCTTCCACCTCGTAATACTCCTTCAGCCTGGACCGCAGCTTGGCCGCCTGGACGCGAACGATTGGGTCCAGTCGTGGATCGAAATCCGAACCCCGGCGGAAGACTTCCAAACCGACGACGGACTCCTTCACGCTGTCGCCGCGCCCCGCCAGGGTCTCCTCGACCACGAAGCGAAGGAATCGGGTCAGGTGGTGCGCGCCAGTGAACCGGTCGTTGGCCAGAATCCGGCTGAGTTGTTCCCTGACGGCGTCGGCGGTGACGGGAGGCATAGGGCCGTTTCTGCCCGAGTTTACCGCAAATCCCGCCAGGCCGGTTGCGGTTACCAGTGGCGGCCTTTACCGTTGGGCCTCCTTCGGATTACCCGCGTTTACTTCCGCGGTCCCGCCGCCGTGCTTCATTCTGGACTCGGCTTCGCAGCGATGCGGCCAGAAAGGAAAAGCGAACATGACTACGAAACACGCACAGGAAACGCAGCGGCAAACCCGGCTTGGGGGAGCTCTGCTTGGTATTGGATTGATGCTGATGCTCCCGGCGAGGGCCGCGGCGGATGAGTTTCCACTCGTCTGGACTACCCAGGCGGCCACGGCCGCTCCGGGCGACGCCGGCGAATGGGGTGACATGCTGGCGACGGGACCTTTGCCCAAACCCGTATGGCACAGCAGCGCCGACGGCGCCGAGTTCAGCCGGCTGCGCTTTGCCAGCAACGGCGCCGCCCTTCGCCTCTACTTCGATGCCTTCCATCTTCCCAAGGGCGCCCGGCTGTTCCTCTATGGGCTGGACGCCGCGGGTGCGGTCACCTGTCGATACGGCCCTTATACGGGCGCCGGCCCGCTGGACACCGGGGAGTTCCGCTCCAAGATTGTCGCCGGCGTCGAGGCGGTCGTGGAACTCCAGGGGCGCCAGCAAGATGACTGGCCCTTCAGTGTCGCGCGCATCGGCCGGATGGACGAGGCGACGCTCGCGTGGTTGCGCGAGATTGGCGACCCCGGCCTGCGCGAAACAGAGGCGGAACGCGCGCCGGCTCGCGGCGAGTTGCGTACCGGCTTCTATCGCGGCAAGCAGGTGGTCTATGAAGTGAAGGACGGCCTCGCGATCTTCGAGGGGGACATCATCCTCGGCCGCGCCGAGGAGATCGAAGCGGCCCAGCCTGGCCAACCCAAAAGCAGCCGCCGGGAAGCGGTTGGAATCAGCGGCGCCCAGTACCGCTGGCCGGGTGGAGTCATCCCGATCGTGATCGATCTGAGTCTCTACATCCGCCAGCCGAATGGAGTGTTGACCATTGACCCGCGCATTGTGGCGGCCCTCACACATTGGGGCGTGAACGTGCCGGGGATTCTCAAGCTCCGTGCCAATGAGGCCGACTATGTCGTGCTCCGGAGCGCCGTGTCCGGATGCAGTTCCTCGGTGGGCAGGCGAGGGGGCGTGCAGTACGTCAACATCAGCGCCGGATGCAGCGTCGGCAACGCGATCCACGAAATCGGTCACAGCGCGATGTTGTGGCACGAGCACACCCGCGAGGACCGCGACAACTTCGTAACCATCAACGGGGACAATATCCAAGCCGGTTACGCGAGCCAATTCACCCAGCACATCGACGACGGCGACGACATCGGCGCATACGATTACGGCTCCATCATGCATTACGGCCAGTTCGCCTTCTCGTCCAATGGCAACGCGACGATCACGCCGCTCCAGGCGGATGCGGTCATCGGGCAGAGGGACGGCCTGTCGGCGCTCGACATCGCCGGCATTCAAGCGCTGAACTGCGTTTACGCCGTCGCCCCGATCTCATTGGGGGTGCGTTTCGAGGGCGGAAACGCAACCGTGAGCGTAACCGCCCCGTCGTACTGTTCCTGGACCGCCACTGAGGGGGTCGGCTGGCTCTCGATCACCGCCGGCGCCGCTGGCACAGGCAACGGCACGGTGACGGTGACGGTCAGCCGGAACCCGGTGAGGCACCGGCGCTCGGCGACGATCACCGTGGCCGGCAAGACCGTTGCCGTCTTCCAGGGCGCCGCCTTTTAGCCAGAGGCCCCCGTTTACCGCAAACTTACCGAAAACCCCGTGCCGGGCTATTGACCCGGCCGGGGTTCGGGCCTATTCTGGCTTCGCCATGCGAGTTATCGCCCCTTTGCTGCTATTGGCCGGCTGGGCCGCGGCCCAGCCGCCCCGCCTGTTCTTCAGCGACCTGGAGAGCGGACCGAACTCCGGTGGCGAGAACAACGGCGGCGTCTATGTGACGGTCTGGGGAAGGAACTTCGGGGCCGCTCGTGGGGCTTCGAGGGTGACGACAGGCGGCGGGGCGGCCGCCGCCTACCCTGTCTGGACCGACACGCGAATCACGTTTCAACCTGGCGCGGCCGCCGCCAGCGGCAACATCGTTGTCACCACGGCCAGTGGCACGAGCAACGGCCTGCCCTTCACCGTCCGGCCCGGCAACATCTACTTCGTCTCGCCTTCCGGCAACGATGCGGCCGACGGCAGCTTCGCCCGCCCCTGGAGGACCCTGGTCAAGGCGACCGAGACCATGGTGGCCGGCGACACCACCTACGCTATGGACGGCGTGTCGCAGACGTCGGCGGACCTGTATTCGGCGGCACTGAGCATCGTCCGTGGTGGCGCGCCGGGCCGCCCCATCGCGCTCGTCGCCTACCCCGGCGCCACCGTCACCGTGGGCTCTCCGAGCCTGGAGTTTGGGATGCGCATCCCCAACATCGACGAAGCCGCGGTGGCCGACCACTGGGTCGTTTCGCAGCTTACGCTGCGCGGCCAGACGTCGGCGCTGGCGGTCGAAGGGCCGAACCCCTCGAACTGGCGCGTCACCGGCAACAACCTCTCCTGCCCCAACGGCGACGGCCAGACCGGCTGCTTCGCGGCGGCCTTGGGCAGTGAGATCAAGGTGCTTGGCAACGAAGTGCACCGCACCGGGCGTGCCGGCGCCTCCAAGCAGTACCACGCCGTCTACTTCACCACCGACACCAACCGCGTGGAGGCTGGCTGGAACTACATCCATGACAACAACACCTGCCGTGCCATCCAGTTCCATTCCTCGCCGCTTTGCTTCCCGGACTGCGGGCCCACCGACAGGACCGGTTTCAACCAGTACGACCTCAGCGTGCACGACAACCTGATCCGAGGCAACGTCTGCGACGGGATCAACTTCGCGACCGTGGATCCCTCCAAGGGGAAGGTGGAAGCTTACAACAACGTGGTCGTTCGCGCCGGCGCGGGGCCCCATCCGCCCGACGGAAGCTCCAGTTACGCGTGCGTCTACGTGGCCGGCGGCACCAACACCGGCGCGGACGGCACGGGAAACGTCGAGGTCTATAACAACACCTGCTACGACTTCGGCGCTGTCGATCCGAGTTGGGACGACGCCGGCGCCTTCGTGCGCGGCCCGGGTTCGCCGCGCCTGTTCATGAACTTGCGCAACAACATCGCCTACGCGGCCGGCCGGCAGAACTATGTTTCCGGTGTCACCTCCCTCATCCGGGGCAGCAACAACCTCTGGTTCGGAAACGGTCCTGGCCCGGGGTTCCTCCAGAACAACGTGAACGCCGACCCGCGCTTCGCCGCCCTGGCCGCCAACGATCTGCGGCTGCAGGCGGGCAGCCCGGCCATCGACGCGGGCGTGAATACACAGATTTCGACAGATTTCAACGGTATCGCGCGTCCGCAGGGCTCGGCCTACGACATCGGCGCGTTTGAGTACTTCCAGGACACAGCGCCACCGCCCCCGGCGGCGCCGAGGATCAACCCGCGCGGCATCGCCAACACCTTCAGCGGCGTGGGAGGCGCGGTTGCGCCGGGGGAGATCGTATCCATATATGGGAGCGGTCTCGGCCCGGCGCAGGGCGTGGTCACGGCCTTCGATCCGGCCTCCGGCAGGCTGCCAACCTCGGTGGCGGGCGTTTCGGTCACCTTAAACGGCATCGCCGCGCCCATCTACTATGCGCGGGCGGACCAGGTGAACGTCCAGGCGCCCTATGAACTGGCCGGGAGTGCGGACGCGGCCGTGGTGCTGACTTATGGGGGAGTGGCCAGCTCGCCGGAGCGTATCGCGGTCAATCCCACCCATCCCGGCCTTCATCCGGCGGTGTTCAACCAGGACTTTTCGGTAAACGGCCCGCGGAACCCGGTGCCGGCAGGGGGCATCGTCGTGCTTTATGCCACCGGCCAGGGGGTGACCACGCCGCCCAGCGTCACCGGCGCGGCGCCGGCGGGCAGTCTCCCGACGCCCGTCGCTGCCGTTACTTTGCTGATCGGCGGCCGCCCGGCGCGGCTCTTGTTCGCCGGCCTGATCCCCGGCGCGGCGGGGGTCATGCAGCTTAACGCGGTGATTCCCGACGGGTTAGCTCCCGGCGACGCAGTTCCGGTGGTACTTCGTGTCGGGGCAGCCGAAGCCCAGCCAGGGGTAACGCTGGCCTTGCGGTGAGACACCATGCGAAACGGTTTACCGAAAGCCCTACCCCCGTTTACTTCCGGGCAGATCCCGAGCAAGCGCATGCTGGCATTGAAGGTGACGAACTATGGCGCTTCAATGCTTGCACAGAGACATGACGATCCGGGTGATGGAGGAGCTGGACTTCGCTCCCGCCGCCCAGACGATCGCCGCGGAGGCCAATGCTGCGGTGGACGAGAAGCAGGATAACCAGGCCGAGCAGAGCAACTTGCACGCGATGGGTGGAGTCGTGGATGGGTCCGATCCCTTCGTTGGCGGGCCGGAGTTCCACGTTCAGACCGAGGAGGAATGCCACGAGCAGGTGGAGCGCCTGCTCCAGGATGCCCGGCGGACCATCGTCGCGAATATCGTGAGGGGAAACAACCGCGCGGCGCTGCGCCGCCTCGGAGAAGCCCTCCACACCGTTCAGGACCGGGTCTTCCATGAGTTTCACCCCTGGCCGTACCGGGGGATCCTGGACGCGTTCCAGTCCGACCCGGCCTACATGACCTGCCACGCGCTGCGGGACCTGAGCCTGTTCAGCCGGCTGGACCTGGGCGATCTGCACCAGGGGAGGTTCGACGCCGAGATTACCGGGCGGCTGGGCCGGCAATGGTTCCTCAGCCACCGCTTCTTCCACAACCCGGCGACCCACTTCCCGCTCCCGCTGGGCAGAGATTCCGGCTCAGCGGACAGCTTTCTGGGCTCCGGGTGGATGGTGACGCTGACCTTCGGCGCGGCGCCGGGAAGTTTGCCTGCGCCCGGCGGTCTCCGCGAGCCTTCGTCTCGTTCGAGCGGCCAAAGCCCCGACTGGCAGTTTGTGACGCGCGGCCCGGCGGACATGGCGCGCGCTGAAGACGCGAGTCAGGACTTCATTCAGGAGTTGAGGAGGGAAGTCGTGCGGGCGCCCAATGGCTTCCGCTTGTGGGAGAACTTCCGCCTGTTGTCCGAACCGGCCGTGCGCAGCCAGCGGGCGGCCTGATGGGGAGTGCACAGATGTCTTCGCCTTTTGAGACCTTCACCCAGCAAGGCCGCTTCCTTTCGATCGAAACGCCGCTCGATCCCGACGTGCTGCTCATCGACCGTTTCGTCGCCATGGAGGCCATATCGCAACCCTTCCGCATCGAGGTGGATCTGCTCGCCGACGCCGTCCGGGGCATGGACGCCGAGGTGCGCGCGGAGCAACTCCTGGGCAAGCCCATGACCATCACGGTTCACCGGGATGAGGGCGACCGGCATTTCAGCGGCTACGTCAGGCGGTTCGCCACCATCTCGCGGGGCAAGCGCTTTGTCCGCTACCGGGCCGAGCTTGTCCCCTGGCTGTCGCTGCTGGCGCTCAGCTCCAACTGCCGGCCCTTCTTCCTCAAGACGGTGACCGACATCGTGATGGACGTCTGCGAAGAGCACGGTTTCCGGTTTACGTTGCGGGGCGGGCTCGACGGCGAGGCGAACTACCCCACCGGACCTTTGGACACTAAGCGGCAGTACTGCGTGCAATACCGGGAGACGGACTTCAACTTCATCAGCCGGCTGCTGGAAGAGGAAGGCATCGGCTACTACTTCCGGCACGAACCGGACAGCCACCGGATGATGCTGGCCGACAGCCTCGGCGGCTACCAGGCCTGCCCCGCGCAGGGACCGGCGCGCCTGGCCTGGCAAGTGTACGACAAGCAGTTGCACTACGAAGCCATCACCCGCTGGGAATCCAGCATGCAGTTGCTCAGCGACCTTTGGATGCTGCGCGACTATCACCCCGAGGAGCCCCACACCACCGTGGAGGCAATCGCGACCGGGCTCGGCGGTCCCTCGACCGGCCGCGGGCTGCGCATCTACGACTATCCGGGAGGCTACGCCCAGACCTTCTGGCACTATCTCCCGCAAGGTGAATACAGAGCGGAGGCCGACAGCGTAGTCAGGCGGCGCATGGAGGAGGAGGAAGCGACCCAGGCCGTCAACTGGGGGACTTCCACCTGCCCGGCGTTCTGCGCCGGCCACAAGATCACCGTGAGGGAGGAAGAGAGGCCTTCCCTGGACGTCGAGATTACGGCCGAGTCGGTGTGGTTGCTGACCTCCGTCCAGCATGCGGCCTTACAGACCCCGGGCTACACGTCCGGCCAGGACCCCAAGACGCCTTACGAAAACACCTTCACCTGCATCCCCGCCGAGACGCTGTTCCGCCCGCCGCGGCGCACGCCCAAGCCGGTGATCCAGGGCCCGCAGACGGCCAAGGTGGTGGATCTGACGCCACCCGAGCGCGAGCCCCTGAACGAAATCTGGTCCCGCACCATGGCCGAGGTGAAGCTCCGGTTTCCCTGGGATCGCGTGGGCCAGGAGAGCTGCTGGGCCCGCGTGCTTCAACCCTGGGCCGGCAAAACCTGGGGCCACCAGTGGATACCCCGCGTTGGCGACGAGGTGATGGTCGAGTTCCTGGAGGGCGATCCTGATTGCCCGGTGGTCATCGGCTCGGTCTACAACGCCGTCAACCAGCCGCCGTTCCCGCTGCCCAAGTATCAGACGCAGAGCGGACTCCGCACTCGCAGCACCCCGGACGGCTCCGATCACACCTTCCACATGCTGCGCTTCGAAGACAAGAAGGACGGCGAGCAGGTCTTCCTCCGCTCGCAGAAGCGCTTGGACGTCCGGGCCCTGGGTTCCTATTACGACACCTGCGGCGGGAGCCGTCACACCTGGGTTGGTTCAGAGAGCGTCGGCGACTACGACTTGCTTGTCTGCGGCGACCACGACGTGCACATCAACGGCAGCCTGTACCAGGAAGTCGATCAGAAGCTGAACCTGAGCGTCTGGTCGGACGCCGTGCTGGACTTCCAGGCCAATCACTCGACCCTGGTCAAAGACAGGTCGCAGCTCAACGCCAGGGAGATCACCTTGGAGGCCCTCCAGAAGCTCACCCTGATGGTCGGTTCCAGTGTAATTGTCATGGACCTCACCGGCATCACGATCCAGGCGCCGATGGTGAAGATAAACTGCGGGGCGTCGGCCAACTCGACGGGGCAGGTCGATATCGAGGACCCGCGGGATGCGGCCACCGCCGACACGGGCGAGCCGGGATACCTCGAGCGGGTGGGCGCGATGGGCGCCGGCCCCAGGCCCAGAACGCGCCGCACCTTGCAGCCCCTGCATGGCCCGCTTGTGAATCGCACACCCGACGGGAACTACACGGTTGGGCGCAACATTATTGTGGACGGAACGAATCCCGCCTTCGCCGGAGCCGCCTTGAATGATCTGGCGACCATCGGCACGGTCCCGCGCGGCCAGCAGTTGCTGGAGAGCCTCGACAACTCGGATCGCACAGTGCGGATCGAGG
>JBBTDS010000477.1:0-2941 GCA_038060875.1 Acidobacteriota bacterium | reverse complement strand
GTCGCTGGTCGTGGTTGTCTCTCGGGTTACTCCGGTGTTGACATTGGTCACGACGATCTTGACGTCGGGTACTACCGCGCCCGTCGGATCCGTCACCGTGCCGACAGCACGCCCTGTTGTGTCCTGCGCCCAGATCGCCAAGGTGACGATGAGCGCTGCAAGCCAAGCCAATTTTCTCATCTGAAAACCCCCTTCACCCCGCAGGACTCCACCCAGCGGGATTGACCATTATGTATCGGAGCGGGCCGGCAAAGTCAAGGCGCACGTTTTCAGAGCCTTGACCTGAACCCCGGCCCCGGCGGTAGACTCAAACTGGCGATGAGCGAACCCGAACAGCTCCGGCACCTGGCCTGGTTCCTGGGACCCAAGGCCGAGAACGGCCAGATCATGGAGGACCTGCTGCTGGAGGTCCTCCGCGACTATTTTCACTGGCGCAAGAACTACTTCCCCAGCGACCCCATCCTGGTCACCCCCAGCCTGCAACGCGAGTTCGGCGCCGAGCAGGACGCGCTGAAGCAACGCCTGGACGAGCTGATGGCCGCCCTGCGGCGCAACTTCCCCTTCTACAGCCCGCGCTACATGGGCCACATGCTCTCGGACACCTCGATGGCCTCCACGCTGGGGTTCATAGCCGGGCTGATGTTCAATCCGAACAACGTCACCCCGGAAGCCGCGCCAGTGACCACCGAGCTGGAGATCGACGCTTGCAACGCGGTGCTGGCGATGCTCGGCTACCAGCCGCCGCCCGAGCCGCCGCCACCCGGCGAAGACGCCCGCAAGTATTACGAGCGCGCCGCCCGCGGCGAGTTCGGCTGGGCGCACATCACCTCCGGCGGCACGGTCGCCAACATCGAAGCGCTGTGGATCGCGCGGCAGGTGCGCTACTTCCCGCTCTCGGTCCGCGAGGTGGCGCGGGCCAAGAACCTGGAGATCCCGGTGCACCTGGCCGACGGCAGCCGCCATGACATCCGCGAGCTGGACCCCTACCGCCTGCTGCTCATCAAGCCCGCCGAGGCGATCTACCTGTTGCCGCGTTACATCCAGGCGCTGCGCAAGCACGAAAAACCCCGCGACCCGCTCTGGAAAACCGCGTGGCAGTATCTCAACGAGACCGAGTACGCGCTGGCGGCCGGCGCCGGCCCTTGCCTCGGCGCGTTTCCGGCGGCCATCCTGGCCGCGGGCAGCCGGCACTATAGCATCGCCAAGGCGGCCGACATCATCGGCATCGGCCAGCGTAACATCGTCAGCGTCAAGACCGACGCTTCCTTCCGCATCGATGTGGACGATCTGCGGCGCGCGATCCTCCGCCTCCTTGACGAAAAGCGCGTCCCGCTCTGCGTGGTCGCCACCGCCGGCACCACCGAGGAGGGGGCGGTGGATCCGGTCCACAAGATTGTCGAGCTCCGAGCCGAGCTGGAAGCCTCGCACCAGGTTTCCTTCTGGCTGCACCTCGATGCCGCCTGGGGCGGGTTCATCCGCACGCTGTTCTGCCCAGACGGAGCCGAGCGGGCCGCTGTCACGCCCCGAGTGCACGAGGAGGTCCGGATCGAAGCCGGCAAGCGGTTCCGATTGAGCTGGCCCAGCCCCGAGGTGGGCAGCGCTTTCGCGTCTTTCCCCGAGGCCGACTCCATCACGGTGGACCCGCACAAGATGGGCTACACGCCCTATCCTTCCGGCTGCGTCGCCTTTCGCGATGACCGCGTGCGGTTGTTCGTGCTCCAGCGCGCGCCTTACGTCACTTCCAGCGCGCTGGACCCGCTGCTGCACACGCCGCCGCGCCACCGCCAGATCGAGGGCGGCGAGGGCCGAATCATCATCGATTCCTTCAGCCCGTTCATCCTGGAAGGCTCCAAGCCGGGGGCCGCCGCCGCCGCCCTGTGGCTCTCGGTACAGACAATCCCGCTCACCCCGCGCGGCCACGGCCTGATTGTCAAGGAGTCGGTGCTGGCGGCGCGCGAGCTATATGAATGGCTGACCCGCTGGGACACTCTCGCGGGCGGCAAGGACCACCCGACGGAGTTTGTTCCGCTGACCCCCGAGCAGCCCGACACCAACATCGTTTGCTTCGTTGTCAAGAAGAAAGGCTCGCACTCGCTCGCTGCGCTCAACCGGTTGACCGAGCTGGTCTACAAGGACTTCACCATCCTCTCGGAGCTGGGCGAGCGCGAGTACAGCTACGGGCAGTCCTTCTTCCTCACGCACACCCGGATGCAGCCGCCGGAGTACCCGGCCGAAGGCCTGTTCAGCTTCTTCGAGCGGTGCGGGCTTTCGCCCTCCGCCCGTGCCGAATACGAACGCGAGGGCGTGACCATCCTGCGGGCCTGCGTGATGAACCCTTACATCCGCGCCAGCCGCATCGTGCGCGGCGAGGATTTCACACGGACGCTGGTTGAGGAACTGCATCAAGCGGCACAAAAACATGTTCACGACATCTAAGGGGTTGTTGCTCTGCCTGCTGTGGCTCGCGTCGTCCGTTCCCGGCCAGCCGGTCGCGACGGGCCTGGCCCAACTGGAGGGGCGCATCGCCGTGCGCGGGCTCTCGCAGCCGGTCGAGGTGCTGCGGGACCAGTGGGGCGTTCCCCACATTTACGCCCGCACGGCGGCCGATTTGTTCTTGGCCCAGGGATTCGTGGCCGCCCAGGACCGCCTCTACCAGATCGAGATATGGCGCCGGACCGGGGCGGGCGAACTGGCCGAGGTTCTCGGGACCGCCTACATCGAGCGCGATCGCTTCGCACGGCTGGTCCGCTACCGCGGCGACATGAAGGCCGAATGGGAGAGCTACGCGCCCGACACACGCGCCATCGCCGAAGCCTTTGCCCGCGGCGTGAATGCGTGCGTGCGCCACTTTGGCGACCGGCTGCCGATCGAGTTTCAACTGCTCGGCTTCCGGCCCGGCGAGTGGAAAGCGGAGCACATCGTGCTGCGCATCGCCGGCCTG
>JBBTDS010000476.1:0-1428 GCA_038060875.1 Acidobacteriota bacterium | reverse complement strand
CGACTCCGCCCAAATCTTAGCTTATTGGTTGGTCTGAATTCTGGGGACCACTATACAGCACCCGGAAGTTGTAGCGGTCGCAGACATAGATCGAGCCATCCGGGCCCACCGCCACGCCGTGCGGCTCGCTGAAGCGCCCGCCGGGAGCCTCGGGGCCCTCGCCGTAGCCGCCGAAGCGCTTCACCAGCTTGCCGTCGGGGCGGAACACGGAGATACGGTGGTTCTGGCGGTCGCTCAAGATCACGCTGCCTTCGCGCCCGATGGCGATCTCGTGGGGCATGTAGATCTTGACGCCGATGGATGCCTCCGAGCCCCAGGCGGCCACGAAACCCAGGTCCTGGTCGAGCTTCTGCACGCGATAGTTCAGGCTGTCGATCACGTACAGCAGGTCCCGCTCGTCGATCGCCAGGCCGTAGGGATGCTTGAATTGGCCGTGGCCCGCGCCGTAGCCGCCGGCCGTCCTGAGAAGCTGACCATCGGGGGAGAACTTCCCCACGCGGTGATTGTTCATGTCGGAGACGTACACGGCGCCGCGCGAATCAACCGCGATGCCGAAGGGATAATTGAACTGCCCCGGGCCCTCGCCGAATGTCCCCCAGGAAAGGAGGAAGCGGCCATCGGAGTTGAACTTCTGGACGCGGTGGTTATGCTGGTCAACCACGTAGACGGTAGAAGAACCGTCCACCGCCACCATGCAGGGATACTTGAATTGCCCCTGCTTCGTCCCATACTCTCCCCACTCGGCCACGAGGCTGAACTGGGCCGGCCCGCCGGGTCGCGCCGGGCAAGCCAAAAGCAAGCCCAGCACGAGCCATCCCGGAACGCCCGCCTTCCCGCTGAACCGTCTCCTACCGGCGCTTCGTGTTGTCCAAAACAACCATGAAATGCTCATAGCGTCTCCGGCCGGGTTGAGGTTGGAGCCCGGTGAGATTCTGAGTGTTCTGACTCCTGTGCCGCAGCAGCGCTTGCCAGTTCAGCGGCTGGGAATCGGTGACATCCACTGAGATGTCGGGATCGATCCGGACCCGGTCCAGGTATTGTAGCCGGCGGCCAACCGCCATCCAAACCTGCCCGAGGCGGGCGCCGCCGGCTGTGGCTCTCTTGAAGGCGCGGTAGACCAGGTCGCCCGTTTGCCCGTGCTCCGGATTCCGGTCGAACAGCACGTGCGTCATGACGAGATCCGGCTCGTGCCGTTCCAGCAGAGCGGTCATCAGGTCCAGACCCTTGGCCTGAGGCGCCGCCGTGACCATACCGTTGCCGGGCGCATTGTAGGCCCCCCACTCCTCGTCTTCCATGTAGGCTTTCTTCCGCCCGATCCAGCAATAAGGGGTCACCACACAATAAAGTTTACTTTTTGCGGGCATTCCCTCGCGGAGTGATGGTGTAGTTCCATATGGGATTGGTCGCGTGCCGTCTAAGGTTTAGTCC
>JBBTDS010000475.1:0-2082 GCA_038060875.1 Acidobacteriota bacterium | reverse complement strand
CGGATCAGTCGCCACCCTCGGCTTGCTTTGCCAAACCCGCCAGCGCGGTTCGCGACAGTCGCTCCAGTCTGGCCAGAATAGCCTTGAGTTTCCGCTGCTGCTTGGTGGCGGCTTTATAGAGCAGCGCCGATTCCGCGGTGAGCTTTACGTTGACGGTCTTGCCGTTGGCCTTGTACGTCCATTCGAAGTAGGGGCCGTGGCGTTTGGCTGGATCGTGGTGGCAGGCGCATTGCGGTCGTCCGCACTTCATCATCCGCTTCAAGACGGTGCCTTTCAAAAAGTACTCGAGTTGGAGGAGTTCCCGCCTGGCCTGGCGGAAGCGTTGGGCCTGGGCGCGAAGAGCAACCGCGCGGGGTGCTTGTCTTGAGGGCATGACTGCTACCGGTTCTCTACACTACAGTAATACTACCGTAGTATTTCGCGCAAAGCAATCTTTTTCAAAACCTTTTCGCATAAAGATGTTACCTCCGCCGCGCGCCCCGCGTCTTCACTGGCATGGGACTGATCATCACGCCACTGGAAACTCCGAAACGCTTCAACCCCCTCGCCCTGCCGCAGGGGACGCCCCAGAACCTGGGCGGACGGGAACTGGTTTGGCGCTTCGATGGGGGCGCCATCACCTCCGATGGCGGAGCGTTGATATTGAAGAAGCTGGAAGAGAAAACCGCGATAGTGCGGCGGTTCGCCGCCTGTTTCGAGGACTACCGCAAATCCGATCAGATCGAGCACCCGCTGTTGGATCTGATCTCGCAGCGTGTGTTTGGCTTGGCGCTGGGCTATGAAGATCTCAATGATCATGACGAATTGCGGAGCGATCCGATGCTCGCCGTGGCGCTCGGCAAGGATGACGTAAAAGGCGAACAACGGCGGCGCGAACAAGACCGCGGCAAAGCTTTGGCAGGCAAGAGTACGCTGAACCGGCTGGAGTTGACGGCGCCGGACTATGACGGCAGTCCCCGTCAGAAAGAGTCGGGCAAGCCGGAGACCAAGAAGATTGTGGCCGACCCCGAGAGCATCGATGCGCTGCTGGCGGATCTGTTTTTGGAAGCGCATGAGCAAGCTCCCGAGCAGATCGTTCTGGATATGGACGCCACCGACGATGTGGTGTACGGCGGGCAGGAAGGGCGCTTCTATCATGGTTATTATGGAGATTACTGCTATCTGCCGCTGTACGTGTTTTGCGGAGAGCATCTATTGTGCGCGCGCCTGCGGATGTCCAATATCGATGCTTCGGCCGATTCGGTGGAGGAGTTGGAGCCGGTGGTGGCGCGCATTCGTCAGCGCTGGCCCGCGGTGAAGATTCTGTTGCGAGGCGACGGCGGTTTCTGCCGCGAGAAGTTGATGGCATGGTGCGAGCGCGAGGGAATGGACTACATTTTCGGGCTGGCGCAGAATCCGCGGTTGAAGAAACAGATCGAGCCGGAGATGGCGCAAGCGGAGAAGCAATACGAGCAAAGCCAAGCGCCCGCCCGTGTGTTCACCGAATTCTTCTATGCGACCCAGGAAACCTGGAGCCGCCAGCGGCGGGTGATTGCCAAGGCCGAGCACATCGCCAAAGGCGCCAATCCCCGCTTCGTAGTGACTTCGTTGTCCAAACAGCAAATGGCGGCGCAGGAGTTGTATGAGAAGGGGTATTGCGCCCGCGGCGAGTGTGCGGAGAATCGCATCAAGGAGCAGCAGTTGGATCTCTTTGCCGACCGTACCAGCACGGGCAAGATGTGGTCGAATCAATTGCGGCTGTACTTCTCTTCGATTGCCTATGTGCTGCTGCAGACGTTGCGGCGGACGGCACTGGCGGGCACCGAGTTGGAGAAAGCGCAGTGTGGAACCATCCGGCTGAAGTTACTCAAGATCGGCGCGCAGATCCGGGTGACGGTGCGAAAGATTTGGGTGTCGCTGTCGGAAACTTATCCCCGCGCCGCACTGTTTGCTCAAGTGCTCGCCGCGCTTGAGCCGGGCTGATTGGCAACCTGGCGCCGTCTGCTACTTCTCCATTCCGATCACTTACCAGGCGAAGCCGGGTGGGACAACTACGGCCAAAGTGTGTTCATTCCGTCCGCCGCCCACTCGCACAGACCCATC
>JBBTDS010000474.1:0-8153 GCA_038060875.1 Acidobacteriota bacterium | reverse complement strand
TACTTAGCCGACTCCTCGTCCTGGGCGAAGGTGATGCCTCCCTCGGCCTTGATGGCCGCCAGGCCGAGCGCGCCGTCCGAGGAACTGCCGGACAGAATCACCCCGATCGCCCTGGACTTCTTTTCCTCGGCCAGCGAGCGGAGGAAGTGGTCGATCGGCATGTGCAGGCCGCGCGTGGTCGAGCGCGGGGTCAGCCGCAAGACGCCGTCCGTGATCACCATGTCGGCGTTGGGCGGGATCACGTAGACGTGGTTGGGCTGGACCGCCATGCCGTCCTTGACCTCGGCCAGCGGCATGGCGCTCGTCTTGGCGAGCAGTGCGGCCAGCATGCTCTCGTGCTTGGGATCGAGGTGCTGCACCAGCACGAAGGCCATGCCGGTGTCGGCGGGCAGGCGCCGCAGCAGTAAGGTGAATGCCTCCAGCCCGCCGGCCGAGGCGCCGATGCCGACCACCGGAAACGGCTTCGCGGCCTGCGGTGCGGCCGTGGCCTGCACCGCGAGTGGCTGACTGCCCTCCTCCTCCGGCGGGCGGGGCTTGGGACCACGCCTCCGAGCCCCCTCGGCCTTCACTGGTCCCTTCTTCGGCATAGCCGGTTCCTTCGTGGCTTCATGATAGCGCCGGCGTCACCGGTTTACCAGAGCCTTCGGCGCAGATTCCAGCCCCTCCAGACTGGTCACCCGCGCGCCTTGCCGGCCCAGGAGAAACCAGCCGTCATCACCCTGCCCGGTTAGCGCGTCGCCGCCTTCGGAGGCCGCTTCCATCCCTTTCCACTTGCCCTTCAGCACCCGCTGGTAGAGCCGGAAGTATTTCTCTGCGATCGAAGCTTCGTCCCATTCGACGGCATAGGCCAGCACCAGCCGGCCATCCCGCTTCCGCTCCCATAGCTTGTAGCTGCCGCCCCTCCAGTGCGGCGCGACGGCTTCCGATCCCTCCTTGCCTGCGTACTGGCGGAGCAGGATGGCATGGTCCAGCTCGCCGATGGTGCCGGAGATCAGCTCGCGGAAGCCGCGGCCCAGCGCCGGCGAGGGCAGCGGCGGGGAGGCGCGTGCGAACCCGGCCCGGTACTTTTCCGGGTGCAGGATCTCCTGAGTCGTCGCCGGCGGGTGGAGGAAGACCTCGCGGAAGGCGGCCGGCCCCATCTTCTCGAACACCGCGTGCTGGAACGCCATGCCCTGCGTGTAGGGGAATACCAGCGTCTCGCGCAGGTAGAGCGGCGCGCGCTCGAAGACCGGGAACTGCCCGGCGGAGAGCTCGGACGCCCGGCTCATCATCTTCACCAGCGCCGGCGAATCCTTCAGCGACTGCCCGGCGCGCCGCGCCTGGTACTCCGAAGTCAGCCAGCTCGCTTGCCCCTCCATGACCGCCAGCCGCGCCAGCGCGCCGTCGTCGCTCTGGCTGCCGCGCTCGATGAACCTGCGCAGGTTGAAATTCTGATCGGCCAGCGCGTGCGCCAGCTCATGCACCAGCGCCGCGTGCTGAAATTCTCCGCCGGCGCTCTCGATCAGGACCAGCTTCTTCTTCCGGAAATCGTAGAAGGCCGCCGCCTGCTCGGTGAGCAGGTCGATCGTCGTCTTTTTCAGATCGAAATCCCGCGGCACAAAGCCGAACTTCTTCAGCACCAGCTCCTCGGCACGGATCTCCTCGGGCTTCAGCGCCTCCTTGACCCGTTCCTCCAGGAAGGCTTTCACCTGGGCTTTGGCGATGCGGTCCGGCTGGATCGGGCGGCGCTGCCGGAGGCCGGAGATCCGCTCCAGCTCGCGCATGACCTCGGCCATCCCCGCCGGCGTATCGGAGGCCGGCTGCGCGGCGGCTCCGGCCGGGACGGCCAGCAGCAGGACGACCGCGGCCAGCGCCTCGAACATGCGGCTCCGGAGACGGAACCAGGCGGCCACCGCCAGGCAGAGCAGCCCGCCGCACAACACGGTGGTCCGCGCGCCCACCTGCTGGGCCAGCGCCCCCGCGGCCAGGGCGCCGAATGGTCCCAGCCCGACCACCATCATGGCGTACAGCGCCATCGTGCGCCCGCGGTATTCGTCCGGGATCAGCGTCTGGATAAGCGTGTTGGCCGAGGCGTTCTGCCGCATTACGCTGAAGCCGACCAGCGGCATCAGCGCCAGGCACAGGTAATAGGAAGGAGAGAGCGCAAACACCACGAAGCTGGCGCCCAGCATCAGCGCGCCGAGGAAGATCACTCCGGTCAGCCCCTCGGTGCGGCCGCGCCCGGCCAGCCAGAGCGTTCCCACCACGGCGCCGATGCCCATGGCGCCCATCAGGAATCCCAGCCCCTGCGAGCCGCGGTGGAAGATTTCGTCGGCGAAGAACGGCATCAGCACCAGCGCCGGCCAGCCCGCCAGGTTGGCCGCGCCCATCATTGCCAGCAGCGTACGCACCGGCAGCGAGCGGTGCACGTAGCGGAAGCCGTCGATCAGGTGCGCCCAAGGCGATTCCGGCGGGGAGTGCCGCAACCCCGGCAGCCGCACGGCCAGCAGGCTGCCGATCACGGCCAGGAAGCTCAGCCCGTTCAGCGCGAAGCAGGCGCCCTCGCCCAGCCGCGCCACCAGCACGCCGGCCACCGCCGGGCCGACCATGCGGGCGGCATTGAAGACCGCCGAATTCAGCGAGATCGCGTTCAGCAGGTCCTCTTTTCCCGCCAGGTGGATCAGCAGCGACTGGCGTCCCGGCATGTCGAAGGCGTTCACCGTGCCCAGCAGCAGGGCCAGCGCCAGCACGTGCCAGATCTCGATGCGCCCGCTGAGGGTCAGCGCCGCCAGTGCGGCCGCCTGGAGCATGGCCAGCGTCTGGGTCACGATGACAATGCGGTGCCGCGAGTAGCGATCGGCGGCCAGCCCGCCCAACGGTCCCAGCACGAAGATGGGGATGTGCGTGCAGAACCAGGTCATCCCCAGCAGCCACTCCGAGCGCGTCAGCCGGTAGACCAGCCAGCTCTGGGCCACGCTCTGCATCCAGGTGCCGACCAGTGAGACGATCTGCCCGAAGACAAAGAGGCGGAAGTTGCGGTGCCGCAGGGCGCGGAACAGCTCCGGCCAGGATCGTTCCGCTACGGCGGTGGGAAGAGGCGCAACCGGCTCAGCCAACTTACAGCATAGTGCAGCGGCTGCCCTGTGGGGCGAGCTTCAGCTTGCCCAAGGGCTTTTTCGGCAACCTGCTACCACCGCGGGATGGCCAGCAGGATCTCAACGCGAACCGGCGCCCCGTCGCGCAGGGCGGGGCGGAACTCCCAACGTTCCAGCACGGGGAGGACGGCCTTGCCCTCTTCCTGGTCGGCGGCTCCCAAGACCTCCAGGCCGCCGAAATGTCCCACCGGGTCGAGGAAACCATGGATCATCAGGTGGGCGCCGGGGCGGGCCTGGAGCACTGGCAGGTAGGTCACGCGCGGGTAGGGAGCTGTGAGCGGCGCCGGATTGCCCAGGCGCACCACGCCGCCGGCGACGGTGGTATCCTGGCTCTCCTCGCCGGGGATGCAGTATTGCAGGATCCACTCCTTGGGGGCGCCGACTTGCAGGAACACCGAATAGACCGGTCTTCCCGACAGCGCGCCGCTGGATTCGAAGGGGCCGTCGGCTGCCGAGGGGTGCACCACGACTACCTCAAAGACCCCGTTAGTGGGGTGCACTACCTGGACCGTTCCCGCGGGCAGAGCGGTAGGAGGCGCCGCTTCGGGCTCGCCGCGGTTGCCGGCGGCCGGGACTGCTTCGGCAGGCGTGGCTGCCGTCTCGACCCGGCTCTCGGCGGCCGCCGGAGCGGCTTCGACCCCCCGGCCGGTGGCGCCGCTGGCAGGGGCGCTGGATCTGGCCACGGAGCTTGGCGCCGGCTCCTCGGCGGGGGGCTTGGCCATCGTGGCGGCACGCTCCGCTGCGCCTGCACGTTCCGCCGTGCCCGCGCGTTCCACCGTTGCGAACCCGTCCGGCAGCACGCCCAACTGGTTGCCTGGCGGCACCAGCAGTTCCTCCCGCAGTGGCTTGGGGCTGCTGGTGAGGGCCAGTATGGCGGTCGGATCCCCCAGCGAACGGTCAATGGCCACGTGCGTCTTGGGCGGTGGCAGCGGATCGGGCTGGAGCATCCTGACCGGCATGCTCGTGGCCGGGGCCAGCAGCCAGTCCTGAGGTCCCTTCAGTGCGGAGGCAACCCGCAGCAAGGCCGCCGCCGTCTCCCAGTTCGGCGCCTCCAGTTGGGGCAGGGCATCCATCCGGGGCGCCTGGGCAAAGGGCTCGGAGTGGCCAGGCAGGATGAACGGTCTGCGAATCCGGGCGGCGGGCGTCATCGGCACCGGCGCCCAGAAGAAGACTTGCGGAAGCCGGACGTCGCTCAGCACCGGCAGGTCGAGCGGAAACTCGGGCTGGAGAAGCGTCAGATCGGACTTGCGAACCGGCAGGGGCGGCAACTCGAAGCGGCGCAGGCGCCGCTGACCGGCCGCCGGTTCCAGCGCCGTCCGGGGCAGCGGGCGGGACCGCGCCACCGCCTTCCTCAGCCGCGGCAGTCGCCGGTTCCCTCCGGGCGTGGCCAGGTAGAGGCGCTCCGGGACGCGGATCTCAACCGGCGGGATGAGCCTCGCGCGCCGGATCCATCCTTCCGGGCTGACGGCGGAGACAAACTCGCTCACCGGCGCCAGCAGCGCCAGGGCGGCCCCGTGAAGGGCCAGCGAGGCCAGGAAACTGCGCCAGCGCGCCGGAGCCGGCAGCGTGAGCGTGGCGAAGTGAGGCCCCCCGGCCGGCGCCCTCGGCTTAGGCGAGCCCAGAGCTGAAGCGATGGCCCATTCGGCAAACATGGCCGCTACCGTTGTTCCCCGAGCGACGGTTCAGGACCTGGCATCCCAAAACGAGAGCTGGCTGGCCGATTTTTCGTGTTGGCCGCCGAATTTCTCGCTAGCGGGATGGAATTTCTCGAGCACTAGTGAACGCAGCGGCTGCAATTTCGCCGGTCCGACCGGCATTCCCGTCTTTCCCTTCAGCTCGTACGCCCCGGCGGTCACGTTTTGCAGGTTCCTCAGGCCGTACAGCGCCAGCTCAAAGCGGTCCTTGACGCCCACTTTCTGGAAGAGCCGCGAGAGATAGACCTTCACCGTGCCTTCCGAGATCGTCAGCGCGGTGGCGATCTCCTTGTTCTTGAGCCCCTGGGAGAGCAGGCTGACGAGCTGGCTCTCGCGGTTGGTCAGGGCCACCGTGCGGGCGGACAGGAAACTGGCGGTGAGGCTCTTGTCGAACCAGAGTTCCCCTTCGGCCACCTTTCCCAGGCACTTGATCACCAGCTCGGGCGGCAGCGTCTTGCGCAGGATGCCGCGCACCCCCAATTCCATCACCTGATAGGCCAGCTCGGTCGAGATGGCCCGCGTCCACAGCACCAGCCGGCAGGCCGGCGCATCGCGGTGGAGCTGGGTGAGCAGCCCGAAGGTCACGTCGGGCGTCAGATCGATGAGCAGCACCTCCGGTTCCTCGGTCCGCAGCAGATCGGCCAGCTCGGCGGCGCTGCCGCAGACCGAAACCAGATCGAGACCGGCCCCGGCTGACAGCGTACAGATGAAGCCTTTGGCAAGAACCGGCTCGTCAGTAAACAACGCTACCCGCGCCATATGCACTATCTCCCCCCACGGCTAAAATCCGCCCCGCGCGAACCGGCCTCCCGGAGGTTGCGCCGCGGTCTGTCCGCGTTAACACCCCCGGTATCGAACAGCATAGCACCGTTGTCCCTAAAAACAAAACAAATTTAATTCACTACGTTTCAAACGGTACTACCAGGACTGTTTTACTACTCCGGCAGCGGGGCGAACCGCCGGGTTGGCGAGCCGGTTTACGAACCGGCCCGTGCCGGAGCCGTTCCCTGTGAGTAATGGACCCGCAATCCGCTAATTTCAACAAAAATCGGCTCCTTTTCTACTATTAACCTCGGAGAACAAAACCATATCATCCATTTACAATCTTGAAGCCGGCCCGAAAAAAGCATATCCAAGTAATGATGGACAGGCGCGATGATCCGCGGGTGGAAGTCCGTTTGCCTTGTCACGTCTCGTCGTTGGGCGGCAGGGCGCGATTTCTGGTCGGAGTGACCGAAAACATGAGCCGCCGGGGCATTTTGGTCTTTTGGAATCCGCGGGTGGCCGCCAAGCTGCCCGCCGTCGGGGAGCCGCTGAACCTGGAGATCGAGCTGCCGACCAGCCAGGCCTTCGGACGCAAGTGCATCTCCTGCCAGGTGACCGCGGTCCGGGTAATCCAGCCGAGAATCGGCGGCCCGCTGGTGGCTTTTCAGATAAATCAGATGCAATTCCGGGATTACGGCGCGCAGATGCTGGCCGCGATCGGAAGCCAGCAGGAGCTGCGGGATCTGTTGATGTAGGCGCCGGGAGGCAAGCGCATGCGGAAAAGAATCGGGACACGCATCGGCGAACGCGGCACGGCGGTGGTCGAGATCTCTCTGCTAATTCCCTGGATCTTCCTGCTGTTTGCCGGAGTGCTGGACTTCGGCTTCTACGGCTATGCGCTCATCGCCACCCAGAACGCGGCCCGGGCGGCGGCGCTGGTGACCTCCGCCTACCCGGATGCGGCCGCCGACGACGAGGCGGCTTGCATCTTCGTGCTGGGCGAGATGGCCGCCCTGCCGAACGCCAAGAATCTGACCCGCCCCTGTCCGACCTCGGGGAAGCAGATCACCGACACCAAGCCGGTGGCCGTGGATGCCAGCGCCGTCATCGGGGCCGACGGCGAGCCGGCCTCGCGGGTCACGGTGGTGTACCGGACCATACCGCTGGTCCCGCTTCCGTTTATGGCCGGGCGGATGACCATCACGCGGGTGGTGGTGATGCGGATCGGGGAGGGCTGAGCATGGCGGGCCGGACACACAAAGAGCGCGGCGCTTCGACGATCGAGTTCACGCTCGTCGGCATCCCGCTGCTGTTTGTGCTGATCTCGACCTTCGAGATGGCCCGCGGCATGTGGATCTACGAGACGCTGGCCTTCGCGACCAAGGAAGGCACCCGCTACGCGGCCGTCAAGGGCGGCATGTACGTGAAAAACGCCAAGAGAACTCCCACCATGGGCGAAACAGCGACCCGGATCCGGCAAATGGCCATCGGGATGGATCCAGCCGAGTTCTCGCTCATCCTGACCGCCGGCATCGGCAACAAGTATCTGACCAGGCGCTGCCGGCTGAGCGAGTGCCTCAGCAGCACCGAACAGTGGCCGCCGGATGGGATGAACATGCCGGGTGTGCAACTGGGCATCGCCGCCAGCTACCCCTTCCGCTCGGCCATCGCCATGTTCTGGCCGGGTGTGGGAAGGGGTCAGACCTTTCCTGCTTTTATTTTCCCGGCCACCGCGGTCGAGGAGATCCAGTTTTGAGGAACCGGACATGAGAAGGCTTGAACGACGTTCGGGCGGGCAGGTGCTGGTGATGACCACCCTGTCGCTGTTCGTGTTGTGCGGGATGCTCGGCCTCGCCGTAGACCTGGGCATCGGCTACTTCACCAAGAAATCGGCTCAGGCGGCGGCCGACGCGGCCGCGCTGGCGGCTGCCCACCAGGCGCTGGCCCAGGAAGGTGATACCGCATCGAAGTACTCCTGTGGCGCCACCGACTTGGGTTGTTCGACGCGGTCCTGCGTGCCGCCGATCCCCGGCCCGCCCACCGACAACCTGAACTACGGCTGCCTGTACGCCCAGGCCAACGGCTTTGTGACCCAGGGGCGCCAGACGGTGACCCTGGAAGCCGCCGCCTGGAACGGGACCACCAAGACCTCGCCGCCGACGGTTCCCGGCCTTTCGGTCTACTACTGGGTGACGGCGCGGGTGTCGCAGCGCATCCCGCAACTTTTCTCGGCCATCTTAGGCAACACCGAAGGCGGGGTGGGCGCGCGCGCCACGGCGGCGGTGACCGACGGGGATGTGTTCGGCTCGCTGATTCTGCTGAACCGGGAACACGAGACCTTACCGTCCGGCATCGGAGACACGGGGGCGGACCTCATCGGCGGCGGCAGCTCGGTGGTCAACGGCGGCGAGGGCATCGTGCTGTCTTCGGCCGCCAACGGCTCTCCGTACGCGGGCGAAAGCCAGAGCGGCAGCGGCGGTGGCACGGTGACGGTGATCGCCCCAGGGACTTTCATCCGGACTACCGGCGAGGTTAACCCGACCATAGACTGGCGAAGCAC
>JBBTDS010000473.1:0-13116 GCA_038060875.1 Acidobacteriota bacterium | reverse complement strand
GTGGCCTTGCACCAGCGGGCCGGGCCGAAGCCGGAAGCGGCGGCTCCGCGGGCGGGGGATACCTCCGGGCGTGGCGCGTTGGCCGTCCGCCAGGCGCCGGAAGTGGCGGGCTTCGAGGGCCCAGGGTGCGATCTGCGTGTGTGGGTCGATCACTTGACCGAGTTTCTCTTGCAGGGCGGCACGCTCAGCTACCAGGTGCGGCGCGGCTCCCCGCCGAGCGATGCCGGGTCAGCCTGCACCGAGCCGTTGCCGCAAGCCGAGCTGGCCGTGACCATCTCCAAACTGCGCGGCCGCGGCTCGGTCGCCCTGCTCGAAAAGCCCAGCAGCGCCAACGGCTACGCGGTACGTCTGCGCATCGAGGACCAGGCGGCCGGCCGCGAGCTCTACCAGGTCCGGGTGGTCTGGGGGCGGTGAGCAATTGACCAAGTCCCGCCCGGTCCGATACACTTTGAGTTACCCCCGGAGTTTCAGAGGCGAGGTGGTTTCCGGCCGGCCGGGCGGGGCCCGGATCAAGATTTTTGCCAGGAGGGACACTCAGTGTCAGCCAGTCGCGGTCATATCTTCACCTCGGAGTCGGTGACGGAGGGCCATCCGGACAAGATTGCCGACCAGATCTCCGACGCCGTGCTGGACGGGGTCCTGCGGGAGGATCCGGCCGGCCGCGTAGCCTGCGAGGTACTGGTGACCACCGGCGTCTGCGTGGTGGCCGGTGAAATCACCACCACCGCCCACCTGGACGTCTCCAGGGTGGCGCGGGAGACGATCCGCGACATCGGCTACACCGACGCCGCCTTCGGCTTCGACAGCGCGACCTGCGGCGTCATCAACATGGTGCAGCGGCAATCGCCCGATATCGCCATGGGGGTTGACACCGGCGGCGCCGGCGACCAGGGGCTGATGTTCGGCTACGCCTGCGACGAGACGCCGGAGTTGATGCCGCTGCCGATCATGCTGGCGCACAAGCTGGTGCGACGGCTGAGCGAGGCGCGCCGGGCCGGCATCGTGGACTTCCTGCGGCCGGACGGCAAATCGCAGGTCAGCGTCGAATACGTGGACGGCCTGCCGCGGCGCATCGACGCGGTGGTGGTCTCCACCCAGCACAGTGACGCCATCTCCACCCCGGCGCTGCGCGAACAAGTGCGCCGGCACATCATCGAGGCGGTGATCCCGCCGGAAACGGTGGACGCGGGCACGCACTATCACATCAATCCCACCGGGCGGTTCGTGATCGGCGGCCCGCACGGGGACACCGGGCTCACCGGGCGCAAGATCATAGTGGACACTTACGGCGGCATGGGGCGGCACGGCGGCGGCTCCTTCTCGGGCAAGGACCCCAGCAAGGTGGACCGCTCCGCCTGCTACATGGCCCGCTACATCGCCAAGAACATCGTGGCCGCCGGGCTGGCGCAACGCTGCGAGGTGCAACTGGCTTACGCCATCGGCGTGGCCGAGCCGGTCTCGGTCTCGGTCAACACCTTCGGGACCGGGGCGATCGGCGAAGACCGGATCGTGGCACTCATCCGCGAGCTGTTCCCGCTCACGCCCAAGGGCATGATCGACCACTTGCGCCTGCGGCGTCCCATCTACCGCCAGACGGCCGCCTTCGGCCACTTCGGCCGCACCGAAGAGAGCTTCAGTTGGGAGGCCACCGACAAGGCCGCGCTGCTGCGGGAAGAAGCGCGGGCGGCGACGGCTGCGGTGGCGCCGGTTTAGCCACGAGGAATTCATGTCAGCCAATCCACAGACCTCAGTAGCCTGCGACGTCAAGGACCTTTCGCTGGCCGATCTCGGCAAGCGCCGCGTCGAGTGGGCCTTCCAGTCGATGCCGGTCTTGCAGACCATCCGCAAGCAGTTCATCCAGAGCCAGCCGCTGGCCGGCATCCGCATCGCCGCCTGCCTGCACGTCACCACCGAGACGGCCAACCTCATGGTCGCCCTGCGCGACGGCGGCGCCTCGCCGGTGGTGTGCGCTTCCAACCCGCTCTCCACCCAGGACGACGTGGCCGCCACCCTGGTGCGCGACTACGCCATACCGGTTTACGCCATCAAGGGCGAGAACAACGAGGTGTATTACTCGCACATCGCGGCCGCCATCGATCACCAGCCGCAGATCACCATGGACGACGGCTGCGACCTGGTCACCATCCTGCACACCAAGCGGCAGGAGATGCTGGCGGGCGTGCTCGGCGGCACCGAGGAGACCACCACCGGGGTGATCCGGCTGCGGGCGATGAGCAAGGAGGGCGTGCTGCGCTACCCGGTGATCGCCATCAACGACGCGATGACCAAGCACCTGTTCGACAACCGCTACGGCACCGGGCAGAGCACGGTGGACGGCATCCTCCGCGCCACCAACATCCTGATGGCCGGCCTCAACTTCGTGGTGGCCGGCTACGGCTGGTGCGGCCGCGGCGTGGCCATGCGCGCCCGCGGGCTGGGCGCCAACGTAATCATCACCGAGGTCGATCCGATCAAGGCGCTGGAGGCGCTGATGGACGGTTACCGCGTGATGTCCAGCCTGGAGGCGGCCGAGGTTGGCGATGTGTTCGTCACCCTGACCGGCAATAAGAGCGTCTTCGGCCGCGATCATTTCGAGCGGCTGAAGAACGGGGCCATCCTCTGCAACTCCGGCCACTTCAACGTCGAGATCGATCTGGAGACGCTCGACCGGATGGCTTCGGCGCGCCGGCAGATGCGCGAGTTCGTCGAGGAGTACGCGCTGCGCGACGGGCGGCGCGTCTATGTGCTCGGCGAAGGCCGCCTGATCAACCTGACCGCCGCCGAAGGCCACCCCGCCTCGGTGATGGACATGAGTTTCGCCAACCAGGCGCTGTCGGTCGCGCACCTGGTCGACACCCACACCTCGCTGGAGAGGCGCGTCTACTCCGTGCCCGAGGAGATCGACAAGCAGGTCGCCCGCATGAAGCTGGAATCCATGGGCGTGAAGATCGACCGGCTCTCCCCCGAGCAGGAGCGTTATCTGGCAAGCTGGTCGGAAGGGACCTAGCCCGGTCCCGGCGCCTATGCCAGAGATCAAGAAGTCGCTCGAATTCTCCATCCCCGCCGACCAGGTCGCCCAGGCCACCGCGCGCGCCGTCGCTAAGATTCAGCAGAAGGTCCGGCTGCCGGGATTCCGCCCCGGCAAGGTGCCGGCCGGTATAATCCAGAAGAGGTTCGAAGAGGACATCCGCCAGGAAGTCCTCAACGAGCTTGTCCCCAAGTACCTCTTCAAGCGCGCCGAGGACGAAGGCCTGAACATCGTCGGCACGCCCGACATCCGCGAGGTCGATCTGCGCCCCGGCGAGCCTTTGCGCTTCAAGACCGAGTTCGAGATTGCGCCCGAGATCGAGCTGGGGGAGTACAAAGGGATAAGCGTTCGGTATCAGGATCCGGAGATCGGCGAGGAGGACGTGGCGCGGCGGCTGGAGGAGATCCGCGATCAGAAGGCCCAATACCTGAGCGTCGATCCGCGGCCGGCCGCCGACGGCGACCATGCGGTGATCGCACTGGAGAGCCTGGCCGGCGCCGATCCCCCGGTCAAGCAGGAGGAGCTGACATTGCATGTCGGCGGCGAAGACACGCTGAGCGGTTTCAGCGACAATCTCCGCGGCCTGTCTCCGGGCGAGGAGAAGGAATTCGACCTCACCTACCCGGAGGACTTCGGCCAGCCGCGGCTCGCCGGCAAGACTGTCCGCTTCCGCGCCCGGCTCAAGGCCATCCGGCGCAAGGAGCTGCCCGAGCTGGACGACGAGTTCGCCCAGGACGTCGGCGACTACCTCAACCTCGAAGAGCTGCGGGAAGCCGTGCGCCGGTCGCTGTTCGCGGAACGGCAGTTCATCGCCCAGCAGGAGGCCAAGCACAAGCTGGCGGAGAAGCTGGTGGATCTCCACGATTTCCCGGTGCCGGAAGCTTACATCGAGCGGCAGGTCGAGCTTTTGGTCGAGCAGCACTTCCGCGGCCTGGCCGCCCAGGGCATCGACCCGCGCACGCTGAAGCTCGACTGGGACAGGGTGAAGCAGTCCCAGCGCGAGCGGGCCCTTCGCGAGGTCAAGGCCTCGCTGATACTGAACAAGATCGCCGAGCGCGAGGGTCTTTACGCCACCAACGAGGAAGTCGATCGCGAGGTGCAGCGCATCGCCAAGCAGGAACGGGAGCCGGTGGCCGCCGCCCGCATGCGGCTGGAGAAAGAGGACGGGCTGCGCCGCATCGCCTCGCGTATCCGCACCGACAAGACCCTCAGCTTCCTGTTTGAGCACGCCACCAAGGTGGCGGGGGACTGACGACCGGCATGCTGGCCTGTCAGGGGAGACAGGCGGGGACGCCTATCCTACCGCGGTTGACCGGGCGCGGCGCACTCGGTATGATGATGTTGATGCTCCGCAGGTGGCGGCTCTCCAGCAAGCGTAATGACCGTTTGCTGGGGGCGGTGACGCGCCGCCGGTGCGCTCAGCGCGCCGCCACGGCGGGTAGCCGCTCAGTACCGTAAGGAGGTAAAGCGATGGGTCCGCTGGGCTGGCAAGAAACGGTTTTCATCTTCATTCTTGCCCTGCTCGTTTTCGGTCCGAAAAAGCTTCCCGAGCTCGGGAAGACCATCGGCAAAGCGCTGACCGAGTTCCGGCGCGCATCCAGCGATCTGAAGGCGACCTTCGACCGCGAGATGAGCAGCCTGGAGCGGGAAGGCGAGTCGCTCAAGGAAGTCACCAGCAGCTACCAGCAGGAGATTTCCGGCCACGATTACGAGTACAATTACGACTCCTCGTATGGGGACGGCGGGAGCGAGAGCTCCGCGTCCGGCGGCAACGGGGAGGGTTCCGCGCCGGCCGATTCGGCCGCAGCCAGTCCATCCACCACCAGCGCGTCCGCAACTGAGGGCGCTGAGTCAGAACCCGGAGCAGCCCCGGAAGGCGCCGTGGCGAGCAGCGAGCCGGCCGTCGCCGGCCTGGCGCAGCCCGCCGACGAGAAGCCGGCTGTCGAAGCCTGAGCGATAAAGGCTGAAACCGGTTCCAACGCAGCATGGCATCACCGCAGGATCCTGACCAGGCGCAGGGCGAGACCAGTCCTACGCCGCCCGCCGAGCACGACACGAATCCCTCCGAGGACTATTACGGCGACGACTCCTACGGCGAGCCGGCAACCTCCGGTGCGGTGGCCGAAGTTCCGCCCGAGGAGCCGCCCCCGACCGCCGTGGACGGCGCTGAGGGAACCGCGCCCCCGGCGGCGCCGCCGCCGGCGCCGCCAGCCGGGGAAGCTGAGGAGGACCAGGAAGAGGGACGGATGCTCCGGATGTCTTTCCTCGATCATCTGGAGGAGCTGCGGTCCCGGATACTCAAGTGCCTGGCCGGCATTGGCGTTGCCTTCCTGCTGAGCCTCATCTTCGCCAACGACCTGTGGTTGATCGTCAGCGAACCGGCGACCGCTGCGCTCCAGCAACTTGGCGTCAAAGACCCACGGCTGGCACAAATCACGCCGATGGAGGTCTTCCAAACCGTCTGGATCAAGCTGCCGATGCTGACGGCCATCTTCCTGGCTTCGCCCTGGGTCCTCTACCAGGTTTGGGCGTTCATTGCGCCGGGCTTGTACCGGCGCGAGCGCCACTGGGCGGGGCCGTTCGTGCTCTGCTCGGCCGGCCTGTTCATCCTGGGCGGCCTGTTCGCCTACTTCGTCGCCTTCCGCTACGGCCTGACTTTCCTATTGGGCATCGGGCGGGACATCCGCATCCAGCCGATTGTCTCGGTGACCGAGTACTTCGACCTGTTCGTCAACGTCACCCTCGGCGTCGGGCTGGTCTTCGAGCTGCCGATACTGGTCTTTTTCCTGACGCTGCTCCGCATCGTCACCCCGCGCTTCCTGATCCGGAACAGCCGCTACGCGATCCTGGTTATCGTGCTGCTGGCGGCGCTGGCCACGCCCACGCCGGACGTCTTCAACCTGATGCTCTTCTCGGTGCCGATGGTCTTGCTGTATTTCGTGGGCGTCTTTGCCAGCTACCTGCTGGTTTTGCATCGGGAAGAGCGGCGGTTCCCGTGGCGCCAGGTGCTCTACGTGGTCTTCGTCATCCTGGCCGCCATCGCCGGCCTCGTCTACCTGGCCATCACCAGGTACGGCTACCGCCCGGCGCCGCACTGGCCTTTCCTGACGCGCTAAAGCGTGCGCCACGAGGCTGGCGCCGAACGCAAGTGTGCCAGAATGGAGGTTAGGGAGGTAGCGAAAGGTGAGCAGTCTCAAGACGGCGTTGCTGTTGGGCGCGCTGAGCGGCCTGTTGCTGTTGGGCGGCGAAGCGCTGGCGGGCCGCAACGGCTTGTGGCTCGGCCTGGCGCTGGCAGTGGCGATGAACTTCGTGAGCTACTTCTTTTCCGACAAGATCGCGCTCGCGATGTACTCGGCCCAGCCGGTGAACGAAACCGACAACCGCGAGGTCTACCGCCGCGTATTTCCGCTGGTTCAGAACCTCTGCCACCGGATGAGCATCCCGACGCCGAGGCTGTGGGTGGTCCCCGAGGACTCGCCGAACGCGTTCGCCACCGGCCGCAACCCGGCGCACGCCTCGGTGGCCGTCACCGCGGGGATCCTGCACCTGCTGGACGACCGCGAACTGGAAGGCGTGCTGGCTCATGAGCTGGGGCACGTCAAGAACCGCGACATCCTGATCAGCTCGGTGGCGGCCACCATCGCCGCCGCCATCACCTTCGTGGCGCGGATGGCCTACTGGTTCGGCGGCCGGCGCGACGAGGACGAGGACAGCGGGGGCGCGTTGGGCGGCCTGTTAATGCTGATCGTGGCCCCGATCGCGGCCGTGCTGATTCAGATGGCCATTTCGCGCACGCGGGAGTACGCCGCCGATGCCACTGCCGCCCGGTACGCCGGCAACCCGTTCGGCCTCTCCGCGGCGCTGGGGAAGCTGGACGGCTGGTCGCGGCGCATCCCCCTGGACGCCTCGCCGGCCACCGCGCACATGTTCATCGTGATGCCGTTCGGCGGCGGCGGGGGCGTGCTGCGGCTGTTCTCGACCCACCCGCCGGTGGAGCAGCGCATCCGGCGGCTGGAGGCGCTGGCGCTGCCCCGGCCGATCTGAGTCCACTCTCATGACTGTGGTCCGCGTCAGCCGCAAGGGAGCGGACCGAGTTCGCTCCGGCCACCCCTGGATCTTCGCCTCCGACGTCACCGACCGCGGCCAGGCAGCGGGCGGCGAGGCGGTCAAGGTTGTCGATCCCAAGGGAGGCCTCGTCGGGGTGGCGCACTACAGCTCCGCCTCGCAGATCTGCCTGCGGATGCTTACCGCCAGGGTTGAGCCGGTCAACCGGGATTTCTTCCTGCGGCGCCTGACGGCCGCGCTCGCGCATCGCCGGCGCGTAGTCGCCGCGAGCGATGCCTACCGGCTCGTGCACGGAGAAGGCGACCTGCTCCCGGCGCTGATCGTGGACCGCTACGGAGACTATCTCGTCGTTCAGACGCTCAGCCAGGGCATGGAGCGCGCCAAGGCGGAGATCGTGGATGCCCTGGTGGAGCTGCTCGCGCCCCGCGGGATTGTCGAGCGCAACGACGCCGGTGTCCGCACGAAGGAAGAATTGCCGCTGGTGGCCGGGCCGCTCTACGGCGAAACGCCGGCGCGGGTCGCGTTTCAGATGAACGGGCTGCACTTCGAGGCCAATCTGGCCGCGGGGCACAAGACCGGTTTGTTCCTGGATCAGCGCGAGAATTACGTGGCCGCGGCTCGCCATGCCCAGGGGCGGGCGCTGGACTGTTTCACCTCGGCCGGCGGCTTCGCGCTGCACCTGGCCGCGCGGTGCGAGTCGGTGGAGGCGGTGGACAGCTCGGAGGCGGCGCTGGAGTTGGCCGAAGCCAACCGGCAGGCCAACGGGATCGAGAACGTTCACTTCCGCAGGGCCGATGTCTTCGATCTGCTGGCCGGCTACGCGGCCGGCGGGCGAGAGTTCTCCACCGTGGTGCTGGATCCGCCGGCGTTCGCCAAGTCGCGCCGGGATCTGGAGGGGGCCGCGCGCGGCTACAAGGAAATCAACCTGCGGGCGCTGCGGCTGCTCGGGCCCGGGGGGATGCTGGTCACCTGCTCCTGTTCGCAGCATGTGAGCGAGGCGATGCTGCTCCAGATCATCGCCGAGGCGTCGCTCGACGCCCGCCGCACGTTGCGCGTGCTGGAGCGGCGGACGCAAGCCCAGGATCATCCCATTCTGTTGACGGTGCCAGAGACGCACTACCTGAAGTGCCTGATTCTGGAAGTGCTTTGATCAGGGGCCCGGCAGCCGGTCGATCTTCGCCGCCAGGATGAAATCGCTTTCGGTGAGCCCGTCGATTTTGTGGGTCCAGATCTTAATCTCGACGCGGCCCCAGGAGAGCAGCAGGTCGGGATGATGCCCCTGCTGTTCGGCCAGCTCGCCGACGCGGTTGACGAACGCCAGCGCCTGCACGAAATCGGGGAAGGTAAAGATCTTCTCCAGATGGTGTTCCCGCGCGATCTGCCAGCCGGGAACCTGTGCAGCCAACTGCTTGAGAGCCTCCCCCTGGAGCGGCGGCACGCCGCCACGGCAAGGAACGCATTGTCGTTCGGCCAGTTCGCTCATCATCCCCCCCTGCTACCAGGATACACGAGAAGCAGGGTCGAACAGCCGCCGCGCCGTGTTCCCCAGAATGTCGGCCTTCGCCTCGGGCGTGATCTCCAGGTCGAGGATCTTGGTCATCTCGGTTTCGAGGTTCTCCGGCAGGTCGGAGCCGGCGAGCAGCCGCGAGGAGGGGACCTGGGCCAGAACCTCGTGGACGTGGTGCGGCATCAGCGACGAGAGCTCCAGGTAGATGTTGGGGCAGACCGACGCCGCCACGATGGCCTCGGCAACATAGACGCTCCCGCCGGCGTGGGCCAGCACGATCGGCAGATCGGGGAACTTGCGGGCCGGCAGGATGAACAGCGACGGCAGCGCGTACGGCGCGCCGGTTCCGGTGTGGCAGATGAGCGGGAGGCGGTGCTCCAGCGCGGTCTCGAAGAGGAAGTCGCTGCGCGGCGAGATCGGGTTGAGCGGCTGGTATTGCGGCTGGAGTTTGAGCGCCGCCAGGCCGAGGTCTTCCGCACAGCGGCGGATCTCGCCGCGGAAATCCGCCTCCGGCAGGAAGGGGTCCAGGCATGCGGCGCCGGCGAAGCGGTCCGGGTGCGCGCTCACGGCGCGGGCGATCTCGTCATGTGCGGCGCGGCAGTCCTCGACCACCGGAAACGGGATGAGCAGGGCGCGGTCCACGCCGGAGCGGTCCATCGCAGCCAGCAACTGCCCGGCGGTGGCGGTGCGCCCGCTGTGGCGGGCCACGCCCAGGTGGGCGTGGGCGTCGTAGATGCGGAAGCCGTTCCTCACGCCGTCACCGCCGCCACGATGCGGTCGCCCATTTCCACCGTGGAAAGCGCGCCGCCCAGGTCGCGCGTGCGCTGGGACGGATCGGCGAAGATCCGCTCCACCGCGCGGTAGATCAGGCCGGCGCCGCGGCGCGTCTCGGGGTGATCGAGCCATTCCAGCATCATGGCCGCCGAAAGGATGGTGGCGGTGGGGTTGGCGATGCCACGGCCGGCGATGTCCGGGGCCGAGCCGTGCGACGGCTGAAAAACGGCGTGGCGGTCGCCGATGTCCCCCGAGGGCGCCATGCCCATGCCGCCCACCAGGCCGGCGGCGAGGTCCGAGAGAATGTCGCCGAACATGTTCTCAGTCACGATCACGTCAAAGGTGTGCGGCCGCAGGATGAGGTAGAGGCTGGCGGCATCGACGTAAATCCTCTCGGTGCGCACGTCCGGAAATTCCCGGCTGATCTCATCGAAGACGGAGCGGAAAAAGACCATCGAGGGCAGCACATTGGCCTTGTCCACCAGGGTGACGAGGCGGCGGCGGCGCGCGGCCTGGCGGAAGGCGGCGCGGAAGACGCGCTCGGCCCCGCGGCGGGTGATGCGCATTGTATCGGTCGCTTCCTGGGCTGGCTGGGAGCCTGCCCCACTCAGCCGCGAGGAGAACAGCCCCTCGGTGTTCTCGCGCACGATGGCGAAGTCGATCGCGCCGGGGGCGCGGAGCGGGGAATCCTGCGGGTGATAGAGGCGTATGGGCCGCAGCCCGCAGTAGAGCTCGAGCTTCTCGCGCAGGTCAAGCTGCGGCGCGATCTCGGTGCCGGTGGGCCAGCGGACGTCGGGCAGGCCCATAGCGCCGAGCAGCACGGCGTCGGCGGCGCGGCAGGCTCCGAAGGTCTCCGCCGGCAGCGGCTCGCCGTTGCGCAGGTACTCACCGGCGCCGCAGGCGTGCTCGGCCAACTCGAAGCGCACGCCGTCCAGCCGCACCTCGACGGCGCGCAGGACCTTGACGGCTTCGGCGACGACCTCAGGCCCGATGCCGTCGCCGGGAAGAAGGGCGATCTGATATGTGAGGGTCAAGAATAAGATTTTAGAGCAAACAGTACTCCCCCTCGCGGCGGAACTTGACCGGCGCGCCGTTCAGCGTGATCTCGCGCGCCGCCGGGGCCAGCACGCGGAGTTCGCCGGTCCACTCGGAGCCCACCGTGATCGCCAGGCTCGATCCGTCCTCGGAGTAGTCCACCTCGACCGGCAGCGGGGCCGGCAGTTCCAGCAGGACCTGGCCGCCGGCCTCCAGGCGCGTATCTCCGGCCAGGCCCAACCGCCGGAGGGCGCCGTTCGCGCGGCGAACGAAGCGGAGCGCTCCGCCGGCGTCGAGCTGGACTCGGTCGTCGAAGCCCGCCGCGCTGACCTGGAACCAGCCGTCCGGCAGGGCGCGGAATGCGGTGACCGACGGCGCCTCTCCGTAAGGCTCGAACAGCGCGACGAAGCGCGCCTCGGTTCCGCGCCGGCGGGCCATGGCGAACGGCACCGGAACCAAAATGTTCGGGCCGAGCCCGTTGCCGGTCACCACGGTGGTCTCCGGCGCCCCCAGCATCCACAGGCGGAGGCCGCGGAGCAGGATCTCGAAGCCGGTGACTTCGACCCAACCGGCCTCGGGGAACTCCAGCGCGATGTCATCGATGTGGAGCGCGCTCTCAGCCGGCCCGCCGGCCACGTGGGTCAGCTCGACGGCCGCGGTCTTCACCGGCGTGTCGAAGACGCCGTCGTTGTTCCCGAGGTAATGCGACCACCGCGCCGGATCCGAGGCGGTGATTTCGCGCCAGCCTCTCCAGTTCACCGGCCCGACGGTGTAGACAAACCGCTCGTCGGTGATGTCATAGAGCCGGAGCGCCAGCCGGTTCCCCGAGCCGTCGCCGTGAATCATGACCCGCAGCCGCAGCGGGACCTCGCGCGGCTGGCCGGCGAGCGGCGGCGTCTGAAACAGGATGTAGCCGGCGGCGGCCGAGAAGTCGTAGCTCATCTTGCCCGAGAAGCTCCCCGAGGCCGCCTGCTCGCGCGAGTACTCAAAGCCGGCCTTGATCGCGGAGACGCTGGGCCAGGTGCTGCCGTAAGTGCGGCCGGCGAGCTGGTTCATGTCGAAGGCGACCTGCCAATCGCCGGCGGTGACAGCGCCGCGAGCGTCGCCGAGGTGCTGGTAGCCATTGGCGCTTGGGAACGCGGTGTACGGTTCGAGGGGCAGCGCGGTCGAAGCCGCGCCGTAGTTGTGATAGACCCAGTCGAAGCGGTGGGCGGCGCCGTCGGTGGAGCGGGCGCGGAAATCATCGAGGATGTACTCGGGAGTCAGCAGCAGCGCGCGCTCCAGGCCCGCCTGCCGGTAGGCCGGACCGGCGTCGGCCCGCACCGCGCTCACCGCGGGCAGCGCGGCGAAGGCCAACAGCCGCCCGGTGGCCTCGGCCTGCGTGCGCTCATCGACCACGACGGTGTTGTGAGCCACCGTGACCTTGTCCCAGGTGTTGTGCGTCGAAGCGGCGTAGGATTGCGTTCCCGGATCGACGGCCATGATGCCGCCCCGCGCGAACGAGATGAAGTTCAGCTTGTCGTAGTGGCCGTGGCCGCCGCCGTGCGGGCCGAACTTCAGGGCCACGTAGTGGTCATTGCCGGCCACCCGCAGCACGGCGTTGCCGGAATCCTCGAAGACCGCGCTCGCGAGCGGCGGCGGCACGGCGTCAGGCAGCGACTCGGCGCCCCAGAACAGCGCCTCCCGCCCGCGCGCGCGCCGGCCCAGCACTGAGGCGAACAAGGGATCGCCGTAACGCTCGTAGGCCATCTCGTAGAGGCGGTCGTAAGAATAGAGGCTGACGTTGCCGCTGTCGTTGAGGTTGGGCAGAGTACCGTCGGGCAGGGCGACGAGCAGCGGGCCCTCGAACATGCGGCGCAGCGGGCGCTCGGCCCAGAGGTCGATGCCGCCGCGCGCGGCCATCTCGGCAAGCTGGCAGAGCGGGTCGAGCGCGTAGAAGTGGTAGCCCCAGGCGCCTTCGTACCACAGGCCGTCGCTGAAGATGCTCTCGCGCATCTGGTAGCGGAAGCCGCCGGGGCCGTCGATCGCCTGGTCGATCAGCGCCGCGTCTTCCAGCGCGAAGCCCACCGCGCCGAAGGCCGCGTTGTGCCACGATTGCCAGTTGCTCTTGCCGGCGTTGTTCCGCGCGATGACGGCGGCCGCGGCGCGCAGCAGGTCCCGCTCGATGCGGGCGCGCTGGGCGGCGTCGAGCGCGCCGCTGCCGGCGATCAGATCGTACGCCCAGGCCATCGGAATCAGCCAGCCGGATTCGTCCAGCGTCTGTGCCGTTACTCGCGCTCCGCTGCGCGCGTCGGGGCGGTTGTTGGTGTCTTTGATCGGGTAGGTGGAATACGCATCCGCGTAGGCGAGCAGGATGCGGGCGGCGGCGCGGGCGAAATCGGCGTTGCCGGTGAGCCGGTAAGCGAGGCCGTTGTCGCGGGCCGCGCTGGCCGATTCGCTGTGGCGGCGGGTGTAAATCACCTGGTCGTAGGGCCAGCCGGTCCAGTTCTGCCCGTCCACCGGGCAGACGTTCCGCCCCGGCCCCTGGTACTGAAGGTAGACGCCGTGCCGGTTGCAGATGTACCAGAGCGTCCACTGCCCGCCCTCGGGCGGCGGCGCCCACTCGCTCAGACCGTAGCGCTGGTTGTGCGCGGCCGGCCAGTCTTGGGCGGCCGTGATGATGGCCGTGCGCGCCGAGGCCGCCCAGGCCTGTGCTTGCGCGCGCTCC
>JBBTDS010000472.1:0-4486 GCA_038060875.1 Acidobacteriota bacterium | reverse complement strand
CAGTGCTGATAGCGCGGCTGGCTGAGGTCGTGGCGCGCGGTGGTGTTGGCGTGGCACTCCAGGCACTGGAAGCGGACCTGGGCGCGCGTCAGCATCTTGGGATTCGTGCTGCCGTGCGGACGGTGGCAGGCAGCGCAATCGCCGGCCCGGCCGGCCGGATGCTCGAAGATGAACGGCCCCTGCTTGTCCTCGTGACACCGGCTGCAGACTGTCTCCGTTCCCCGGGTGCGAAGCTGGCGCAGGCTGAAACCGCCGTGCTGGTCGTGGCAGCTCGAACACTGCATGATGCCGTCGCGCACCGGATGGCGCGAGGGCAGGGCGAAATCGGCGCGTTGCTCGGCGTGGCACCCGAAGCAGAGGGCCGGCTCGGCGCGAGCCATCACATCCCTTACGCCGCGCATGCGGTGAAAGGCCTGCGAGGCGCCGTGGCAATCGTCACAGGCCACCTTCGCCGTGTGGTGGTCGCCGCGGCGGAAGTTCAGGCGGGCAGAGGTAGTGTTATGGCAAGCCAGGCACTGGCCGGAGCGCACCGGCGCGGGTTCCCTCCTGAAAGTGATGATAGTGTCGAGCGAAGGGTTCTCGACGTGCTTGGCGCCGGGGCCGTGGCAGGTCTCGCAGCCGTGCACGGCTTGCCCTTTGGCCGAGGGCAGGGCGGTGTTTTCGTGCACGCTGCCGCGCACCCAGCGGACATGATCCTCGTGGCAGGGGGCACAAGCTTCGGCGCCCGTGTAAGGCTGCTGAGCGCCAAGCGGCAGGGCCGCCAGCCAGCCAAGACTCAGAAGCGTAGTCGCGCGCATTGGCCGGTCCCCTAGAAACTGAACCTCAGTCCGCTGGTCAATTCATGGCCCCGGTAGCCGGAGGTGACAGGCAAGAATGCCTGTCCCGCCTCGTTATAGGAGTAGTGCTGCCAGCCGGCCTCGGCCGAGATTCCCTTTCCGAGCAACAGCGAGAGCCCGGCCCGCGGGGCGTGAAGCCGCAGCGGGAACGAAGCGCCCACATCCTTGAGGAACTGGTAGCCCAGGCGGAGATTCAAGCGCGGCCCAACGGGCAACTGCGCCTCGGCGTGGGTCACGTGCGTATCGGTCTCGTAAAGCGAGCGGCCGCCGGTGAGCCGCGCGAACGTGAAGAAGACGATGTCGGCACTGCTGCGGACGCGGTAGAAGTTGTATCCGCCGCTGAAGACGAGCCGCTCCGACGCCGCGTAGGCCGCCTGCACCGAAACCTGGCGGTCGTCGAGATCGTAGTTCACCCCGCGCGTGTCGTTGCGGTTATCGGCGAAGACCGCGCCGCTGGACAGAGTGACTTTCGCCACGGGGCGGAGCTCCCCGCGCAGCTTGACGCGGAGGAAAGACAACGGCTCGATGCGGTTGAAGGCGGTCGAGGAGGTTCCCTTCTCGATCTCGGCGCGGAAGCGGGCTTTCGCACCCGGGATCCAGGCCACGCCCGCTGCGCCGGAGTGTGTGATGGTCACCAGAGGCTTCGGGCTCGGAGCCGGATCCTGCGCGAAGCCGAGGTGACGGTCGCTGTATCGCCACACGCCGAGCACCGAGAGGCTCTTCGAGAGCGAGTAATCGAGGCCGACCTCGTTGCGGGCGAGCTTGTACTCGGTCGCCGTGCCGCCGCGCTCATCGAACGGCAGGTCCAGACCCCTGCTCTCGCCCCCGCTCAGGAAGCGCAAGACGCCCGAGGTGTCGAGAAAGCCGGTGAGCGTATAGGTATTGACGTGGAACTGGTGATGCAGCGTCAGCTTGTCGGTCAGCTCGATGGTCTGGGTGAGATCGGCGACATGAGTGGGCTTGTCGCTCACGCCCGATGAGGAAATGATCTGGCGAACCGGCAGGCCGCCTGTACCGACGCGGTTCAGCAGGTTATCGAAGCGGTTCAGCTTCAGATCGGCGTTGCTGTAAAGGTAGCGGGCGGTCACGTCGTATGCGCTGCCGCGAGCGTAGCGGGCGACGGCGCGGGTGAGCGGGGTCAGGATGCGGGTCGGCGTGTCGCGCTGGCCCCCGCTCAAACGGCTGCCGATCAGCCCGGCGGGATTGAGGGAGTTGGGCAAGACCTGCGTGTCGTCGCGAAAGCGGACGAAGGACTGCTCGAGCGTGAACAGCAAGGGGCTCAGTTTCAGCGTGGTCCCCACCGAAAACTCGTCCGAGGCCAGCCGGCGCGGCTGAGAGACCTGGTAGGTGTCCAGAATCAGGGCCTCGGTGGAGAAGGCAGTGCCGTACTGCTGGTTGCGGCGGTAACCGAAGTGAAGCTGGGCGGTGCGCTCGGGAAACAGCTTCAGGCTGGCGCTGGACCAGCGGCCGACCGAGTTCTCCGGGTGCAGCCCGAGGGCGAAGCCCGGCCACTCGAAGAAGTAGTTGAAGCGCCGAAACGCCACATCGAGATCGTAGAGCTTGCGCTTCACGATCCGAAAGTCGGCCCGCTGGTAGGGACTGGAACCGCCGAAACCGAGCGCCGACAGGGTGGCGAAATTGAACCAGGAGCTCGCCTCGGCCGGCGGCCGGAGATCGAGCGAAAGGCCGCCGAGGTTGAAGCCGGAGCGCAGGTAGCGGTCGGTTAGGAAGCGGCTCCGGCTGCCGTGGACATCCACCCAGATGCCGCCCAGGGTGACGTCGGAGCGCACCTCCACACCCCGCACCAGCGGGGCCGGTTTCGGGCCGGCGCTGCCCGCTTGCTGAGCGGCGCCGGGGAGCGCGAGGGACAGTGCGAGCACCGCGCCGGGGCCTCTCATGGGAGGAGCCCCCTCACTACTTCTTCGTCTTCCACCAGAGGCCTTCGGGCCCGTAGTACTTCTGGAGCCACTTGGCCAGTTCCACGTCGGAAGGCTCGTTCCAGGTGGCGAGGTTAGCATCGGCCGGCAGGCCGAAGATCGGCGCCAGCGGCCGGTGGCAGCGTACGGCGCAGGCGTTGGGCATGCCGCCCTGGGCTTGGGTAGCCAGCGTCTTCTCCGGTGGGATGGCGGAGAAGGTGTGGGTCGAGATGTCGTAGGCAACCCCGGTGACGGCCACCTTGGCCATGTGGCATTCGGTGCAGCGGCCGAGGCCGAGCGCCCGCTCGGGATCGTACGAGTGCTTGCTGTGCTCGCTGACGATGGCGGCGATGGCGGCCTGGTTGGCCTTCAGGTTCTGCACGTCCTCCTTGCGGATCCTGGCAAAGGGCCCGGAGGCGGCGTGGCAGGCCAGGCACAGGCTGTTGTCCTGAACTTTGGCGTTGATGTTGATTTTGGCCCCCGAGGCCGTCTCGGTGGTGATGACGCGGCGCATCAGCTTGTAGGTGTCCAGGTGCACATCGTGGCACTCCCAGCAAGTGACTTTGGGATGTGGGGTTCCCCACTTGGAGGAGCGCATCAGGTCCTCGAGCTGCTGGTGGTGTTGCCGGGGCTCGACGCCGTCGGGCCACAGGCCGGGTCTGTCCTGCCAGAACCGGCCGTAGAGCTCCTCGCCGATCTGATACTCCTGCTTGGTCGTCTCGTCCCAGGGATACTCGTGGACGCCTTCGGGCTTGCTGACGCCGCGCGAGTGGCAAGAGCCGCAGAGATCGTTGGCCTGCTTGGCCGTCAGGTCCTTGGCCGGGTTGATGATCTTGGTCTTGTCGCCGCGGGCGAGCACATGCTGGCCGCCGGGACCGTGGCAGCGCTCGCAGCCGATGTTGAACTGCTCCCTGATCCCGTCGCCGTTCAGGTCGAGGTAGTGAAGGTCGTCGTCGAAGTAGAGCAGAGCAGGCGGCGCGGTGGCGACGTACTCGCCGTTGGCGTCCTTGACCACGCTCATCGAGGTGGAGTGGCAGCCGGCGCACTTCTTATCAAAGGAGTTGGACTTGGCGGTGTCCTTGGCGGTGGAGGAGGAGGTGAAGATCGGCGTGTTGTCGGCGTTGTACCAGTTCTGCGGGTTGTAGGCGGCGTACTGGCTGTTCGCTTCGTTGAACTGGATGGGGCTTTCGTACACGCCGGCACTGAGCCGGTCGGGGCGATCGACCACCGGAATCCGCACCACCCAGCGCTGCTTGTACTGGCCGGTGCCGCCGTGGGCGAAGATGACCGGGAAAACCACCTCGCCGATCTGGATGGAGTAGCCCTTGGCCGCGTCGTACTTCATGATGGGCGCGTTGGGCTTGTAGCGGTCGAAGGCGCTGGAGATCTTGTTGAAATCCAGCCCATCCTTGAAGTCGTCCACACCGTTGCGGTTGGCGTCGGCGACGACGCCGTCCTTGACCTTCATCGAGAACGCGTCATTGGGGACCATCTTCAAGCCCGTGGCGTGCAGCGACCGCCGCCAGCCTGCTTGAGCGGGATGGCAGGCGAGGCAGACTTCCGCACCCACATAAATGCGCGAGGCGGCCGCGCCCGGGCCATAGTAGCTTTCCACGAGGGCAACCACGCTGCCCTGGTCGGCCAGCCGTCTGTCGGCGCCGGCGGCAGCCAGCGCAACCGTCAACAACAACAAGAACCTACGGATCATAGACCCTCCTGAGGAATTCCAAAAAC
>JBBTDS010000471.1:0-1622 GCA_038060875.1 Acidobacteriota bacterium | reverse complement strand
CCCCATGCTAATGGGCGCCGCCGCGCTGGTCCGCGCCATTCTGGGCGACCGGCAGCGGGCCGACGAGATCCGCCGGCAACTCATCGAGTCGAGCCGCACCAGCTACGTGTACAAACTCGCCCTCGCCTGGATTCACATGGGCCTCGGCGAGCCCGAGGCGTGCCTGGACTGGCTGGAAAAGGCCGTCGAGGAACGCGAACCTCTGATCGTTGAATTCCAGCCCAAGCCGCTGTACGACGCCTTTCGGCTCCATCCGCGCTTCCAGGCGCTGCTCTCGACGATGCACCTTACGAAACCCGGCTAGTGTTCTGCGCGCTCCTCGCCCGGGGACCGCCCGCCTTACAACTTCAACGGCTTGGTGCGCCATTACTTCCTGCGCCGCGGCGCGAACGTGGCCGACATCCAGGTGAACCTGCCAGGAAGGCCAGCACTGACTGGCCGGGCAGGTCGGCCGGATCCTGGGGAATACGGACGGAGTGGTGGACGTGGATCGGCGCGTCGATGGCGCCGCTGCGCGAGCTGACGCTTGCCCAGAGCACCGTCGAGGGCCGCGGCCGCGGTGGTGGTCGGCTCGGCGGTGATCCTGTTCGACCCGATCTTCCAGGGCCTGGCCATCGCGCTGATGGCCGGCGAAATCGCCTCGCTGGGGCTCTCGCGCATGACCGTGCCGGTCGTCTACTACATCGTGAACCGGCGGCGGTAGGGGACAGCCTGCGTGTTTCCCCGTTCAGCCCCCTTGTCTGCTGGAAGAAAACGGGGAAACACGCAGGCTGTCCCCCAAGGCGAGCTGGTTCCGCTTGTCTGGGACGAGGGCGGGCCGTGGCCGTTGGGCCTGCGAATCGCTCGTACCGAGAGCGGGCGCTGGGCGGTGTTCGGCGAGTTGCGCCGCGGTGAAGAGCGGATGGGACTGACGGAGCCGCTGCTGATCGCGAGGCCCGGTTTTGTCGTCACCCGCGAGCGGATCGCGCTGCTGGCCCTCGGCTGCTCGTTCCAGTGGATCGCCCATTTGCGAAAAAAGGGCCAGATCGAGGCGCCGGACGCGGACAAGGACGCGTTGCTGGCGGCGCTGCTCGAACAGGCCGACGCGCCGCCGATCGAAACGCCGGAGGAACTTCGGCTCGAAGAAGTAAGGACTACCCCGCGGCCCTGTCTGAAAGTCCGGGTCAGAACGGAGTGGCAGACCGAACGGTTGGTGGGCGAGCTGGCCTTCGACTACGGCGGCCGGATCGTGCCCCAGTGGCTCCAGACCAAGGGGCATTACGCAGCCGAGGAACGCCGGTTCTATACGCGAGACCTGGAAGCCGAGCGGGCTGCCGCCGGCCAGCTCCTCGGGCTGGGCATGAAATGCGTCACTGAGCCAGCCGGCAAGCCGGAATGGCAGATGGCCCCGAGCAAGCTGCCGCGCCTGGTGCGGGACCTCCTGCTGGCGGGTTGGCACATCGAGGCCGAAGGGAAGACGTTCCGTGCTCCAGGCGGATTCCGCGTCGAGATCTCGACCGGGATCGACTGGTTCGAGCTGCACGGTTCGGTGGAGTACGGCGAGACGTCGGCCCGGCTGCCCGCGCTGCTGGAAGCGCTGCGCCACGGCGAGAACATGGTCCGGCTGGACGACGGCACCTAGG
>JBBTDS010000470.1:0-25795 GCA_038060875.1 Acidobacteriota bacterium | reverse complement strand
AGCTAGGCATATGCGACGGATCTGGATCTGGCTTTTCTGGGCGGCTATTCTCGGGGCGCAAGTCGTCCCGGATCATTACATTGTGGAGCTCGCCGGGGAGCCGGCGGGCAAGGAAAGGCGCCTCCAGATCCAGGCCGGCCAGCAGCGGGTGCGTGCGGCGCTGGCGCAACTGAACGCCGAAGTCCTGGCCGAAACCAGCACGGTCGCCAACACGCTGGCCGTTCGCATCCCGGACCGGAGAGCGAGCGAGCTAAGCCGGGTTCCCGGGGTATTGCGCGTGCACCCGGTCTACGAAGTGAAGCTGCACCTGGACCGGGCGCTGCCGCTCGGCGGCGTGCCCGACGCCTGGCGGCAGATCGGCGGCATGGACAAGGCCGGCCTGGGGGTGAAGATCGGCATCGTCGACACCGGTATCGACACGGGGCACCCGGCCTTTCAGGACAGCGCGCTGGTTGTGCCGCAGGGGTTTCCCAAGTTCGGCCAGGAGGCCGACCAGGAGCAAGCGAACAACAAGATCATCGTGGCCCGAACCTACGAGAACATGTTGGGCCGCACCACCGGGGCCACCCCGCGGGACGAGATGGGCCACGGAACGGCGGTGGCGATGGCTGCCGCCGGCGGGACCAACGAGGGCCCGCTGGGGCCCATCACCGGTGTGGCCCCCAAGGCCTACCTGGGCAACTACAAGGTGTTCACCGGCGACCGGGGCAGCAGCCGGACCGACGTAGTCCTGAAGGCCATCGACGACGCGGTGGCCGACGGCATGGACGTCATCAACCTCAGCCTCGGCAGCGCGCTGGCGCCCAGGCCCGCCGACAGCATCTCCGCCCAGGCGGTGGAGCGGGCGTTTGCGGCCGGTGTGCTGGTGGTGACTTCCGCCGGGAACAGCGGCCCGGAACCGAACACGATGAACTCCTACGCCACCGCTCAGTCCGCCATCGCCGTGGGCGCATCTTGGAGCGACCGAACGTTCGGGACGCCGGTCCAGGTGGCAGACGGGCCCGCCCACGTCGGTTATCCCGGCAACGGTCCCAACCCGGCCGAGCCTGTCACTGCGCCGTTGCGGGACGTGGCCGACCTGGACCAGGACGGCTTGGCCTGCCGGGCCTTTCCCCGGGACAGCCTCCAGGGGCGGATTGCCTTGATCCTTCGCGGCGAGTGCTTCTTCGAAGACAAGCTCAACAACGCCGAGAGGGCCGGCGCGGTGGCGGCCATCGTTTTCACCCACGACGGGCCTATAGTCCCGATGGGTGTCGGTTCGGCCACCCTGCCCGCCACCATGATCAGCAACGCCGACGGGCTGGACCTGAAGAAGCGGCTGGCGGAGAATCCGGATCTCAAGGCCACCGTGTACTTCAAGCTCGGCCCCGTGCCGGTCAACGCCGGACGTGTGGCCTCTTTCTCCAGCCGCGGTCCCAATGCGGATGACGGCGTCAAGCCCGACTTGGTGGCGGTCGGCACATACTTCTACACGGCTACGCAGAAGTGGAACAGCAGCGGCGAGTTGTACCACGCGACGGGCTACACCATAGAGGACGGCACCAGCTTCTCGGCGCCGCTGGTGAGCGGGGCGGCCGCCGTGCTCAAGGCGGCCCGGCCCGGCCTGACGCCCCAGCAGTACCGCTCGCTGCTGATCAGCACCGCCAGCCCGTTCCCGCCCGAAGCGGAGCAGGTCCTCCCAGTGCAGCGAGTGGGCGCCGGGCGGCTGAATCTGGCCGCGGCGCTGGAAGGCGCCGTAGGGGCGTCCCCAACGGCGATCAGCTTCGGCGCGGCCGGCGGAACGCTGGACGCCTCCCGAGAGATCACCATCACCAACCTGGGGGCGGCGGCCGACACCTTCTCGATCGCGGTGGCTCAGATAGGCGGTGGCCCAGCCGCCACCACCTCGCTCAACACCGTGCAGCTTGCGCCGGGTGCTTCCCAGAGGGTGACGGTGCGCCTGGGCGGCTCGGGCCTGGAGGCCGGCGAGTACCAGGGCTTCCTGCGCGTCCGGGGGACGGGGGCGAGCCCGGAGGCGCGCATTCCATACTGGTACGCGGTCCGATCGGGCGTTCCGGCCTACCTGGCCGTTTTGCAGAAACGGGAAAGCGCCGCGCCGGATTCCCTGCTGCGTGGCGCCATCTATGTCCGGGTCACCGACGGCTCTGGGGTTACTGTCCGCGATGTTCAGCCCACCGCGACCGTGGCCGCGGGCGGCGGCGAGGTCACCGGCATCGTCTCAGTGGACGACGAGATCCCGGGCGTCTGGGCGGTGAGCGTCCGCCTCGGCCCGGCGGCCGGTCGCAACGAGTTCGAGATCCAGGCCGGCGAGATCAAGAAGACGGTAGTCGTTCAGGGTACTACCAGCTCCCAGCCCTGACCCACCCCACTCCGCCTGCATTATAATGACCAGCAGGACCGATTGTTCTTCCCATGGAGGACATCAAGAAGAAAATCCAGGCGGAGATCGCGGCGCTCGACTACGAGCTTCGCAACGAGCTGCCCAAGGAGATCCTGAAGGCCAGGGCCCACGGGGACCTGTCGGAGAACGCCGAGTACCACGCGGCCAAGGAACGCCAGGGCTACGTGAACGCGCGCCTGGGCCAGCTTCGCAAGCGACTGACCGAGTTCGCGATGGCGGACCTCTCCAGGATCCCCCGTGATCGGGTCGGGCTGGGGTCGGAAGTCGTGGTCCTGGATCTCAACAAGGACGAGGAGGTCACCTACAAGCTGGTGACCAGCGAGGAAGCCGACGTCGCAAAAGGCCGGATATCCACCTCCTCTCCGATCGGACGCGGCCTGATCGGCAAGGAAGTCGGGGACGCCGTCAAGATTCAGATCCCGGGCGGAGTGCGGGAGTTCGAGATCCTGAAACTGACGACCATCCACGATACGATGGGGAACTGAGCGGGAGCCGGGCGGCATGACTTACACGCGGGCGATCGGGCTGGTCTCCAACCGCATCATCACGCTGCTGGTGCGCTGGCTGGCGCTTTCCCGCATCCATCCCAACGTGCTCACCTTCCTTGGCCTGGTGATCAACGGCGTGGCGGCCGCGCTGCTGGCCCGCGGCCGCTTCCAGGCCGCCGGGCTGGTGATCATGACCGCCGGCTTGTTCGACATGGTGGACGGCCGGGTGGCGCGCGAGACCAACCGGGTGACCGTCTTCGGCGGCTTTTTCGATTCGGTGATCGACCGCTACTCCGACCTGGTCCTGCTGATGGGCCTGCTGGTCTACTACGCCTCGATCAACCGCTTCTTTTACGTGGTGCTGACGGCGGTGGTGATGACCGGCTCGGTGATGGTGAGCTACGTGCGCGCCCGCGCCGAGTGCGAGATCCCCAAGTGCAAGGCGGGCTTCATGGAGCGCCCGGAGCGGGTGGTGCTGCTGATCATCGGCGCGCTGTTCAACCGCATGGCCCCGGTGCTGTGGATCATTGCCGTGCTCTCCAACATCACCGTAATCCACCGCATGATCCACACCTGGCGGGAGACGCGGCGGCTGAAGGAAGCGCAGCTTCCCTCCGCCCCGCAGGCGGTCGGACAGGGAAAGCCGTAACCTTCAGCCTTCCAGAATGACCATCGCCATCGCCGTGCCGGCGGTGTGGGTGAGCGACAGCGAGACGTGCTTTACGCCCAGCCGCCCGGCGACGATCCCCGCCTGGCCGTGGAGCCTCAGCGTCGGCTGGCCCGAGGGCAGGTTGGCCACTTCGAAATCCTGCCAGCGTACGCCGCCCCTCCAGCCGGTGCCGATCGCCTTCATGCCCGCCTCCTTGGCGGCGAAGCGCGCGGCGTAGCGCTGGAAGCGGCTTCCGCGGCGCTCGACGTAGGCGATCTCGGCCGGCGTGAAAACGCGCTCCAGGAACCGCCGCCCGTGCCGCTCGATCGCCTTGCGCACCCGGTCAACCTCGGCCAGGTCGAGACCGGCGCCGACAATCACAACCCGGCTCCCGTGGTGGTGATTGTCAGCCGCCCGTGCTTGACCCCCTTGGTGCTGATCAGCGTGTCGGCGATCTTCTTCACCGCCACCGCCTTGCCTCGCACCACCAGCACCTCCAGGCAGTGGTCGTGATCCAGGTGCACGTGCAGCGTGGAAAGGATCTGGCCGTAGTAGTCGTGCTGGAGCTCGACGAGCTTCTCGCTAAGCAGCCGCACGTGGTGATCGTAGACCAGGGTCACGGTGCCGACCACCTGGCTCTCGGGCGATTCCCAGGCCTTCTGGATCAGCTCGTCGCGGATCAGGTCCCGGAAGGCCTCGGAGCGGTTGCCGTAGCCGCGCTGGCTGATCAGCTTGTCGAACTTTCGGAGCAGATCGGAGTCGATGGCCACCCCGATCCGGCTGAGCTGGCTCATTTGATAGACAGATTAGCGGAGGCGGCCCCGGCGGGGCAAGCTGGGCCGGGCCAACAGTGTTAACCTGACAGGTTCTCGGGAGACTCACCCACCATGTTGTACGAAGAGCAAATCTCGGAGCGCCAGGAACGGGCGCGGACGGCGGTCGCCGCCATTCTCAGCAAGCCCGCGGGCGAGGCCTATGGCGACTACCAGGTGAAGTCGGCCAGCGGGAAGACCTACCGGCTGGCCATGCGCGGCCCGGGACTGTTCGACAATTACTGCTCCTGCCCCGATTTCGCCGTCAACACCCTGGGCACCTGCAAGCACATCGAAGCGCTGCTCGCCCACTTGCGCCAGCGGCACGGCAAGGCGATCGAGCGGCGGCAGTACCGGCGCACACGCGCCTCGGTTTCGCTCCACTACGGCGAGACGCTCGGCGTCCGCCTGCGCCTGCCGGCGGCGGCGTCGCCCGCTCTGCGCGAAGTCGCGGCGAAGTATTTCGACGTCGGCGGCCTGCTGCGGCCGGAATACGTGAGCCGCTTCGAGCAGGTCATGGAAGAGCTGCGGCTGGTGGACGACGCCGCTGTCGTCTACAGCGACGTACTGGAGTTCATCGACCGCGAGAACGAGCTGGCCGCCGGGCTGGCCACCGAGCGGCGTCTGGCGGCGCAACTGGAGGCCGGCCAGCCGCCGTTGGCCGGCGTGCTCAAAACACGCCTGTTCCCCTACCAGGAGCGCGGCGCGCTGTTCGCCGCCTGCCGCGGCCGCGTGGCGCTGGCCGACGACATGGGCCTGGGCAAGACCGTCCAGGCCATCGCCGCCGCCGAGATGCTCCGCCGCTGGCGCGGCATCGAGAAGGTGCTGGTGGTTGCCCCCGCTTCGGTCAAGTACCAGTGGAAGACCGAGATCGAGAAGTTCTGCGACCTCTCCGCGCAAGTCATCGAGGGCTCGAAGCCCCAGCGGCGCGAGCGGTACGCAAACCCCGCCTTCTTCAACCTCACCAGCTATGAGCTCGTGCTGAAGGATATCGAAGAGCTGCGCGGCCTGCGACCCGATCTCATCATCCTGGACGAGGCGCAGCGCATCCGCAACTGGACCACCGCCACCGCCCGCACCGTCAAGCAGCTCAAGAGCCGCTACGCCTTCGTGCTCACCGGCACGCCGCTCGAAAACAAGCTGGAGGAGCTTTACTCGGTAGTGGAGTTCGTCGATGGGCGCCGCCTCGGGCCCGCCTTTCGCTTTCTCCAGGAGCACCGCGTCGAGGACGAGAAGGGCAAGCTGCTGGGCTACCGCGGGCTGGACCGCATCCACAAGCAACTGGCGCCCATCCTGCTGCGCCGCACGCGCAAGGAAGTCCTGCCCGATCTGCCGCCTCGCACCGACCAGATCTTCCGCGTCCCCATGACCGAGCAGCAGGCGGCCCCGTACCAGGAACAGCACGACATCCTGGCCCGCCTGGTGCACAAGTGGGAGAAGCAGGGCTGGCTGTCGGAGATCGACCTGCGCCGCATCACCTGCGCTCTCCAGAACATGCGCATGCTGTGCAACTCGACCTTCCTGTTCGACAAGGAGACGAACTACTCGCCCAAGCTGAAGGAGTTCCGCGAGATCATCCGCGAGCTGGCGCTGGAGGAGGGCCGCAAGGTGGTGGTCTTCAGCGAGTACGAGCGGATGACCTGGCTGGTGGGCGAGGAGCTGAAGAAGCTCAAGATCGGCTTCGCCTCGCTGCACGGCGGCGTGCCCGCCCACAAGCGCGGCGCGCTGCTGGCGGAGTTCCGCAAGCAGGCGGAGTGCAAGGTGTTCCTCTCCACCGACGCCGGCGGGGTGGGATTGAACCTGCAAGCGGCCTCGGCGGTGGTGAACCTGGAGCCGCCCTGGAATCCGGCGCGCCTGGAGCAGCGCATCGGGCGCGTGCATCGGTTGGGGCAGCTCCAGCCGGTTCAGGTCATCCACCTGCTGACGGAAAACAGCATCGAGGAGCGGGTGTGGGAGACGATGCGGCTGAAGAAAGCGCTGTTCGCCGGCCTGTTCGACTCGCCCACCGACGAGATCAGCTTCGCCAAATTGGGCCGCCGCAGCATGATGGAGGTGATCAAGGAGACGTTAGCGCCGGCGGCGGCGGCGCCGGCGCCAGCGGCCCCAGTGCCGCCGCCAAAGCCCGCGGCGGCTCCGCCCGCACCGCCTCCTCCCGCCGGCGATCTGGCCAAGGCCGCCGCCACGCTGCTCGAAGCCGGGGTTAAGCTGCTGGAGTCGCTCGCGCCGGCGGTCCGCGCCGACCCGGAAACCGGGCGCCCCGTGCTCACCATCCCGCTGCCCGAGGGCTTTACTCCGGAGCGCCTGGCCGGCGCCCTGGGCGGGTGGTTGAGCAAGCTGTCGGGGGCGGCGTGAGGCTCGGTGGCACCTTTTGCCCATTCGTGCTACCGTAGTGATCCGTGCACATCCCCGATGGATTCCTCTCCCCGCCGGTGTGGCTGAGCCTCGACGTCGTGAGCGTGCTGGCGCTGGGATACGTGGCGCGGCGGGCGCAGCGGGGGATGGAAGAAACGCGCATCCCGCTGCTGGGCGTGATGGGCGCCTTCGTTTTCGCCGCCCAGATGATCAACTTCCCGGTGGGCGTGGGCACGAGCGGGCACCTGGTGGGCGCCGCGCTGCTGGCCATCACGCTGGGGCCGGCGGCGGCGGCGGTGGTGATGACCGCCATCCTGGCTATTCAGGCGCTGGTGTTTCAGGATGGCGGCATACTTGCGCTGGGCGCCAACGTGATGAACATGGCCCTGGCCGGCGTGCTGGCAGGCTATCTCCCCTATCACTACTGGAGCGCCGGCCGGCTGCGGAAGCCAGCCATCGTGCTGGGCGGTCTGCTCTCGGTCGCGGCGGGCGCGGGGCTGGCGGTGGCCGAGCTGCTGCTTTCCGGCGTTCGCATGCCGGCGGCGGTGCTCGGCGTCTCGGCCGCTCTCTTCCTGCTCACGGGCGTCTTGGAGGGGCTGATCACGCTGGCGGTGGTCCAGGGCGTCGAGGCGCTCAATCCGGGAATGATCCGGCAGCCGTCGCGCACGCGGGCGGCGGTGCTGGGCGCGCTGGCGCTGGCAGCGGTGCTGCTGGCGGTGGGCGGCGTGCTGGCCGCTTCGCAGGCCCCGGACGTGCTGGAAAGCCTGGCCGAGCGGCTCGGCATCGCCCCGCAAGCCCGGGCGCTGCTGGCCACGCCGCTGGCCGATTACGAGGCACAGGTCTTCTCCTCCCCCTGGCTGCGGAAAGCCGCGGCCGGCCTCGTCGGGTTGGGACTAATCTACGGCGCCTGCGTGGCGCTGGGTCGGCTGGCGGCGCGGCGCAAGAGAGGCTAAGTGCATCACGCCGTTGTCGATCGCTGGAGCCACGGCCACAGCCTGCTGCACGCCCGCGACGCGCGCGTGAAGCTCCTGGTGCTGCTGGTATTCCTGGTGGCGCTGGCCACGGCGCGCGTTTCGGCCCTCACGATCCTCGCTTACAGTTTTTTGCTGGCGGCCGCCATTGCGGTAGCCCGGCTGCCGGTGGGCGGCGTTCTGCTGCGAGCCTGCGTGGTGTTGCCGTTTACGGCTGTGTTCGCCTGCCTCAGCCTGCTGGCCGGCGAAGGCTCGCGGGCGCTGGCACTGGCGGTCCGCAGCTACCTGTCGGCGGCGGCGGTGCTGGTGCTGGCGGGCACGACGCCGCTGCCCGAGTTCCTGCGCGGGCTGGAGTCGCTGGGCGCGCCGCGGTTTCTGGTGCTGGTGGTGCAGTTCCTCTACCGCTACCTGTTCGTCATCTCCGAGCAAGCCCAGCACATGCGGCTGGCCGCCTGCTCGCGCGGCGCGGCGCGAGGGCCGCTCGGCCCTGACCGGGCGCGCTTCCGGGCCGCCAGCGGCGCGGTGGCCGTGCTGTTCGCGCGCTCGTACGCCCGCGCCCAGGCCATTCACCGCGCCATGCTGGCGCGGGGCTTCGAAGGCCGCATCCGCATGCTTTCGGCGCCGCGCCTCACCGCGGCCGACTGGCTGTTTCTGGCGCTGGGCATCTTGATCTCGCTGGCGCCGCTGGCGGGGACGCCATGACGCCGCTGATCGAGGTCCGCAACCTCCGCTTCCGTTACGAGGACGGCACGCTGGCGCTGGACGGCGTCGATTTCGAGCTGTTCCCGGGCGAGACGGTCGCGCTGCTGGGCCCCAATGGCTCCGGCAAGACTACTTTCGTGCTGCACCTGAACGGCCTGCTCTCGGGCGAGGGATCGGTCTCGGTGTGCGGCCTGACGGTGGAGAAGAAGAACCTGGCCGCGGTGCGGCGCAAGATCGGCCTGCTGTTCCAGGATCCCGACGAGCAACTCTTCATGCCGACGGTGCTGGAGGACGTAGCCTTCGGCCCGCTCAGCCAGGGTCTGGGCCCGGAGCAGGCAGCCGCCGAGGCCCGGGCGGCGCTGGAGCAGGTCGGCATGGCCGCGGCGGCCGGCCGGGCGCCGTATCATCTCAGCGCCGGCGAGAAACGCCGCGTCGCGCTGGCCGGCGTGCTGGTCACCCGGCCCGAGATACTGGTCCTCGATGAGCCGACCACTTACCTCGACCCGCCCGGACAACGCGAGCTACTGCGAGTACTGGCCGGTCTGCCCCAGGCCAAGATCGTCGTAACACACGACACCCTCTTCGCCCGGGCGCTGGCTGGACGCGCAGTCTTCTTCGAAAGAGGAAGACTCCTCGCCAGCGGGCCGGTCGAGGAGATTACACAACGATTCGGCTGGGCCCCAGCGCCCCTGGTGGCGCTCCGCTAGCCCGGTTACTACTTAGCGGCTGGCCCAGCTCCCTTGCGATACGCTGCCCAGCGGCGCTTTTGAGCCAGCGAAATCCGCCGCCGGGCGGCCGCGCTAAGCGGCTTGCGGCCTCCGGCCTTAGCGGCCTTCTTGGGCTCAGCGGCCTTGGCTTTGCGTCCGCCCAGCATTTTCTGCACCTGCTGGATCTGTTCTTCTATCCTCTGCTTTTGGATCTCCAGCCCTTGGAGGGCAGCGTTCAGCAATGTCTGGTCTTTTATTCTCTTCGCGGGTCTTGGCATGATATCACCTCCGACTACGATACCATACAGTGCACTTAGTTTGGGGGAGGTTATTTCGATTCGCAGATGATAGTCACCGGCCCCTGGTTGACCAAGTGAACATCCATCAGCGCCTGAAACGTGCCGGTTTCGACGCGGACGTTGCGCGCCTGAGCGGCGGCCACGAAACGCCGGTACAACGCGCGGGCCTCTTCCGGGCCGGCAGCCATGTCGAAGCTCGGGCGCCGCCCTTTGCGGGTATCGCCATACAAGGTGAACTGAGACACGACCAGCAGGCTGCCGCCGGCCTCACTCACGCTGCGGTTCATTTTGCCGTTCTCGTCGGCAAAGATCCGCAGGCCCACCACCTTGTCGGCCAGGTAGTCGGCGTCGGCCTGGGTATCGCCACGGGCAATCCCCAGAAACACCAGCAACCCCTGACCGATCGCGCCCACCACCTGGCCGCCGACCTCCACCCGCGCTTCGCTTACTCGCTGCAACACCGCCCGCATATGGTATAAGTATGCCAGAGCGCCGCCATGATCGAGACTTACGCCTACGCGCGAGCCGGTTTTTTGGGCAATCCTAGCGACGGCTATTTCGGCAAGACCATCTCCTTTCTGGTCAGGAACTTCCGCGCCCGGGTCCTTTTGTACCCCAGCGCGAGGCTGGAGATCAGGCTCTCGAAGGCCGACACTCCCGTCTTCGAGAATCTCCAGGACCTTTACCAGACCACCCGCTGGCGCGGCTACTACGGCGGCATCCGCATCATCCAGGCGCTGATCGTCCGCTTCATGGACTACTGCCGCCAGCACGGCGTGGATCTGCCCGAGCGTAACTTCACCCTCGAGTACGAGTCCAACATCCCCATGCGGTTGGGCATGGGCGGCTCCAGCGCGATCATCACCGCCGCGCTGCGGGCCTTATGCCGGTATTATGGCGTGGAGATCCCGCTGCCAGTGCAGGCCAACGTGGTGCTGGAAACCGAAACCAGGGAGCTCGGTGTTCCCGCCGGACTCCAGGACCGCGTCATCCAGGTCTACGAGGGCCTGGTGTACATGGACTTCGCCAAGGAAATCATGGAGCGCCAGGGTTACGGCAACTACGAACGGCTCGACCCGGGCCTGCTGCCCAACGTCTATGTCGCATACCGCACGGCCCTTAGTGAAGGCACCGAAGTGTTCCACGGCGACGTACGCGAACGATGGAAGCGCGGCGACCCCGACGTGGTCGAGGCGATGCGCACCTGGGCCGGCTACGCCGAGCAGGGCCGCCAGGCGCTGCTCAACCGCGATTACAAGACGCTAGACCGGCTCATCGACGCCAACTTCGACCTGCGGGCCAGGATCTACCGGCTCGACGAAGGCAACCTCCAGATGGTCTATACCGCGCGGCAGGTGGGCGCCACTTCCAACTTCGCCGGCTCGGGCGGCGCCATCGCCGGCACCTACTTGGATGAGTCCATGTTCCAGGCGCTGGCGGCGGCCATGCGGCCGTTAGGCATCGCCGTCATTAAGCCCCAGGTCGTCCCACCGCCGGCAACCTGCTAGAATCGCCCCATGGTGAATCGCAGAGAGTTTGCCGCCGCCGTCGTCGGCGCGGCCACCGCCCCGGCCGCCCCGCCCCAGTTCATCAAGGGCATCTGCGCGGGCATCTTCCCCAAGGCGATGCCGCTGGAGGAACGGCTCAAGCAAACCAAGAACGCCGGCTTCGACGGGATCGAGGTTCCGTTCGGCGAGCTGATACCCCTCGAGACAACTCAAGAGCAGGCGAAGCGCATCGTCGATACGGCGCGTAAGTCCGGCGTCGCCCTGGTCAGCGTCTGGGCTTCGCAGGCGCTGGCGTCCAACCCGCTCAACAGCCCGGACCCGGAGGTTCGCGCCCGTGGCGTCGAGGTGCTCCGCCAGGCGATTCAACTGGCCGGATGGCTGGAGTGCGGCGCCATGCTGATCGTCCCCGGCCGGCTCGGCTCGGGAGCGAAATTCCAGATCGGCTACCAGGACACCTGGGACCGCGTCAGCGCGGAAATGAAGAAGGTTGTGCCTGACGCCGCCCGCGCCAAGGTCGCCCTCACTCCGGAAAACGTCTGGAACAAGTTTCTGGTCAGCCCGCTGGACGCGCGCGCCTTCGTGGATCAGTTCAAGAGCCCCTGGGTCGGCTTCCATTTCGACATCGGCAACATCATGCAGTACGGCTACCCGCAGGACTGGATCCTAACGCTCGGCTTGCGCATAAAGGGGGTCCACGCCAAGGACTACAAGCTCTCCGCGCGCGCCGAGCAGGGCCGCTTCGTCGATCTGCTGGAAGGCGACGTCGATTGGCAGGAAGTGATGGCCGCGCTGGTCAAGGTGGGCTACCGCGGTTCCATCTCGCCGGAGATCGGCCACCGGCCCGAGGACCCGGACCAGCTCCGCAAGGTGTCCTCGGCGCTGGACAAGATTCTGTCGCTGGCGTAGGGGCCGGGCATGCCGGCCCCTACTTCAGCCGGCCGCCAGCTCCGACACCCGCCCGCGCAGCAGTTCGGTGAGCTGTTTGTGGTCGCGGAGGGTGAGACCGGCGGTCGCGATGGGTGCGCCGATACGCAGCGCCACGCGCCCGCCGCGCACGATGAGCGAGCCCATCGGAAGCACCTCGCGCGTGCCGCTGATGCCCACTGGCACCGCCGGCACGCCCGCCTTGATGGCGATGTAGGCCGCGCCCTCCTTGAACTCCCGCAGCTCGCCGGTCGAGCGGCCGCCCTCGGGAAACACCAGCACCGAGACGCGGCGCTCGCGGACGACGCGGGCGGCTTCCGACATTGCGCGCAGCGACGCCCGTGGGTCCTCGCGTTGCACCCGGATGTGACCCGCCCGGTTCAGGTGGTAGCCGATGAACGGGATCTTGTACAGGCTCTTCTTCGCGAGGAACCGGAACTGCACCGGGATGTGCGCCATCGCCAGCGGCGTGTCCATCAGGCTCAGGTGGTTGGACACGATCACGTAACTCCCGTCGGGGGAGATGTTCTCGAGCCCTTCCACGCGCACGCGCACACCGCTCACCGCGAGCAGCACCCGCGCCCAGGCGCGGGCCACGCCGTGCTGGGCGCGCCCGCTGCCGTCGAACAAGGAAGCGATCAGCGAGATGGTCCCGAAGAAGACGGTAGCCAGCACGATCAGCGGGTCGGTGATCAGCCAGGCGCGCAGCTTCGCAAGCACCAGACTATTTTACGAGCAGCGCGCGCGCTTCGCCCACCAGGAACAGCGAGCCGGTGATGAAGACGGCGTCCTGGGGCGCAGCCGCGTCGAGGAGCCGCAGGGCGGCCGCAAGATTGGCCGCGGTGCGCAGCCGCGGATGGTCGGCCAGCTCGCGGATGAGCTCCGGCCGCACGGCGCGGGGCTGGGCGGGCGCGGTGGCGATCACCTCCTCCGCCAGCGGGAACAGGATGGCGGCCATCTCGGCCACCGCCTTGTCGCGCATCGCGCCGTAGACCAGCCAGACGCGCCGTCCGCTGTAGAAGCGTTCGATGTGAGCCGCCAGCGCCCGCGCGCCGGCGGGATTGTGCGCCCCGTCGAGAACGATCTCCGGCGTCTCCGCGATCCGCTCCAGCCGCCCCGGCCAGCGGGCCTGGGCGATGCCGTCCCGGATCGCCTCCCCCGCCACCCCGAGGCAGTCGAGCGCAGTGATGGCCGTCAGCGTGTTGGTGATCTGATGCTCGCCGGCCAGCGGACACCGGATGCGGATCCGGCCGGCGCCCGCGGCCACGAACGAGCTGCCTGCCGCGTCCACCTCCACCTGCTCGGCCCGCCATCTCTGCTCAACCCAGACCGCCGCGACGCCGGCCGCCGACGCGCGGGCTTCCAGAGTGCGGGCGACCTCGGGCCGCTGCACGGCGAACACCGCCGGCACTCCGGGCTTGAGGATGCCGGCCTTCTCCGCCGTGATCGCCTCCAGGCTCTTGCCCAGGTATTTCTCGTGGTCGAAATCGACCGGGGTGATGACCGAGAGCCGCGGCGTAACCACGTTGGTGGCGTCCAGCCGCCCGCCCAGCCCGACTTCCAGCACGGCCAGGTCCACCGCCAGCTCCTTGAACAGCACCAGGGCCATCGCGGTGACGGTTTCGAAGTAGGTGGGGTGAACCTCGAGCGCGCCCTGGCGCAGCAGCCGCTCGGCGGCCTCGTGCACGCACTCGAACGCGGCCGCGAACCGATCGGCCGAGACTGGCTCCCCGTCGATGCGGATGCGCTCGGTGGGTTCGACCAGGTGCGGCGAGGTGTAGAGGCCCGTGCGCAATCCCGCGGCCCGCGCGCCCGCTTCGATCATCGCGCAGGTGGAACCCTTGCCGTTGGTGCCGGCGACGTGCACGAAGGCCACTCCCCGGTGCGGGTTGCCGAGGGCTTCCAGCAGCGCCGACATGCGCGCCAGGCCGAGTTCCGCGGTGCGCGCCTCGTTGCCCAGCGCGTAGAGGAAGCGGACCGAGTCCGGGTAGTTCAAGCGCGTTGGCCCCCTCGAAAGCACATTCTGCCGGCGGCGATGAGCAGGGCGCAGCCGCCGATCAGCTTGAGCTCGAACAGCCACACCGAGCTGACGCCGGCCGGCGGCGCCAGTGAGACGACGATCGCCACCACGGTCACCGCCAACGCGGCCGCGCCGCTGGCCCGGAGTCCTTCCTTCATCGCCGTGAGAAACAGGTAGCCGAACGGAATGAAGTAGGTCACAACCGTCATGTCCACCAGCAACTGGTAGCCGATGCGGAGGCTCTCTCCCAACTGCATCGCGATCAGGAAGACGGAGCAGGCGGCCGCCTGGGTGAGGATGGCGACGTGCGGCGTGCCCCAGCGCGGGTGGAGGCGGGCGAAGGCCGCCGGCAGATGGCGGTCCAGGCCAATGGCGAACGGCACCCGCGCGCTGCCGCCGATCCACGCGCCGAGCTGGCCGGTAATGCCGAGGGTGACCAGCGCCGCGAACAGCGGACCCAGCGAGGCTACGCCGAGCCGCTCGGAAGCCGCCGCGCCCGCCTGCGCCAGGCCGGTCACGACGTTGATACGCTCGGGCGCAACCAGCGCCAGCATGGCCAGCGTGCCCAGCATGTAGAAGCCGGCGATGGCCGCCCCGCTGATCCAGGCGGCGCGCCGCACCGTGCGCGCCGGGTCGCGGATCTCGCCGCCCATCACCGCGCCCAGCTCCAGCCCGCCGAAGGCCAGCGCGATCTGCGACCAGAAGTTCACGTTCTCCCAGCTCCACGCCGGCAGCACCGAACCGCCCTGGGTCGCCGATCCGTCGAGACGCCACACGGCCACGCCCATGACCACAAGCAGCAGCCCGGCCAGATAGCTGGCCAGCGCGCCCACGTTCTCTGTCCACTTGCCGACGCGCAGGCCGACCAGGTTCGTCAGCGCGCTGATCCACAGCACTGCCAGCGAACCCGAGATCACGAACCAGCGGCTCTCGGAGAGCCACACGTATTGCGGCCCGAGGGTGTAAGCCGCCATCGCCAGGCCGGCCACCAGCAGGTTGGGGACCCAGAACAGGTTGCTCAGCCAGTAGCACCATCCGCAGAGGAAGCCGTGCCAGTCGCCGTAACTGCGCCGCGTCCAGGCGTAAAGCCCGCCTTCCTCCGGGAACCGGGACGACAGCCGCGAAACCGCCAGCGCCAGCGGCACGAAAAAAAAGACGGCCGCCAGCACCCACAGGCTCAGCGAGCCGGGACCGGTGTGCGCCGCCGCCGCCAGCCAGCGGATGCCGACCACCGCGGCGATGTTGAACAGCACCAGGTCGCGGAGCCCGAGCTCGCGGCGCAGCTCGGGCACTTACGTCTTCACCTTGTCGTAGTCGAAAGGCTCGTTGACCAGGTGGTATTGCGGCTCGCCGTCCTTGCGCAGGTAGTAGGTCTTCAGCGGCGTGCGCGGGAAGTCCGTAAGCTTGCGCGGGACGGCGCGGCCGCCGGCCCACTCGTAGATCGGGACGTCCCAAGGACTGAAGGTGTCGCTGAGCCCGCGCTCCCTGGCGATGCGGAACAGATGCACATTGCCCGGCTCGTGGCCGGCCAGCCAGGTGCCGATCAGGTCCAGGCGAAACTTGTCCTTGCCGAACATCACCAGGTTGGTCAGGTAGTCGTCGCCGGCCGAGAAGCCGTCGCCGTCGCGCCCGTAGATTCCCTCGATCATCGCCAGCCCGGTCTTGAGCACGCTCATGTTGTCGCAGGTCTTGTGCGCCCAGATCTCCTGGTTAACCGGCCCCAGCTCGTCCTTGCTGTCGTAGCGCGAATAGCCCAGCCGGCGGTGGTTCTCGAAGTACCGCTTGACGCGCGCCTCCGCCTGGGGGTGGATGTCCGGCTTCATGAAGTCGGGCACGCCGGTCACCATGCGCCAGCCGGAGCAGAAGCGGACGTAGGGCTGCACCACCAGGCCCTGCTCGTTCTTCACCGCCAGGGTCATGCACATGCCGTGGGCCTTCCACTTGGCGATGTTCAGCAGCCAGGTGTCCGGCTCGTTCACCGGGGCGTAGTGCGGGATGCGCGCGTAGACGACCGCGTCCGGCACCCGGCTCCACGTCATTTCGAAGTTCTCGCGGAAGTGGCGGGGGCGGCGGTCGGTCTCGTTCATCTGGACGCCGTGGCGCTCGTTAATATCGACCCAGCCGCGCCAGTTCCAGGCCTGATAGTGGTTCGCCTCCGCGAAGTGGAACTTCTTGAGGCCCAGCTCCTTCAGGCCCAGGATGAGACCTTCGTAGAAATCGGGGTCGGTGGCGGTCCCCCAGAGGTCCACCTCGGGCCGCCGCCGGTGGCGCACCGGGGTCGGGTTCGGCTTGAGGATGATGCGGTGGGTGAGCGGCACGCCGGGCCGGTCCATCGCCACAAAGATTTCGCGCGCCAACTGGAGCCCTTCGCCCCGCTTGGCCTCCGCGTCCATTTTCTGCTTGACGCGCGTGCGGCGGATGAACACCGCCTTGGGATTGGCCTCGATGAACGGGTGGAGGCCGAAGTAGGGCTTCGCGGCCGCGGCTAAGGCGGCGGCGCCCAGAAACTCTCTCCGCGTGAATTTCGGTGACAGGCTACACAACCTCGAAATTCCGGGAACCAGTCTCGCAGTCCCCTTCCCGTAGAATAGATGAAATGTCCGCAACCGCACAAGACTATTACCGCATCCAGAAGCTGCCGCCGTATGTGTTCGCCGTGGTGAACGAGATGAAGGCCAGGCTGCGGGCGGCGCAGCTCGATGTGGTGGACTTGGGCATGGGCAACCCCGACGGCGCCACGCCGCGGACGGTGGTCAGCAAGCTGATCGAGGCGGCGCGCAACCCGCGCAACCACCGCTACTCCATGTCGAAGGGCATCCCCAGGCTGCGCGAGGAGATCACCCGGCGCTACAAGACCAACTACGGCGTGGATCTCGACCCCGAGAAGGAAGCCATCGTCACCATCGGCGCCAAGGATGCGCTCGCGCACCTGCTGTTCGCGGTCGTCGGGCCGGGCGACGCGGTCGTCTCGCCCAACCCCGCCTACCCGATCCACCAGTACGGCGTGGTGATGGCCGAGGGCCAGGCGGTGATGCTGCCGATGCCGGACCCAGCGACATTCCTCAACCGGCTGGAGGATCTCTACCGCAGCGCGGCGCCGAAGCCCAGGCTGATCCTGATCTCGTTCCCGCACAACCCGACCACACTCTGCGTCGAGCTGGATTTCTTCCGTGCGGTAATTGGCCTGGCCGCGCGGCACGGCTCGATGGTGGTGCACGATTTCGCTTACGCCGACCTGTGCTTCGACGGCTACCGGGCGCCGAGCATCCTCCAGGTCGAGGGGGCGAAAGAGGTCGCCGTCGAGATCTTCTCGATGTCGAAGAGCTACAACATGGCCGGCTGGCGGGTGGGCTTCTGCCTCGGCAACCCGAAGATGATCGCGGCGCTGGCCCGCATCAAGAGCTACCTGGATTACGGCGTCTTCCAGCCGATCCAGATCGCGGCCATCATCGCGCTGCGCGAATGCGAGGAGGACACGCGGAAGATCTGCGCCATCTACCAGAAGCGCCGCGACGTGCTGGTGAGCGGCCTCCAGCGCGCCGGCTGGCCGGTGGAGCCGCCGCGCGGCTCGATGTTCCTGTGGGCGCCGATTCCCGAGCCCTACCGGGCAGCGGGCTCGCTGGAGTTCGCCAAGCTGCTGCTGGAGAAGGCGCTGGTGGCCGTCTCCCCCGGCATCGGCTTCGGGCCGCTGGGCGAGGGCCACGTGCGCTTCGCGCTGGTGGAGAACGAGCACCGCATCCGCCAGGCGACGCGGGGGATACGGCAGTTTCTGAGGGGCTCCCCCGATTTCGGCCTGGGCGCGACGTCTACCAGGCCGTCTCGATGGGGTACTTGACGAGCTCGGGATCGCAGGTGAGCAGCGTGAGCCCGCCGGTCAGGGCCTGGGCGGCCAGGATGCGGTCAAAAGGATCCTTGTGGTGCATGGGCAGGTCCTCGACAGCCATGGCATGCGCGCCTGTGATCGGGAGAATCCTCAGGGAGTAGACGTCGATCTGTCTTCGTATCCAGGCCGAGGGCCGCTCGGTTCCGAACGCGATACCGTGCCGCTGCGCCTTGACAACGATCTCCCAGATGGAGGCGGCGCTGAGGTACAGCGCCGGCGTGTTTTGGATCAGGGTTTGGACTGTTGTTGGCAGGCGGTGTGGCTCGCGGACCATCCAGATGAAGGTGCTGGTGTCGAGCAGGCAGTCGGGCACTAGCGGCCCTCCAGGAAAGCCTCCGCCTCCTCGTCGGTCATGGGGCGCCACCAGGAGTCGTCCGGTAACAAGGGTCCGAGGTGGGCTTCCGTGCCGAGCGGGCGTGGCTTCCGGATTTTGGCCGGGACCAGCTCCGCCACCGGCTTGCCGTGGCGGCAGATCACGACAGTCTCGCCGTCCTCGACAGCCTCCAGCAGCTTCGAGAGGTTGGTCTTGGCCTCGTGCACGTTCACCTGCATCGCAATTCAAGCTTAGTCATAATTTCTAGCCAAGTCAAGCTTGGCTCACTGGGCCGGTTCTGATGCGTTTTTCCCGGCCTGCGCTGGTTCAATCCGACTGCGGTAACTTAGAAGGGAAGAAACCGCGCAACCGTCTCGTCCAATGAATGGACAGGCGCCGCAAGATGGGACAGTGCGCGGTGATGGCTGAGGCCGTAGGGGGCAAGCTGGGCGGGGACCGGTTCATGTCTGGGCGCGGAGTGGGTGAGGAGGTTGTCGAAGCCTGCCGGCGGGGTGATCGCGAGGCGTTCCGTCTCCTGTTCGAGGCGTACAAGGACCGTGTTTATTCGATTGCCCTCTATTACTTCAACGGAGACGAGGCGTCCGCCCGGGACGCCTCCCAGCAGGTGTTCCTGAAACTGCTGACCGGCATGAACAGCTTCCGCGGGAGGGCCGAGTTCTCGACCTGGCTCTACCGGTTGGTGGCCAACGTGTGCATCGACCGGCACCGAAGCGGCAGAGCGCTGGTGTTTCTGGACGACCTGGCATCCCGGCGCGAGCTGGTTGAGCGGACCTCGCCGGAAGAGGATCACCTGCGCCGGCAGGTGGAGCAGTCGGTCCAGGCTGAAGTGGCCCGTCTGAGGCCGAAGCTCCGCCTGCCGATCCTGCTCCGCTACTTCGAGGGTCTTTCCTACCAGGAGATCGCGCAGGTGATGAACTGCTCGGCGGGGACGGTGGCCTCGCGGCTCAACCGGGGCCACAAGATGCTGGCGACGAAGCTGGCCCATCTGCGCGGCGTGCTGGTCCGAGGCGGGTAGCCATGTTTGGAATTCACGAAAGCAAGCGTCTCTCCGCTTATCACCACCGGCAACTCTCACCGCCGGAGTCGCAACGGGTCGCCCGCCACTTGGCCGGCTGCCCGCGCTGCCAGCGGGAGTTGGATGAGATCCGTTTCGGCGCGGAACTGGCCGGCAAGCTGCGTCCGGTCCCGGCGCCCGACTCGCTATGGGAGGAGATTGAAGGCGCGTTGGACCGGCGGCCGGCGACGGTTCCCGAAACGGGAGCGCGCTGGCGCTGGCTCGTCCCGGCGGCCGCCGCCGCGACGGTGGTGGCGGCGATCTCCGCCTGGTGGCTGTATGCGCGGGTTGATCCCGGCTGGCAGGTGGTGCGGCTGGAGGGATCGCCGGTGGTCGGGTCGAGCCGCATCGGCGAGGGGGCCCGCCTTGCGGTCGGTGAGTGGCTGGAGACCGACGCCTCCTCGCGGGCCAGGATCAGCGTCGGCCTGATCGGCCAGGTGGCGGTCGAGCCGAACACCAGATTGCGGCTCGCGGCGGCGCGCCGCCGCGAGCATCGCCTGGAGCTGGCGCGCGGGACGCTGCGGGCCAAGATCTGGGCGCCGCCGCGCCTGTTCCTGGTCGAGACGCCGGCCGCGCTGGCGGTGGACCTGGGCTGTGTCTACACGCTCCACGTGGATGATAACGGCGCCGGGCTGTTGCACGTACTCTCCGGCCGTGTGCTGCTGGAAGACAAGGGCCGCGAGTCGATCGTGCCGGGCGGCGCGATGTGCCGGATGCGGCCAGGCGCGGGCCCCGGCACGCCTTTCTTCGCCGATGCGCCGGAGCGGCTGCGCACGGCGCTGGCGCGGTTCGACTTCGACGGCGGGGGCGCGGCGGCCGTCGCAGTTGTGATCGGCGAAGCCCGCCCGCGCGACACGCTGACTGTCTGGCACCTGCTGTCGCGGGTCGATGGCGCCGCTCGCGAGACCGTCTATGATCGCTTGGCTGCGCTGGCGCCGGTTCCGCGCGGCCTCACCCGCGGCGCGGTGCTGCGGCTGGAGCACGAGGCGCTGGCGCGCTGGAAAGAAGAGTTGGAGTGGACCTGGTGAACAGGTTCTTCAGAGGAGGTCACAATGTTTGCGCTTCGACAACTGGGAATTGGCTGCGTGCTGAGCGCGGCCTGGATCAACCTCGCCTTCGCAGGCGGCTTTTTCCTGACGCTGGGGAATCCATCGGCCTCGGGCGACCCGAAAGCGCGTGACGCTTTCGTCACGGTGCGGGCCGACGGCTGTCACATGCCGTCCCTGGCGCGGATCAGCGGGAAGGCCGAGGGCCTTGTCAACGGCCGGCGCCAGTCGGTGCCGCTGAAGCTGACGGCGCTCTCTTCCAAGGGCGTCTACGCCGTCCGGCGCGAGTGGCCGGCGGATGGAGTGTGGGTGGTGAGCCTGTCGGGCAGCTACCTTGGCCGGACCACCGGGGCGGTCATCCCGGTGACTCCGGAGGGTTTCCAGCGCGAGCTGGCAAAGTTATTCCCGCGCGCTCCGGCCGAGGCCGACGTGGAGGCGGCGCTCCGGGCGGCCGCGACCAGCCAGGTCGCTTCGCGATAGGGCCGCCCCGCAAGCGGGCGGCCACGGCGCCGCCCGCAGCGCTTATAATGCGCTAATGGCCGCCGTGCACCAGGCGCCGACCGGCGAGATCGCGGACCTGACCGGGATCCGGTCCGCGGATCTCGAAGCGCTGCTCGAGGAGGAGACCCGCGTCTGGCGCCAGCAGCTCGATTGGGACTTCCAGCCTTCCGCCGGCCTGGTGCGCCGCTACGTCGATATGCGGGCCCTTAGCGGTTACGCGCTGCGGGTTGACGAAAAGCTGGTCGGCTACTCGTACTCGGTCACCGACGAGCACAAAGGCCTGATCTGCGACCTCTACGTGATGGAACAGTTCCGGTCCGCCGAGAACGAGAACCGGCTGCTGGCGGCCGTGCTGGAGGCGCTGTTCGAGACGCCGTACCTGCGGCGGGTCGAGTCGCAGCTTATGCTGCTGAGCCCCATGGACCAGCGTCTGCTGCCCTCGGCGCGCTACCTTCGCACCTTCGAGCGCCAGTTCATGACCTTCGACCTCAGCCGGCTCCCGTCGTTGAAGCCGAAAGCGCCCCGGTCCAGCGTGGTGTTCGATCAGTGGACCGAGCGCCGGCAGGACGACACCGCCCAGGCGATCGCCGCCGCCTACCGCGGGCACATCGACAGCCAGATCAACGACCAGTACCGTTCCCCCGGCGGAGCGCGGCGGTTCCTGCACAACATCATCCACTATCCCGGCTGCGGCTCTTTCTTCGCGCCGGCTTCGTGGGTGGCCATCCAGCGCAGCACCGGCTGCCCCTGCGGCCTCTGCCTCGCCAGCCTGGTGGCCGGCGACGTCGGGCACATCACGCAGATCTGCGTCACGCCGCCGGCCCAGGGCGCTGGCCTGGGCTACGAATTGCTGCGGCGGTCGCTGGCGTCACTGGCGGGAGCCGGCTGCCGCAAGGTGAGCCTGACGGTGACTTCCAGCAACACCGGCGCTATCCGCCTCTACGAGCGCATGGGCTTCGCCAGCGTCCGCCGCTTCCGCGCCATGGTGTGGGAGCGGTAGGATAGGCCTCCCGGCCTGTCACAGCCGGACAGGCGAGGACGCCTATCCTACCAGTGGAGGTGCAAGACCAGCTTGATGAACCGCGGCAGGTTGCGCTGTTGCGGGTGCAACTGGCCGAAGGCGGCGTTGGTGACGTCGGTGCCGCCGGGGCTGGCCATATCCGCGAACCAGGGATGGTTCATCATGTTGACCATCTCGAAGCGGAATTGCAGCCGGAGGTCTTCCTTGATGGGGAAGTACTTCGACAGCGAAGCATCCCAGTTCCGGTAACCGGGCCGCCGGACATTGCTGAACAGGTACGGGAAGGTGCGGAGCGTGTACGGCTCCTGCGTGGGAACCGGCGTGCCGGCGGCGGTCTTCCACAGCGAGGTGTCAAAGACGCGATAGAACGATGGGTTGTCAACCTTGGCGCTGCCGGGTGCGTTCTGCGGAGCGTTCGGGTGATCCACCACCCAGCCGCTCTGGTAGCTCACGTCGTAGTTGATCTGCCATCCACCGATGAGCTGGTTGACGACCCCTGGCACGCCGGCGGCGAACTTCCTGCCCTTGCCAAAAGGCAATTCGTAGATGCCCACCACCACGAACTTCTGCGGGGCATCGATGTTCTGGTCGGATTCCTTCACCAGCTTGGTGTTCTCCCAATTCGCGAGACCGCCGAAGTCCTGCGCGTTCAAGAGGCGGGTCCGTCGCAGGTTCTTGCCGGTGCCGTAGCTGGACAGGAAGCTCAACCCGTGCGAGAACCGCTTGGTGACTTTGACGTTCATGCCGTGGTACTGATTCCGGCCCACCGGGACGCTGCTGATCGAAACGCCGGCGTATTGCGGGTAGGCGTACCAGAGGATCTGCCGCTGAATGGTGGCCCCGTTGAGCGCGGCGTTGTTGGGGATCAGGCCCGCCATGGGGTTGGGCACCTGCGCCGTGTAGTAGGCGGTGTCGATGGCGCCGGTGGCGGTGCGCCGCGCCAGTTCGTTCGTCGGGATGTAGTTCAGCCCGAAGCCCATAGGGACGCGGCGGGCGGTGTTGCCACCGTAACCGATTTCAAACAGCACGCCGCCCGGCAACTCACGCTGGATGTCGAAGGAGTACTGGTGCGTGTACGGCAGGCCGCGGTCCCTCATATAGCCCGCCACGCCCTCGCCCAGGAAGCTGGCCACGCCCTGGCTGGAACCCATCGGGTCCAGCAACTTGCCGCCGAGCGTCACATAGGGATTGGCCGTCTTCAGGCCCGCCACCGGCGTCAGACCGTCCGTCGATACGACCGCCCCGGTGGTCCGGCTGAAGCCGGCGGAGGACCCCATCTGATCGTCGCCGACGTAGTACATGCCGTAGCCGCCGCGCAGCACCCACTTGTCGCCGAGCTTGTAGGCCAGGCCGACACGGGGCTGCCAATTGTTCTTGTCCGTGTCGAGGAGTGTCCGCGACTGGCCGTCCACGGCGGCGAACAGCACCCGGCCTTTCAGGTCCAAGCCTTTCACTTGGCTCGCGATGGGGCTGGGAGCGTTGAAGTCGAGGCCCTTGACCATGCGGTTGAAGCGCTCCAGGTTGCCCGATTCCGCATCCCAGCGGAGACCGAAGTTCAAGGTCAGCCGCGAGGTCAGCCTCCAGTCATCCTGGATAAACCCGGCATAGTAGAAATGGCGGTAGGCCGGGTCGATGTTCTTCTGCACCTGGGCCGAACTGGGGATACCGAGCAGAAAGGTGGCCAAGCTGTTGCCGGACACGGCGTCCGCCCGGTTGGAGTTGGCCTGCGTCCAGTTCTTGTTGAAGGACCAGTAACCGGAGGGATACCCGCGGCCCGAGTTGTTCAGGTTGTACTGCCGGGCCTCGGCCCCGAACTTCAGGAAGTGCTTGCCGAGCACCTTGTTGAAGTTGGGCTGCAAGCTGTAAGTGTCGCGGGTGCCGGGTCCGAACGCGTCCGAGCCGACCGACTGATAATCCTGGAGGTCGAACCTGGGGAACTGGAAGCGTGTGAACTGCGCCGCCAGCGCCGGGTCGATGCCGAGCTTCTTGGGATCGTATCCCGCGCCGATGGTGCTGCCGCCCGCCTCCTCCCAGCGGTTCAAGCCGAAACGGAAATCGAACGTCATGGTGGGCGACAGCGTGGAGGTCCAGTTCATCATCACGTTGCGGCCATTGCGCAATAGTGGGGCGTTGCCACCGGGCTCCGCCGGGTTGTCGAAGCCGAAGACAATGGCGCGGAACTCCTGGAACGGGTTCTCATTGTAACGGAAGAAGACGCTGTTGCTGGAGTTGACCGCCACGTCGGCGCGGCCCACGAACTGGTCGAAGCTGGCGATCCAGCGCGAGGGGTACGGGTAGTTGTTTATGCGCGCCGGGCCGATGCCCGGGGCGGAGGGCGCCGGGTAGTAGGCCAACACCTTCTGGGCGACGGGATCGATCTGGGCGGCCGGGATCCGGTTGCCCGGGATGGGGGTCCGCGAGCCGTCGGGTCTGGTGCTGTAAGGGTCATAAATCAGCACCTGCTGGCCCGCCGAGTTGAGCAACTGGCTGAAGTCGCCCCCGCGGATCTCCGGGATGGGGAACGTCTTTACGTCCGGGTCCGCGGAGCGCTGCCGCATGCTCTCCCAGGACAACATCCAGAAGGCCCGGTTCCTGCCGTTGAACAGCTTCGGAACGTAGAACGGACCGGAAGCCTGCGCGCCGAACTGGTTGATGTGGTTCGGCGGCTTGCGGCCCTTAGGGTAGAACACCCCGGCCACCGTGGCGGGCTGGTTCAGCTCGCTCTGGTTGGCGTTCAACTTGTCATTCTGAAAATACTCGAACGCCGTGCCGTGGAAGTCGTTGCCGCCACCCTTGGTCACCATGGTGATCACGCCGCCGCCGGTGCGCCCGTACTGCGCATCGTAGGTGTTCGCCTGCACCTTGAATTCCTGGATGGACTCGGTGGTCGGGATGCTGATGACGGTGTATTCGGCGCGGACGTTGCTGATGCCGTCCAGCAGGACTTCGTTCGTCTTTTCCCGGCCGCCGTTGATGGATATACCAGAGGTGCCGCCGATATCGAACGAGCGCAGATAGCGCCAGCTTCCGCTCTTGATGACGCCAGAGGCGGCCCAGGCGATCTGGAACGGGTTGCGCCCCTGAGTGGGCAGTTGGGCGATCAGCTCGTTGGAGATGATCTGCGAGCGCGTGGCGCTCTCGGTTTGCAGCATCGAGACCGACGCAGCGACGGTCACACTCTCGGTCAACTGCCCGATCTCCAACTGGACGTCCAGGCGCACCTTGTCCTGGATTTGCAGCACGATGTCCTCGCGGACGTACTTCTTAAAGCCGGTCTGCTCGACGGTGAGCCGGTACAGGCCCGGCGCCAGGAACGGAGTGACGTAGTTTCCGGTTTCGTTGGTGCTGGCTGAAACCGAGACGTTCTGCGCGATGTTGGTCACGGTGATGGTTGCGCCGGCCACCGGCGCGCCGCTGGGATCGGTCACGATGCCGGTCAGGCTGGCACGGACCTCCTGGGCATAGGCGGAAAGAACGAGGATGGGAAAAAGTAAAAGCGCTTTATGCACGGCGAGACTCCTCGCTTCCGAGTATAGGCCCCCCAGCCAGCGCCGTGTCAAGCTGCCGGGCGTTCGAGGGTGCGCGACGTGGAAGTGGCTTGTGGCGGGTTTCCTTTTTTTGTGGCATAATTCTGAGCGTATAGGTACGTCCAGAAGGGAGCCTTCAATGCTCGACGATCTCACAACTCTGGAGGCCGAACGATCCAAGCTCCTGGAGCAGTTCCTCCGCTTGGGCGATCTTCGGCCTGGTTCCATCACGGCCGTCACCCGGCGCTGCGGCAAGCCCTCCTGCCATTGCGCCAAGCCCCACGATCCCGGACATGATCCGCAATTTCGCCTGACTCGCAGAGTGGCCGGCAAGACGGTGACGGAGACCTTTCCCAATCCAACCGCGCTGCGCAAGGCACAGCAGGAGGTCGCCGAGTTTCATCGTTTCCAAAAGCTCCTCCAGGAGCTGGTCACCATCAACCAAACAACGTGTCTTTGCGCAACGCCGCAAAAGCGGCCGGACCGACCTGGAAGCCGTAGCGGCCGCCTTGCGCGCAGCCGTCCACCAAGCCGCAGCCGCCGCCTTGACCGAGGTGGGCCAGGATGCCCCCTTCGATCACGGCCGCCAGCAGATG
>JBBTDS010000469.1:0-16736 GCA_038060875.1 Acidobacteriota bacterium | reverse complement strand
CCGGCGGCCAGGCGCGACCGAACGACCGCCCCGGCCTGGGCGTCGAGCTCGACGACGACAAGCTCCGCCGCTACCGCGTTGGGTAGGGAGGCGGCGCACGCTTCGCAGGATCGCCGTCCATGACCACCCAACCCGCGACACCGATGGCGCCAGATCCTCACCGCAGCACGCGATATGCCAGAACAGCTCTCCACTCGCTGTCAGCCGGAGTCAGCCAAAACGCGCCGGCGCGCGCGCCCGATATGCGGCAGTTTCCGAAGGCGCCTAAAGTTCTTTCCGCGGCGCGACTTGCGCTACTGAATAGCGAAACGCGAGCCGTTGGACTGGACCGTGCGCCCATCAGGGAGCTGGACGAAGAGTTCCAGCGGCCGCTCCTGGCCGGGGAACGTGTCGGCCGGCAGCTCGATCGTCACGATGTAAATGCCGATCATGTTCTGGGCGTACTCGGCCGAGACCACGCGCGCCCCGGAGTTGTTCACGCCGACCACCACCGAGTAGTAGACCGCCTGTCCGGGCACACCGGACCGATTCGTGTCGGCCCGCGGCAGCACCGGTCCAAGGCCGGTCGCATAAATGCGAATCAGTTCCCCGCGCCGCGCCGGGTTCAGCGGCGTCACGAAGCTGCCGTCCGGCCGCGCCAGCACCGCGTAGCGGCGGCCGTCGGTCCCGGCGGTCTCAAAGATCCCCGGCTGGGCGGCCACCACCGGCACCTGCTCCACAATGGTCGTGCCGGCCCCAACAGTGATCTGCACCCGCACCGCGCCCACGCCCAGCTCCCACGGCGCCTGCACCCTCGCCTGCTCGCGCCCGTCCACATTGCAGACGCTGAAGATCGGCGCCAGGTGAGCTCCGAAGGCCACCGTCACGCCGGCCAGGGTGGTGGGAAGCGGTCCCGCGACCACCCCCGCCTCGACGCAGCCCTGGATTCCGGGGGCCAGGCGGCTGCCCTGGATGGTGGTGAGGCTGCCGGCCACTACGCCCTGTTGGCCGCTGGCGGCGCTAATGAAGCTGGCCGCGGTGACCGCGGGACCCGGCACGCGGGAACTGAGGTTGAAGGTGGCGCTCAAGCTGCTGACGCCGGCGGTGATAACGATCGGCCCCGCGGCACTGCCGGTCTGAACGGTGGTCGAGGCCCGGCCCTGCGCGTCAGTGGTGGCGGTGGTCGAACCGAGGGTGGCGCTGCCGCTCGCAACGGAAAAGCTCACTTGGATGCCGGAGACCGGCCGTCCCTGCTGGTCGTTGACCTGTACGACCAGCGGCTGCGCGAAAGCCTGGTTGAGGAAGGCCGTCTGGCCGTCGCCCGAGATCTTCACCAACTGGGCGGTGGTGACCCCGATGACGGTCAGGGCAACATTGACGACCTTCGGATTGACGGCTCCGGCCTGAAGCACGTAAACCTGGCCGGCATACGTGCCCGCGGCAAGGCCGGTGGGGTTGGCGGACACAGTCAGCTCGGCCGGACTGCTGCCGGTAGTCGGAAAGACCGACAGCCAGTTGCCGCCGGAGGTGGTCGCGGGCGAGGCCGTGAAGGAAGTCGCGGTGGCGCTGCTCACGCTGACGGTTTGCGCCGGCGGGGCCGCGCCGCCCAGGATCGTGGTGAACGGCAGCGACGACGGGGCGACGGTAATGGGCGGACCCGAGATGTTCAGGCTGACGGGAATTGTAGCGACCAAGCCCTTTGCTGCGATGATAATGGCGCCCTGGTACGTCCCCGCGGAGAGGTCCGAGGGGTTCACGGTGACCACTACCGGAAAGCTGAGATCCGCGGAGGCCGATGCCGGATCCACCCTCAGCCAGCTCAAGCCGGATTCCGTCGTGGCGGCGGAGGTGAAGGTGACAGACTGGCCGCTGAGGCTGGTAACCGTCAACACTCGCGGGGCCAAGGTTGGGCCGCCCGGGGTGATGCTGAAGGTAAGGCTGGCAGGTGAGACGCTGACGACGCCGTTGGACGCTCCGCCAGCGGTGCCGCCGACGTTCAGCGTGACGGCAACGACCTGCGGGGTGGAGCCATCGAGCGGCTGAACGATGACAAAGCCGCCGTAGACGCCGCTCGCCAGACCGTGAGGGCTCGCGCTGAGCGTCAAGCTCGTCGGTGTGGATGCGCCGGTCGAGTTAATCGAAAGCCAGGAGGTCCCGAAGACTTGGGCGCTGAACCCGATTGTGGCGCCGGTGGTGCTATTGACGGAAACGAGGCTCGACACGCTTGTGCCGGCGTAAAGGGCGCCCAGGGAGGGCGTCGAGGGGTTGACGCTGAGGGTGCTGGCTTTCGTCCCGATCACGAACAGGACTTGAACGGTGGTACTTGTACCGCCGCCCGTGATCAGGATCGAACCCTGATGGGTTCCGGCGGTCAGCAATGAGGAGTTGGCCTGTACCGTGATGGTGGCCGGCGTGAATCCGCTGGTTTGGGAAAGGCTGAGCCAGCCCACTTGAGCGTTGGCAGTGAACTGGACAGGGGTGCTGGTGGAGCCTGTAACCGAGAGGATCTGTGTGGCGGACGGGCCGGAGCCGGCCGTGGCGGAGAACGCCAACGCGGCGGGCGTTGCCGCCAGCGGGTAGGTGCCGATGACGCCAACGTTCAGCGTGACGTTCACGAATTCCGTCACGCCGTTCTGGTAAGTGACCGCAATGGCGCCCGTGTAGGTGCCAACGCCCAGACCAGTTGGGTTTGCTGTGACAGTGAGAGTTGCAGGTGAGGTGGCGCTAGCAGTCGGGCTCACGGTGAGCCAGGCGCCCCCCACTGGGGTGGTGACGCGTGCGGTCGCTGAGAAGGAGCCAACGGAATCCTGGATGTAGACGGCAGCTTGCTGTGCCGAGGTGCCCACATCCGCACTGAAACTCAGCGTTTGCGGGTAGAGGCCGTACAAGCCGGTTCCAGGGCCGCCGACATTGAACTGGACCTGGACTGTGGTCGATGCGCCGCCGGCGGCTGGAGTGAGCGTAACCGTGCCGTAGTGAGTTCCGGCGGTCAGACCCACTGCCGAGGCGGTGAAGGAGATGGCCAGCGGCGTACTACTTCCGTACGTTGTTTCGGGCGTAAGCCAGCTCGTTGTACCCGTCTGGAAACTAACGGAGAGGAGGAAGGCAACGGAGGAGTCGGCGATGTGGGAGACGGTCAGTTGCCCGGTAGTGCTGCCGCCCAACGGGGCGTCAAGGACAAGCGGGCTGGGCGTCGCCGTCAGCGTGCCGACACCGGCGACGCCGTAATTAAAGGTGACGAAAATCGAAGTGGCCGCGCCGCTGGTGGGCGTGAGGGTGATTGAGCCGGTGTAGCTCCCGGCGCTCATGCTCCCGGGAATCGGGGTGATCGTGAGGGTGGAGGGAGCTCCCGGTCCCACGCCGAAGCTCGAGGCGGACACGCTCAGCCAGTTGTATCCGATGGGAGCGTTGACCTGCGTGCTCACCGTGAAACTGGTGGTGCTGGCGCTCGTTATGGTGACGCTCTGCGAAGTGGGAGTCAAGCCGGGATCTGAGGCTAAAGTGAGTGAGGTCGTGCTGGGGATGAGGGTCCCGATGCTGCCGCCGCCCGACCCAACGGTGAGGTTCAAGGTGATCACGGCCTCTTGATAACCGGGCGTCGTGGATAAGACCTTGAGAACGGTTTGGTAGGTTCCCGCCGAAAGGAAGTGGCTGTTTATCAGGAAGGTGATGTCGGCCGGCGTAGCGGAGCTGCTGACTTGAGGCGTTAGAAGCCAGTGCGCCGGCGGCTGGGTCTGCGATGCAATCTGGAAGGGAACACTTTGGCTGTTGCTGGTGGTGAGCCTTACCCTTTTCGGCGCCGGACTGGCGCCGAGGTCGGACGTAAAACTCAGGGTGGCGGTGGCGCTTCCCTCGACGAGCAGGCTCTGGGCCGTGGCCGGCACGGTTGCCATGAGCAAGCACGCGACGAGCCGAAGATCACTGCTGAGTCTCCGGAAAAGATTGTGATGCAAGATAGTTCCCCCCTCTGTTCGCCTCGTCGGCGACAGCGCCAACCACTTTGCGAAGCTTGACAGGGCTTCCTTGCCGCCCCAACGGCCGCCGCCTGCGAATTCTTCAGTTTGGCCGCCCTGCCGCTGTCTGTACCCCGTCCGCGTGTACAGGTATTAGATGACAAGATAAGGAACAAGGTCGCGCGTTTTTGCATCTCTTAACGGATTGACGGATGTTCAGGCGCAACCCTGATGTGCAACGGCGATCCCGTGGTACACCCTTCACGCTGCCGGGGTACCCTGAGGGTCGGAGCTTCGCCTCGCCGTGGGCTGTCCCCAGTTTACATCGCCGTCCAGCCGCCGTCCACCGGGATGGCCGCGCCGGTGATGTAGGAGGCGGCGGCGGACGCCAGAAACAGCGCCGCGTAGGCCACTTCCCGCGGCATCCCGACGCGGCCCAGGAAGGTCTTGGCGATCTGCCGCTGGTGGAGTTCCTCGCCCGGCTGCGGCGAGATGCGTGTCTGAATGGCGCCCGGGCAGATGGCGTTAACGCGCACGTTGTGCGGCCCGTAGTCGTAAGCCACGCTGCGGGTCAGCCCGATGATCGCGTGCTTGACGCTGGTGTAGGCCGCCGAGTTGCGCGCGCCCACCAGGCCCTGCACCGAGGCGATGTTGATGATCGACCCGTTGCGCTGCCGGACCATGTAGGGCAGCACGGCGGCGATGAAGCGCTGCGATCCCAGCAGCCCGACGCTGAACGAACGCTCCCACTCCTCCTCGGTCGCCTCGGCGGCGGCGTGGCCCGGGCCGAGGTAGGCGGCGTTGTTGCAGAGCACGTCGATGCGCCCGTTGATGCCCGCGGCGGCGGCCACCACCGCCTCGACATCCGCCGGCACGGAGACATCCGCCGGCACGAAACGGGCATTCCGCAGCGAGGCGGCCACCGCGCCGCCGGCCTCGGCGTCCACGTCGGCGATCACCACCTGCGCGCCGGCTTCGGCAAACACCTCCGCAATCGCGCGTCCGATGCCGTGCGCCGCGCCCGTCACGATGGCGACTTTGTTCTCGAGGGTGATCACAGTTGGTTCACCAGCGGCTTTCCCGCGCGGCCGACCGGCGCGCGCGTAATGGTGGTGCGGCCGAGGTTGGCCACGTACAGGTATCCGTCGCGAAACGCCAGGTTCGTCGGACGGCTGAGCAGGATGGCCCAGCGATCATAGGCGAACAGCGTCCTCTCGCCCGTCGGGCTGATGCGGTAAATGTCGTCCGAAGCGTAGCAGGAAGCGAACAGATGGCCGCTGGCGTCGAGCGCCAGCCCGTCCGGCATGCGGCCGACGTGCCCGGCCCAGGGCGTGGCCGCGCCAGTGGCGAGGTCAATGCGGTATACGCGGTCGGCATCGCTCTCTACCATGTAGAGGTGCCGCTCGTCCGCGCTCAGGGCCAGGCCGTTGGCGTAGCCGAAAGGGCCGGCGAGCACCTCGCCACGGCCATCGCTCCGGTATTTCAGCAACCAGCCGTTGCGCTTTCTCCAGTTGCCCGAATCGGTCACGTAGTAGTTGCCACCGCGGTCAAACAGGCCGTAGTTCGGGCACACCAGGCGGCGCGTTCCCGCCGCGGCAGCAAAGACCGACCATTCGCCCCGCCGGTTCACACGGACGATCCCGTGCCGCGGGTTGCATACGAACAGTTCCGCGTCATCAGGCGTCCAGGCGATGCCGCCGCAGAAACCGCCCATTTCGGTCACGATTTCCTGCGATCCCTCGGGCGAGATCCGATACACCTGTCCCGCTTCCCCGCCGGCCCACAGCCAACCCTGGCGGTCGAAGGCGAGGCCCTCCGGGTGGTCCAGCCCGCTGGCGAAGACTTCGAAACGCTCGATCGGGACTTCGGGTTTCACACCGATATTCATACCAGAGCGGCGAGGATGATACAATTCGCTACTCTATGAAGCCGTCCCTGGTCCTTCTCCTGATCTCTACTGCCATTGCCCCCGCCCAGCGGCACACCTACATCGCCGATCCCACGGCGGCGCGGGCCTTCAAGAACAAGTACATCGCCATGACCAACGCCTGGGTGGACGGGATCGAGTTTACGCCCGCCGAACTGGCGGCCATGCGCGACGGCAAGAAATGGGAAGCGCTGATGTGGGACGGCCCGGACGACCCGCTGGCGAACAAGATCCTGGCCGCCGGCGAGCCGTCCTACGACGCCATGGCCGCTCTCTATCCCGGAAAGATCCTCGACCGCACCGTGCTCGGCACGTGGTCCGATCCGCGCGCGCCTCTCGGTGAGTACGTGGACGAGTTCGCCATTTACTGGAACGGCGCCATCGGCGCAAACCTCATCCGGGGCCGGCTCACGGACCGCCTCGGCGCAACAGGGGAGCAGCCACTCGCGCCCAACACCGTGGTGCTCTTCCGCGCCGGCCCGAACGCGGAGATCTTCGGGCGCGTGCGGAAAGACTATTCGAGCATCGGCTACGAACAGGGCTACCTGCCGATTGTCGTCGCGACTTACGAGACCGGCGGCGTGCTCTACCGCGAGACCGCGCTGGCCGACAAGCCCGCGGGCGAGACCGGCGGGTGGGACATTGCGTACGTGCGGTTCGAGATGACCAACATCTCGAAGTCCGCTCGCACCGCCGAGCTTCGCGCGGAAGTCATCCTCAATGACGGCGGGCAGACGAGGACCGAGGGCGCGCGCGTGCTCGACCCCGGCGGCGCCGTGCTGATGGTGGCCAACGAGTCCCGCCGCAAGTTCGAGCTGAAGCCCGGCGAATCGGCGCAACTGTATTTCAAGATCCCGTATGTGCCGGACGCCAAACCGCTGGTTGCCGCCCCCTCCAAAACCGATTTCGAGGCGGCGCACGCCCGCGTGAGAGCCTTCTGGAGCGGGTTGCTCGCGAGGGCCGCCAGCATCGACGTGCCGGAGCCCCGCCTGAACAACGTCTGGCGCGCGCTGCTGCTCCAGAACTTCGTCCTCCAGGACGGGCCGAGGTTCACTTACGGCTCCGGGCTGTGGTACAACGACTCGACCTATCCGCAGGAGATGGGTTTCGGCGCCCACACCTTCGCGCTCTACGGCTTCAAGGACCATGCCAACGCGCTTCAGCCCTGGTTCGTCGGCATGAGCGTGACGCGGGCGGGCGCGGGGCGCAAATACCAGAACCGTCGCGCCATGGTGCTTCACCACCTGCTCGAGACCTGGCGGCTGACGGGCAAAACGGACCTGTTCGACCGCTTCAAGAACGACTACTACCGCATCGCCGAGGAGATCATCTTGGACCGCCGCAGCACCATGGTCGAGGTGAATGGGGAAAGGCCGCTGCACTGGGGCCTGCTGCCGCCGGATAAGCCGGGCGCCGACGTGCAGGCCAGCACCCAAACCGGCTACGTGCTCGGCCACAACATCACCAACTGCCAGGGACTGGCGGATTTCGGCCGCTTCCTCACCGTCACCGGCATCGATCGCGAGCGCGGCGAGCGCTACGCGCGCGAAGCAGCCGAGTTCCGCAAGACCCTCCTGAGCGCGATGGAGCGCGCCGCTATCCGCCTTCCCGGCCGCCCGCCGTTCGTCGATCTGCAGACGCTCTATTTCCGCCAGACGCCGGACTACGGACCCGAGCCTTATGACGACCTGGCCATGGGCCGCTTGCAGGGCTCGTATTTTCACTATTGGGTAGACATGGAGTTCCACTACAACTTCTTCAACCCCGACGACGCCGTCGGCCAGTGGCTCGCCGATTACGTGCAGCAGCGCAACGGCTTTGTGCTTGGCCTGACCCGCGGCCGCGGCATCGAGGACAAGCCGAGCGGCGCCGTGAACCCGGTTTACGACGGCGGTTACTACAACTACCGCCTCCGCCGCGGCGAGATCGATCGCTTCCTGATCGGGCTTTACGGGCGCCTGGCCTTCGGGATGTCGCGTTGCGTGTACGTCTCCTCGGAAGGCCAGCCGTTCATCGGGTACAACACCGAGAAGGGCGGATTAGTCGGCGCCGCCTGGTCGTTCCCCAATGCGGCGTCGAATGCCGACACACTGCTGATGCTGCGGAACGCGCTGGTGCTCGAGGAGTTGAATGACGGCTTCGAAACCGGCGACATCTTTCTCCTGCGCGGCGCGCCGCGGGCATGGTTTCAGGACGGCAAGCGCATCGCCGCCGCCGGCCTGGCAACCTACTTTGGCGACATCTCATTCTCGGTGGATTCCCGGCTCAAACAACGCATGATCGCGGCCAGGATCGACGCTCCCGCCCAGCGGCCATTCCGCCGCCTTCTGCTGAACCTGCGGCACCCAGAGCGCGCCCCCATCCGGCGCGTGCTGGTTAACGGCAAGGAGCATCCGGACTGCGACCTGCACAACGGCATCGTCCGGCTCGCCGCCGGCGCTCGATCCTATTCAGTCGAAGCTCAGTACTGAGCCGCGACCGCAGGGAGCGGTCACACGTTTTGCCAGACGCGAAACAGGTGTAGACTATCACCAAGGTATCGCTATGTGGATTCGGACTGTCGCTCTGTTTTGCGCCCTGCTTGTAGCGGCGCCGGCTGTTTGCCTGGCTCAACTGGGGAGCGACGGCTCCATCCTCGGAATCGTCCGCGATGCCAGCGGCGCCGTCGTAGTGGGCGCCTCGGTCACGGTCACCAGCACGGAGACCGGCCTGACGAAGACCGTATCCACTGATGAGAACGGCTTCTTCCAGGTGCTCGCGCTGCCGCGCGGCCTCTATTCCGTCGCGGTCTCCTCGCCCGGGTTCAACACCTCGCAGATCAAGGACGTCACGCTGACCGCCGGCGACCAGAAGCGCCTTCAGCCGGTGCTCACTGTCGGCGAGGTCAAGCAGCAGGTGACGGTGCAAGCCGGCATCGAGCTGGTGCAGACCGAGCGCGCCTCCGTCGAGATGGCCATCGAGCAGAAGCAGATCCGGGATCTCCCGCTTAACGGTCGCAACGCCGTCCAGATGGTGGCCCTCACCCCGGGCATGCGCTACCTCGGTGTTACGCAGGGCACAGTTCAGGGCTATCAGGTCCAGGGGCTGGGACAGCACAGCGACGCGACGCAGTTCTCGATCGACGGCATGAGCGCCAACGACCCGAGCACCGAAGCCGGCATGGCCTTCCCGAACCTGGATGCGGTCGATCAGTTCCGGGTCCAGACCTCCAGCTTCAGCGCCGAACACGGCCGCGACCCGATCCAGGTCACCATGATCACCAAGTCGGGCAGCAACCAATACCACGGCACGCTCTGGGAATTCCTGCGCAATGACAAGCTCGATGCGCGCAACACGTTCCTGCCCACGAAGGCAAAGCTGCGCCGGAATCAATTCGGCTTCAGCGCGGGCGGCCCCGTCATCAGGAACAAGACGTTCTTCTTCACCAGCTTCGAAGGTCTGAAGGTCCGCCGGGACGGTGGTTACAACTCGATCACCATCGCGCCCGAGTTTCTCCAGGGTGATTTTTCATCTCTGCTGCCAAGGACCGTAATCAATGACCCGACGACCGCGCGCCCGTTCCCCGGAAACGGAATCCCCGCCGAGCGCTTCTCTTCGGCTTCGAAGTTCTTCTTCCCTTACATCCTCCTGCCGAACGCGCCGGGCAACCGCTTCCAGGCGCTGGCGCCCAATCCCGAGGACGGAACCAACTTTATCTTCCGCCTGGATCAGCAGATCAGTTCTAAGCAGAAGGTCTACGCACGCTGGATTCGGGTCGGCAACGACCAGGTGAATACCGGCTACAAGCCGGACGTGATCAACACCACGGATCTGACCCAGCACAATAGCGCTCTGAATTACGACTGGATGATCAGGCCCTGGATGCTGTTCACGATTTCTGGCGGCTTCCTGTACTCCGACTTCGTCGGGGACTCGCCGCTGGTCGGCAAAGAGAACCTGACGGAAAAAGCCGGAATCCAGGGGTTCCCGAGCGCGCTGCGCCCCGGCGTGATCGGTCTTCCCACGGTGGCCTTCACCGGGTACACCGGGTTTGCATGGGCCGGGCAGGTGCCGTCGTCATTCAAGCGCGAAGTCATCAACGGCCGTTCGGGGCTGACTATCATCCGGGGAACACATACGCTGTTGGCTGGGGGCGAATACCTGGACAACCGCACCGGGGTGCGCCATGCCTCGACCAATCCCCGAGGAGCCTTCGCCTTCAACAGCCAGTACACCGGGAACGGATTCGCGGATTACCTGCTGGGGCTGGTTCAGAACGCAGTCGGCAACGTGCCCCTGGCCCTCTTCGGGATTGCGCACTCCCCGTACTCGGCGCTCTATGTCGATGACACCTGGCGGGTGCATCCGAACGTGACCCTCAACGCCGGCGTGCGTTGGGACTACTGGTGGCACAAAGCCTTTGTCAGGGGCGCCGGCACGACATTCGATTCCAAAATCGGCAAAGCCGTGGCCGGCGAAAACAAGAAGGGCCAAGTGGACCTCACGGCCCAGCCGGTGGCGCCCTTCTATGGCGCGGCTACCAAGGATTTGTGGGTCCCGGCCTCGCAGGCGGGCATGCATTCGGGTCTATTCAAGCGTTCCGGGTATGTTTCGCCGCGCCTGGGCGCGGCCTGGCGGCCGTTCGGCAAGGACACGCTGGTGGTGCGCGCCGGCTACGGAATTTTCGCCGCCAGCTATTACGGCAATGCGACGGGGTCGTCCATCATTGGGCCGCCATACTGGGCCAACCAGAACATCACCTTCGCCCGGGCATCGAACCAGCGCTGGGAGACGGCCTTCCCCGCTGACCCTGCCAATTTCGTCGCCCCATCGATCGCCGCGCCCGTCTATGACATCTTGCCGATGAAGATCCACCAGTTCAACCTGTCCATCCAGAAGTCGATCCCGTGGCTTCAGGCGGCCGCGACCGTATCTTACGTCGGAAGCCGCGGGTGGGACCTGACTGCCTTTCCGAGAACCAATACCGCACCCCCGGGAAGGTATACCAATCTGCAAGCGGCGCTCCCGTATCCGCGGTTCGGCGCCATCAACCTCTACCAGAGCATGGGGCGCGAGTGGTACAACAGCCTGCAAGCGAAGTTCGAGCGGCGCTTCTCGCAGGGGCTGACGTACCTGTTCTCCTACGCTTTTTCGCGCGATATCTCGGAATATGGCGCGGAGACAACGGCGCAGCCGACCATGTACGCGCCGAAGAACTACGACCGCGGCAGATCGCCCAACGAGCGGCGCCACGTCCTGAGCGTCAGCGGGATCTACGAGCTGCCGGTCGGTCGCGGGAGGCGGCTCGGGAGCGACATGCCCCGCGTGCTCAACGCCGTGGTCGGGGGCTGGCAACTCTCGGCAATCTACCGCTTTGTCTCGGGCGCGCCGCTTACGCCGGTAGTTCCCGGCGCAACGCTCGGCAATGGTGTGAACGCGCGCCCCGACATCGTCGGCGATCCGCGGCTTGCCCGTCCTAGCGCCAGTCTCTGGTTCAACCCGGACGCTTTGGCCAGGCCGGCCCCATACCAATTCGGCAACTCGGCGCCGGGGTTGATCGTCGGCCCCGCCCTTCACGTGCTCGACGCGGGCATCATGAAGAACTTCAGCTTCGGGGAAATGAGGTACCTGCAATTCCGCTGGGAGATGTTCAACGCCATGAACGAGGTGAACCTCGGGGACCCGGTGATCAACATCGGACTGGCCACCACCGGCCAGATCAACTCGGCGGGCAGTGCGCGGCAGATGCAGGTAGGGTTGAAGTTCGTATTCTAGGTCGCGTGGCGGCAGCAAACGTAAAGTCCGATCTGTTGATCCTAGGAATGGGCGCGGCGGCGCAGCTCTGCGCGCTTTACGCTCATGACGCCGACCCGGACCTGAACATCCTCATCGCCACCAAGGCGCTCAGAGGCAAGGGCGGGTGCAGCCGCATGGTCCAGGGGGGCTTCAACGCCGTCCTCAACCCGGCGGACTCCCACGAGAAGCACCTGATGGATACGCTCCAGGGCGGCCAATACATCAACGATCAGGAGTTGGCCAAGACCCTGGTCGAGCAGGCCACCCCAACCATCAAGGAGCTGGAAACGAAGTTCGGCTGCTTCTTCGACCGCAATCCGGACGGCTCCATCCATCAGAAGGCCTTCGCCGGTCAATCGTTCGACCGCACCGTGCATAAGGGCGACCTGACCGGAATCGAGATCATGGGCCGGCTCACGGAGCAGGTCGCCAAACGGCGCATCCCCGTCCTGGAAGAGTGCCCCGCGGTGGAGTTGCTCCTGGACGAGACCGGGCAGATGGTGACGGGCGCGCTGCTGTTCGATATGCGGCGCGGCGAATTCATCGTGGTCGAGGCGGCCGCGACCATGGTCGCCACCGGCGGCGGACCGACCCAGTACCGGTTCCATGCCCCTGGCCCGGACAAGTCCGCCGATGGCCTCGCCATGCTCTTTCGCGCCGGCGCGCTGATGAAAGACATGGAGATGGTCCAGTTTCATCCCACCGGCCTGATCGTGCCGGCGAGCGTAGTCGCCGGCGCTCTCCTGGAAGAAGGTTTGCGCGGCTCGGGCGCGTATCTCTACAACGGCAACGGTGAACGCTACATGCTGAGGTGCGCGCCCGGCGCCGGCGAGCGCGCGACCCGCGACGTGGTCAGCCGCTCCTCCTATCTGGAAATGACGAACGGCCGCGCCTGTCCCGAGGGCGGCGTGCACCTCGACGCGTCTCACCTCGGAGCGGAGTTTGTGCTGAAGAACTTCCCCGGCATGGCCGAGCGCTGCCGCCAGTTCAATTACGACCTCGCCCGCGGCCGCGTGCCCGTCGCCCCCTCGGCCCATTTCTTCATGGGCGGCGCCGTCATTGACACCTGCGGCAAGGCTTCCCTGGAGAAGCTCTTTGTCGCCGGCGAGGATTCCGGCGGCGTGCACGGCGCGAACCGCCTGGGCGGCAATGGCATCGCTGACTCCTGTGTTTACGGGCGGCAGGCCGGCAAGGCGATCGCCCGGTATCTGGCGGGCGGCAACCGCACCATCAAGGAAACCAGGCGCGGCCAGATGGAGGAGGCCATCGCGTTGCTCAGGGGACCGCGCACGCGTTCGCAAGGGACGAATCCGTTCGAGCTCCGCCGCGAGCTTCAGGAACTGAACTGGAACAAGGTGGGCGTGGCTCGGAAGGAGCCGGATCTCGCCGAGGCGCTGGCGGAGATCGAATCGCTGGCCGAGGCGGCCGGGCAGGTGCAAGTCGCGGGCGGCGTCGCCTACAACATGATGTACGCCGCCGCGCTGGACCTGCGAAACTTGATCGATGTGTCGCGCATGGTCGCCGCATCGGCCCGCGTGCGCGAGGAAACCAGGGGCGCGCATTTCCGGCAGGACTTCCCCGAGCGGCGGGACGAGTACGGCCTATTCAACATCTACCTGCGCCGCGGCTCGGACGGGAAGCCCGAGATGGAGAAGAGGCCGGTGGTGTTCAAGTACGTTGGCGACCGCTTGCTGCCGCGCGCGGCCCATTCCGAGCCGCGACCGTGAGGGAGCGGTCAAAGTGAGAAACATGGACGAGAGGTCAATCGAGTACAGGAAGCCCTTGCACTGGGGCGAACTTGATCCCCATCGCCGGGAGAATACCCGGATTGGCATGTGGGCCTGGCTGTGGCAGCGGATCTCCGCTTTGGCCATCGTCGTCTTGCTGGCCCTGCATGTTACCTTGACTTACAAGCCGGTTATCCAGCTCCTCCTTCTGCTCGCGGTCACGTTCCATGCCGCACTCGGCCTGCGAGTGATCCTTCTCGACTTCAACCTGGTCGCAGTCAAGTACCAGCGAGCCTTGGTCTGGGGCCTCATGGCCCTGGGCCTGGTGGTGATGCTGACTATCTGGAGCCAGGTATGACAAGTCGGGAGACTTATCCTACGTGGAGGAACATCAGGATCTTCCGATACGACCCGTCGAACGGCGGCAGCGGCCATTTCGACAGCTTCAAGCTGGCGGTTCCCGACGAGACCACCACCACCATCCTTGACGTGCTCCTGCGGCTCCAGCGGGAGCAGGACGCGACCCTCGCCTTCCGTTATGCCTGCCGCGTGAACATGTGCGGCTCTTGTGCGGTGGTGATCAACGGCCACGAGGGTCTGGCCTGCAAGACCAACGTCTCGCACATTCCCCCGGGCAAGGAAATCACCATCAGGCCGCTGAATCACTTTCCGGTGATCAAGGACCTGGTCGTGGACATGGACCCGTTCTTCAGCAAGTACGAAGAGACACTGCCCTTTTACGAACCCAGGCAGGAGTATTCGGAGCCTGTCCCAATACGGCCCGATTCCCAGGAACGCCTCGATATCGGCGGCGCGACCGAGTGCATTACCTGCGGCTGCTGCGTCTCGAGCTGCACCATGTGCCGCTACCACGAAGGATACGCGGGACCGGCGGCCCTGAACCGCGCCTTCACCCTTCTGGCTGACAGCCGCGACGGGCTCTTCGATCAGCGCCTCGCGCGCGCGCTTGAGTCCTGCTACCACTGCCGCACCGAGTTCAACTGCACCGAGGTATGTCCGAAGAACATCAGTGCCACGCGCGCCATCAAGTACATCCAGCGCCTGGCGCTAAAACACCCGCTTCCTCACGCGCCCGTCTCACCAACCGCTGTCCTACCGAGCCGCGACCGGGTGCCCTCTGGGCGGGGAGCGGTCTCCACCCCCGATCGCCGCACCTTCTTGCGCCAGGCTGGCGTTGGTCTCGTCGGGGCCGGTACGGTGGCCGCCTTGGCCGCGGTGGGAACGGGCGTCGTCATCGGGCCGGCTCTGCCGAGGGCCGCGAAGCAGTGGGTCGCGGTAGCCGCGCTGGACGACATCCCAACCGGCGGCGTCACCACCGTGCTCATGAGATACGAGATCAAGAGCGGCTTGTACGCCGGGCAGGTCTCGGCGCCCGTTCACGTATCCCGCACCGCCAACGAGATCGTCTGTTTCAAGGCGAGCTGCCCGCACCTCGGCTGCCTGGTGCGGTGGGACGGCCTCTCCGGCCGCTTCCGGTGCGCCTGCCACGGTGGAAACTTCGATCGCGACGGCAGCGTGCTGGCCGGTCCGCCGCCCAGACCTCTCGACCGGTACGCCTTCAAGGTAGAGTCGGGCCGCCTGTTCGTGGAGGTCTATTAGCGTGCCCCGCAATACCTTCCTTGATGGTATCGGCTGGAAGGAATATCTGCGGCCTTTTCTGTACAAGGAACTGCCGGCGCGGACCGGCTGGTTCGCCACTCTGGGAACCCTTTCGACGCTCCTGTTCGGCGTGCTGGCGGTCTCCGGCTTCGTACTGGCGCTGTACTACAATCCGTCGCCGGACAAGGCGTACCAGTCCATCGACTACATCATGAGGGACGTGCCGATGGGCCCGCTGCTTCGGGGCATCCACTACTGGGGCGCGGGCGCCATGGTGCTGGCGGTGTTTGTCCACTTACTGGCCGGCTTCTTCTCGGGCGCCGCAAAGCCCCCGCGAGAGCTGACCTGGATCACCGGAGTTTGCCTGTTCCTGGCCACCCTTGGGCTCGGTTTCACCGGGTATTTACTGCCGTGGGACATGAAGGCCTACTGGGCCACCGTGGTCAGCTCGAACATCCCCAAAGACGTCCCGCTGATCGGCGACTTCATTACCAGGATCGTTCGCGGCGGCGAGACGGTTTCCGGACTGACCCTCACGCGCTTCTATGCCATTCACATGCTGTTCCTGCCGTCTCTGCTGGCGGCCTTCGCTTTCGTACACATCTACCTGGTGCGCATCCACGGCCTCGCCGAAACCGAGCCGCGACCGGGTGCCCCCTGGGCGGGGAGCGGTCCTTACCGCTTTTACCCCGAGCACCTCTTCCGCGGCGCCCTGGTGTTCGCGGCGGTCTTCCTGGTGATCGTCGGCCTGGCGCTTCTGCGCACGCCTCCGCGGGAGGAGGTCGCGGGCACGCTCATCGACTCCTATCTGCCCAGGCCCGAATGGTACTACATGTGGTTGTTCCAGCTTCTGACTTACTTCCCAGGACGCTGGGAGTGGGTCGGCAGTATCGCCATTCCCGCTCTCGGCCTGGCGCTGCTCTTCGCCGTGCCCTTCCTGGGGAAGTCACGGGCGAGCGGCGCCGGGCAGCGTCCCCTGGCCATGGCGGTGGGCGTGACCGGTGTCGTCGGCATCGTCTATCTGAGCCTGATGGGCTTCGAGGGTGCGCGTCCGTATGGGCAGATCTTCCTCGTCCCTGACCGCCGGCTCACGGCCACCGAGGCGCGCGGCCTGTACCTGTTCGCTGATCGTGACTGCGCTTACTGCCACCAGATACGCGGCCGCGGCGGCCACCGGGTGGGTCCCGACCTGGCCAACATCGTGGCCAAGGGCAGAAACAGGGAGTACCTGGCCAAGTACATTAAGGACCCGCAGCTCGTCAGCACCACATCGATTATGCCCAAGTACAACCTGCCCAAGTCCGATCTTCAGGCCCTGGCGGATTTCCTGCTCGCCCTGGATTTCGACAAGTACCCGGCCAGGATTCTTAAGCGTAAGGAGGTCCTCGATGAATGATTTCGATTACAACATCGTGGAAGAGGCGGCCAAGCAGCTCTACATACGGGCTCTTTGCGACCTGCCGCCGGATGTGCGCGCCGCCCTGAAGAAAGCCTACACGCGGGAGACCAGGTCCACGGCGCGGGCGGTCTTTGAGGCCATCTTCAAGACCATCGAGATCGCCGACCGCGACAAGACTCTCATCTGCCAGGACACCGGCCTGCCGATCTACAAAGTAACAATCGGCTCCCGCTTTCCGTGGAACGGATACGAGATCAAGACCCGCCTCTACGAGGGAGCCCGGCGCGCCACCCAGGAGTTTCCGTTCCGCGGCAGCTCCACTCACCCGCTCTTGAGAGTTAATCCCCAAACGTCGG
>JBBTDS010000468.1:0-1338 GCA_038060875.1 Acidobacteriota bacterium | reverse complement strand
TTCATTCCAGCCGCCGTGATACACTACGCCCGTGATCTCAAGACGGCATTTCTTCTACGGCAGCTTTCTGGCCGGGGCGGTCCCGGCGGGCGGCTTCGGCAGCACTCCTTCCCTGAAAGGCTTGGGGTACAAATCCCCCAACGAGAAACTGAACGTCGCGGCGATCGGCGCCGGCGGCAAGGGCCGCAGCGACATCGCCGGGTGTGCGACCGAGAACATCGTCGCGCTGGCCGACCCCGACGCCAAGCGCGCCGCGCCCACCTTCGAAAAGTACCCGAATCTTCCGAAGTACAAAGACTTCCGGCGGATGTTCGACAAGGAGAGCAGGAACATCGACGCGGTGCTGGTCTCCTGCCCGGACCACATGCACGGCATCGCGTCCATGTGGGCGATGGAGCGCGGCAAACACGTGTATTGCCAGAAGCCGCTGACGCGCACGGTTTGGGAAGCGCAGGAGCTGGCGAAGGCGGCCGCCAGGTATGGCGTCGCCACCCAGATGGGCAACCAGGGTTACTCGAACGAAGGCGCGCGGCAGTGCTGCGAGATCGTCTGGTCCGGCGACATCGGCCCGGTCAGAGAAGTCCATGCCTGGACCAACCGCCCGCTGAAATACTGGCCGCAGGGCCCGGACGTGGCGCCGAAGGAGGCGCCGGTTCCGGACACGCTGGACTGGGACGCCTGGCTGGGGGTGGCCGCGGCGCGGCCTTACAGTCCCGCTTACGTGCCGCACAACTGGCGCGGGTTTCCGGACTTCGGCTGCGGCGCCATCGGGGACATGGCCTGCCACATCCTGGGGACGCCCAACATGGCCTTGCGGCTCTCGGCCCCGGCCAGCGTGGAGTGCGTGGAGCAGGAGGGCAAGGGCAAGTACACCTTCCCGCAACGAGCGCTCATCCGGTTCGACTTCCCGGCGCGCGGCGCGATGCCTCCGGTCAAGCTCTTCTGGCACGACGGCCTGACGGCCCAGCCGCAGATCGAGGGGGTGCCGGCCGGCGAGATGCTCGGAGACAAGGATATCAACGGCAGCCTGTTCATCGGCGACAACGGCATGGTGACGACCGGCTGCTACGGGGAACGTACGCGCCTGGTCCCGGCGGCGAAAATGAAGGAGTACAAGCTTCCCGCGCAGTTGCTGACGCGGTCGCCGGGGCATTACCGGGACTGGATCCGCGCCTCGAAGGGCGGCGACCCCTCCTGCTCGGACTTCAGCGTGGCCGGCCCCTTCGTCCAGTGGATGCTGCTGGGAGTCATCGCCATGCGCTTCGAAGGCCGCCTGGAGTGGGACGCGCAGAAGATGCGCTTCACCAACAACCGCGAAGCGAACCAGCACCTCAAGCC
>JBBTDS010000467.1:0-18232 GCA_038060875.1 Acidobacteriota bacterium | reverse complement strand
GACCGAGTCGGTATCGACCACCGCCGGGAGCACGTCTTCAGCGTGGATGCCGAGCACTTCAGCGGCCTGCATGGCGATAGAGGTCCGGGAGCCGGAGAGGTCGGAGGAGCCCTCGATCAGGTTCACCGTGCCGTCGGCGTTGACGTTGATGGCACAGCTTGAAGCGAGGCCGAAGTTGGGCCAGAGGCCGATGGCCACGCCGCGCCCGCGATTCCGCCCCCCCAGCGGAGCGGAGTAGTGCGGATGGGCCTTCATCGCCTTCAGCACTTCGACGCAGCCGATGCGCGGGTATTTGGGCCCGTGGGCGCAGCGCGTGCCTTCCTTGGCCGCGTTCTTGAGCCGGAAGTCGATGGGATCGAGGCCCAGCTTTTCGGCCAGCTCATCGACCACGCTCTCGACGGCGAAGGCGGCCTGGGTGGCGCCCGGCGCGCGGTAGGGAGCGGTGCTCGGCTTGTTGACCACCACGTCGTAGCCGTCGATGACGACGTTGGGGATGTCGTAGGCGCTGAAGACGCACATGGAGGCGAAGCCGATCATCGCGCCGGGGTAAGCCCCGGCCTCGTAGGCCATGTACGCCTGGGCGGCGGTGAGGCGGCCGTTTCGGCGCGCGCCCATCTTCACCCTGATGTAGGCGCCGGGGGTCGGCCCGGTGGCTTCGAAGACGTCGCGGCGCGGCATGACAATCTTCACCGGCCGCCCGGCCTTGCGCGACAGCAGCGCGGCAACCGGCTCCAGATATGGGCGAATCTTGCCGCCGAAGGCGCCGCCAACCTCCATCGGCGTCACCTTGAGGCGCGATACCGGAAGGTCGAGAACGCAGGCGGCGGCGTGGCGCGCCGCGAAGGCGCCCTGGGTGGTGGTCCAGATGTGCACGCGCCCGTCGTTGTTCCACAGCGCGGTGGCCGTCTGCGGCTCGATGTAGCCCTGGTGGACGGTGGCGGTGTGGAACTCTCGCTCGACCATCACCTCAGCCTGGGCGAAGCCGCGCTCGATGTCGCCCAGCTCGTGGCGTGAGTGCTCGGCGATGTTGCTGACCTGGCCGGTCTCCTGGCCGAGCTCCTTCATCCTGAGGTCGTCGAGCAGAATCGGGGCGCCGTCCCGCATGGCGTCGAGCACGGTGACCACGCAAGGCAGCACGTCGTAGTCCACCTCGATAAGCCCGGCCGCCTCTTCGGCGACGTGGGGGCTGACGGCGGCCACGGCCGCGACGGCGTGGCCTTTGTAGAGCGCCTTGCCGGCGGCCAGGACATTGGCGCGAACGTAGCTGAGCGGCAAGGCGCCCTCGGCCAGCTCGACCACGCGGTCCGGGCCGGCGGGCACGTCGGCGGCGGTGACCACCGCCTTGACCCCGGGGAAGGCCTCGGCCTTGCCGGTGTCGATGCGGCGGATGCGGGCGTGGGCGTGCGGGCTGCGGAGCACGAAGCCGTGCAAGAGGCCGGGCATCTGCACGTCGGCGCCAAACAGCGCGCGGCCGGTGACCTTGTCGGCTGCGTCATGACGAATGGGGCGCGTGCCGACGACGGCGTATTTCTGCTTCCTCATGGCTGCACCTCCCTAAGTTGGGCCGCGGCCTGCTGGACGGCGCGGACAATCTTGTCGTAGCCCGTGCAGCGGCAGAGATTGTTGGCCAGCCAGCGCCGGATTTGCTCTTCCGTCGGGTCCGGTTCGGCGTCGAGCAGCGCCTTGGCGGCGACGATGATGCCGGGCGTACAGTAGCCGCACTGGAGCGCGGCGTTCTCGATGAAGGCTCGCTGAAGCGGATGAAGCTCGCTGCCCGCGGCGATGCCTTCGATGGTGGTGATGCGACTGCCCTCGGCCTCGACGCCCAGCACCAGGCAGGAGTTGACGATGCGGCCGTCCAGTATCACCGTGCAGGCGCCGCAGTTGCCGTCGTTGCAGCCCTCCTTCGTGCCGGTCAGGCCGAGTATGTCGCGCAGGCACTCCAGCAGGCTCTGGCGCGGCTCCGCGAGGAACTCGACCGGCTCGCCGTTGATGGTGGTTCGCACCAGCGTCTTGGTATGCGTCATGACCGCCTCCCCTTGGCCCGCCGCACGGCCGCTTCCAGCGCGCGGCGTGTGAGCACGACGCACAGGAGGCGGCGGAACCTGGCGGTGCCGCGCATGTCGGTAATGGGCCGGGCCGCCGCCTTGGCCATCCCGGCGGCGGCCTGGATGCTCATCGCGTTCACCGGCTGGCCGGGCAGCCACGCGCCGGCCTTGCGCACAAGCAATGGTTTCGGCGCCACCGCCGCGAGCGCGATGCGCGCCGAGCGGAAGCGGCCGTCCTCGACGCTCACCGCCGCCGCGGCCCCGGCCACCGCGATGTCCATTTCATTCCGGGGAGTGAAACGGAGGTAGCGCGCGCCGGAGCCAAGATCGGGCGGCGGCAGTTGAAGCGAAACGAGCAGTTCCCCCGGCCGGAGCACATTGCGCCCGGGGCCGGTGCAGAAGCCCTCTGCCGCGACTTCGCGGATGCCGGCGGGGCCGGCGATGCGGCAGCTTGCCTGGAGCACGATCAGCACCGGCGCCGAGTCAGCGCTCGGGGCGGCGTTGCACAGGTTCCCGCCGATCGAAGCGCGGCTCTGGATCTGAATGCCGCCGATGAGCGAGGCCACTTCGGCCAGCGCCGGGTAGGCCCGGCTGACGGCCCGGTCTTCGTAGATGCGGCAGCAGGGAACCGCGGCCCCCAGCGTGAGGCCGTTAACCGGGTCGTAGCTGAGTTCGTTGAGTTCGGGTATGCGCTTGACGTCGATGACCAGCTCTGTCTGTTTGGCGGCGGAGCGCAGCTCGACCAGAAGGTCGGTGCCGCCGGCCATCGGCAGCGCCCCCGGGTGAGCGGAGAGCAACTCTATGGCTTCCGGCAGCGATTCCGGGGCGGCATAGTCAAACCATTTCACGGGCGGCCTCCTTGAATGAGCCGATGCGGAAACAATCTAGCACAGCGGGGGGTCGCCGCGGCGGGTGGCCAGGCGGGCGGCCGCGGGGGGTAGCCGCGGCGAGCGGCCAGGCGGGCGGCCGCGGGGGGTAGCCGCGGCGAGCGGCCAGGCGGGCGACAGCGGGGGGTCGCCGCGGCGGGTGGCCAGGCGGGCGGCCGCAGGGGGTAGCCGCGGCGGGGGCAGTCGCGTATAATGGCGTATTCGAGGAGCCATCAATGTCATCGATTTCACGACGTTCCTTTTTCCAGGGCGCGACCATGGCCTTGTCGGCCACCAGTGTGGTCGGCGCCAATGACCGGATCAACCTCGGCATTGTCGGTCTGGGCGGCCGGGGCATGGGCCATCTCGGCACCTACTCGCGGCTGGAGGAATGCCGCGTCACCGGACTGTGCGACGTGAACCAGGAGGCGCGTGAGCGGGCGCAGGCGCGGATCGTCAAAGCCGGCGGAGCCAAGGCCAAAGAGTACACAGACATGCGGAAGATGTTCGAGGACAAGGAACTCAATGCCGTATCGACCGCCACGCCAAACCACTGGCACGCGCTGACGACGATCTGGGCCTGCCAGGCGGGCAAGGATGTCTATGTCGAGAAACCGGCGAGCCACAACGTCCATGAGGGCCACCGCATGGTCGAGACGGCGCGCAAGTACAAGCGGATGGTGCAGGTGGGATCGCAGAGCCGCAGCACGCCGCACATGATCCGCGCCATGCAGTTGCTGCGCGAAGGCGTGATCGGCAAGGTCTACCTGGGCAAGGCGCTGTGCTTCAAGCGGCGGCGCTCGATCGGCAAGACGCCAGTGCAGCCGGTGCCGGCCGGCATCGACTGGAACCTGTTCCTGGGACCGGCGCCCATGCGCCCGTTCACCATGAACCGCTACAAGTACAACTGGCACTGGTTCTGGGACACCGGCAACGGCGACATCGGCAACCAGGGCGTGCACGAAATGGACATCTGCCGCTGGGGTCTGGGCGAGGTGACCTGGCCCAAGTGGGCATTCTCGAGTGGCGGCAAGGTCATCTACGACGACGACCAGGAGACGCCCAACACGCAACTGGCAACGCTGGGCTACGGCGACTCCGAGCTCGTCTTCGAGGTGCGGGGTCTGGTCACCGGGCCGGAAGGCGGCCTGCCGGTGCGCAAGGGCAACACCGTCGGCAACCTGTTCCTCGGCGCCGACGGCTGGATGTGGGTCGATGGCGGCGGCTTCTCCGTTTACAAGGGCGAGGACAACGCCAAGGTCATGGACGAGAAGGGCGCCGACGAAGCGGGCACCGCCCTGCACATGAAAAACTTCCTTCAGGCCTGCCGCAGCCGCAACCACAAGGAGTTGACGGCCGAGATCGAGATCGGGGCCATGTCGGCGGCGCTGTGCCATCTGGCCAACATCAGCTACCGGGTGAACCGCAAGCTGACCTGGGACGCCGCGCGGGGCAAGTTCGTCAACGACGCCGAGGCCGACAAGCTGCTGACGCGGGACTACCGCAAGCCGTACGTGGTGTGACGAGCGGCTGGACGGTCCGACGGTCCGACAGCCGGATTGACGGGGCCAGCCCCATTTGCCATCATCGATGAAGTGCTGAAGTGCGACAGACTCACCGCGTGTAGCCAGTTCTGACCCTGTCTGCCTGGTTGGACCTGCCTCTTCAGCCCGGTGCCCGCCGGCGGTAGTGAGCGGGCGGAAAGGAAGGTTGTTGTGCGACTTTACATAGGCAACGTCTCGTACCAGGCGGGCGAGGCTGAGTTGGAGAAGCTGTTTACCGAGTCCGGGATCGCCGTGGACAGCGTCAGTGTTGTTCGCGACCGTCAGTCCGGCGAGCCGCGCGGGTTCGCCTTTGTCGAGGTAGCGTCGGATGAGGAGGGCCGGCGCGCGATTCGCGCCTGCAACGGGAAGGACTTCCTCGGACGCACGCTGGTGGTCAACGAGGCGCGGCCGCCACGCAGCGACGCCGGCCCAGGCCACGGCTCGGGCGGACGCGGTGCTGGCGGCGGCCGGCGCCGTTACTAGCGCCGGCCCGCCACTGCCTTACAGCCGCTTCAGTGTGAACCAGTCTTCCGGGGCGGCAACGGGTTACTGTCCTCGTTTTCCTCGGCGGCCGGCAGGCCGTACTGGCGCATCTTGTTGAACAGCGTCTTGCGGCTGATGCCGAGCGATTCGGCGGCGGCAGTGCGGTGGCCGCGGCACTGGGCCAGCCGCTTGACGATCATCTCGCGCTCGACCTGAGCTACCACGGCTTCCACCGCCTCGGCCAGGTTGCCGGCGCGCGGGGGCGCGGGCCTCGTCCCGGCGGGCCGCAGCCGGGCCGGCCCGATACGGGCAGGCAGGTCGGCCGGCTCGATGCGACGGCCGTTGGAGTAAATCATCGCCTGACAGAGGGCGTTCTCCAGCTCGCGGACGTTGCCGGGCCAGGCGTACTCTTCCAGCATGCGCAAGGCCTCGGGGCTGATGCCTTCGATTTCGAGCTTCAGTTGCGCGTTCATCTTGGCGAGCAGGTGGCGGACCAGCGCCGGGATGTCCTGGCGGCGCTGGCGCAGCGGCGGCAACTCCAGCGCGAAGACGTTGAGGCGGTAGAAGAGATCCTCACGGAAGGCGCCGGCGCGGACGGCGTCCTCCAGGCGGCGATTGGTGGCGGCGATGACGCGCACGTCCACCGGAACCGGCCGCCCCGCGCCGATGCGGGTGACGGCGTGGTCCTCCAGCACGCGCAGCAGCTTGACCTGGGCCTCGAGCGGCAGCTCGCCAACCTCGTCGAGGAAGAGAATGCCGCCGCTGGCCTGCTCGAACTTGCCGGGACGGGCTTCGCGCGCGTCGGTGAAGGCGCCGCGCTCGTGGCCGAAGAACTCGGACTCGAACAGGGTGACGGGGACGGCGCCGCAGTTGACGGTGAGGAAGGGGCCGGCGGCGCGGGCGCTGGCTTCATGGATGGCGCGGGCCGCCAGTTCCTTGCCGGTGCCGCTCTCGCCGGTGATCAGCACGGTGGCATCGACGCGGGAGACGCGCTCGATGGCGTCGAATACGGCGCGCATTCCCGGGCCGGCGCCGACCATGCGGTCCAGGCCGTAGCGGGTCTTGAGCTCGCGGCGCAGCTCGCGCAGCTCGGCCCGCAGGCGCTCGTACTCCAGGGCGCGGCCCAGCGTCAGCAGCAGCTCGTCGTTGTCGAAGGGCTTGGTGATGTAGTCGTGGGCGCCCTGGCGGACGGCGCGCACCGCCGACTGGATGGTGCCGTGGGCGGTCATCATGATGAAGGCGCAGGGAGCGCCGAGCCGCTGGAGGCGGGTCATGGTTTCCAGCCCGTCGATGCCGGGCAGCTTGAGGTCAAGCAGGGCGGCCTCGGCGGGCTCGCGCTCAAACAGGGCCACGGCCTCCTCGCCGCTCGAGGCCGTGCGCACCGCATAGCCCTGCTTCTCCAGCAGCAGGCGCAGCACGCTGCGGATGTGCTTTTCGTCGTCAACGATGAGGACCGAGGGCATGCCTCACCGCGTGGGGAGCCGGAGGGTGACGGTGGCGCCCTGGTGGGGCGCGCTGTGGAGGTCAATCTCGCCGCCGTGCCGCTCGACGATGGCATGGCTGACCGGCAGGCCCAGGCCGGTGCCTTCGGGCTTGGTGGTGAAGAACGGGTCGAAGATGCGCTCCATGACCTCTTCGGTCATGCCGCACCCGGTGTCGGCGATGGTGACACGTACGAAGGCGGTCGTTTCCGGAGAGGCGGCCTCGACCCGCAACTGACCGCCTGCGGGCATGGCCTCGATGGCGTTCAAGAACAGGTTGAGGAAGAGCTGCTTGAGCTGGGCTTCGTCGCCGGGGACGGGGGGAAGCGGGCCGAGCTCGCGGATGATGTGCACCTGGTGGAGGCGGGCCTGGGCGGCCACCAGGCTGAGTGAGAACTCCAGCAGGGCGTTGAGATCGACCGGTTGGAGGTGGAATTCCGCCGGGCGGGCGAAGGAGAGCAGCCGGGTGATGATCTGGTTGATGCGATCGACCTCGGCCAGCACGCCTTCGATCAATTCGCGGCGAACGGGATCGTCCTGGAACTCGGGGGCCAGAAGCTGTATGGTGCTGCGGATGGCGGTGAGCGGGTTGCGGATCTCGTGGGCGACGCCGGAGGCGAGCTGGCCGGCGGTGGCCAGCCGCTCGGCGCGATACATGCGGCGCAGCCGGTCGGAGTGCTGGCGGTAGAGCAGCGCGTTCTCCAGCGCCAGCGCCGCCTGCGAGGCCAGCGCGGCCAGCAGGCGGGGGGCGGCCACCGCCGCTGGTCCGAGCAACAGCAGGCCGATGATCCGGCTCATCGCCACCAACGGGACGCACTGCCGGATGCCGAGGCTGAGCAGCGTCTCCCGTTCCCCCGCACTCAGGAAGTTGAAGATGCCGCTCTCGGGTGCGACCTCCAGCGGGGTCTCGTTCACCTTGAGCCAGGTGAGCAGGTTGTCGGAGGAGCGGAAGCGGAGGGCGGCCACAGAGTCCGGCGGGTAACCGCGGGTGGCCACCGGCCCGAACAGGTGCAGGTCGGCGTCGAGCAGCAGCAGGACGACGCGCGGACAGCCGAACAGCTCCTCGATGCCACGCGCGACGCAGGAGTACAGCGACCCGGGCTGGATGACCAGCGAGAGCATGTGCTGGAACTCTTCGAGTGCACGCTCGCCGGGCGGGCGGGGGCGCGGGGCGAGCAACCGTGGGAGCCTGAGCGCCACTTCCTGTAGTATAGTGCCATGAATTGCTGCCCGCTGGTTAGCCGGAGGGCGGTCTTGAGCGGACTGGGGGCGTTCCCCTTGCTGGGGGCGGCCTCCGGGATGGCCGCGATCCTTAGCCGGATTCGTGCTCCACGGTTCCCGAAGCGCGACTTCCTGATCACCGATTTCGGCGCCACCGGGGACGGGACCAAGGACAACACCGAAGCGCTGCGCCGCGCCGTCGAAGCGTGCCACCGCGCCGGCGGCGGACGCGTGGTCGTGGCGCGCGGGACCTTCCTCACCGCGGCCGTTCACCTGCGCTCCAACGTCAACCTGCACCTGGCCGAGGGCGCCGTGCTGCGCTTCGACCGCGACCCGCGCAGGTACCTCCCGGCCGTCTTCACCCGCTGGGAAGGCGTCGAGGTGATGAACTATTCGCCCTTCATTTACGGCTACGGGCTCGACAACATCGCCATTACCGGGAGCGGGACCCTGGACGGCGGCGCCGGCTGCGGGCACTGGTGGCCGTGGAAGGGCCGCACCGACTGTGGCTGGAAAAAAGGCGATCCGAGTCAACAGCAAGCCAGGAACGCCCTGTTTGAGATGGCCGAGAAGGACGTGCCGGTGGAAAAGCGCGTCTTTGGCGAGGGCGGCTTCCTGCGTCCCAACTTCATCCAGCCCTACCGTTGCCGGAACGTGCTCGTCGAGGGCGTGACCATCATCAACTCGCCGATGTGGGAAGTCCACCCCGTGCTCTCGACCAACGTGATTGTGCGCGGCGTCAAGGTCAATTCGCATGGCCCAAACAATGACGGCTGCAACCCCGAATCGTGCCGCGACGTGCTGATCGAAGAGTGCGTCTTCGACACCGGCGACGATTGCATCGCCCTCAAGTCGGGCCGCAACCGCGACGGGCGGCGGCTCGCCGTCCCCTGCGAGAACGTGGTCATCCGCCGCTCGACGATGAAGGACGGCCACGGCGGCCTGACCATCGGCAGCGAGATCTCCGGCGGCTGCCGCAACATCTTCGCCGAAGACTGCCGGATGGACAGCCCCAACCTGGACCGCGTGCTGCGTATCAAGACGAACTCATACCGCGGCGGCACGATCCAGGGCGTGTATTGCCGCGACCTCGAGGTCGGCCAGGTCTCGGGCGCGGCGGTGGAGATCGACTTCCACTACGAGGAAGGCGCCGGCGGACCGCACCTGCCCACCGTGCGCGACATCGAGGTGCGCCACCTTCGCTGCCGCCAGAGCGCCCGCGCCCTCAACCTCCGCGGTTTCAAGGACGCCCCCATCCGCGGCGTTCTGCTCGAAGACTGCGTGTTCGACAACGCGAGCAAGAAGGATACGGTGGAGAACGTGGAAGGCCTGCGGCTGGTTCGCGTGAAGATCAACGGGAAGGACGCGGCGGGAGGCAAGTCGGGAGACTTACCCCACGCGGGCGGATCTCTCGTAGTATAGTCCCATGACTCGGAGAACGCTTTTCCGTACGTTGGCCGCCTCGGGTTCGCTCGCGGCCGCCCAGACCATCCCGCGCAAGGGACGCCTGAAGCAGGCGGCCACCCGCGGCTGCTTCGGCAAGGGGAAGAGCCTGGAGGACATCTGCCGCGAGGCGGCGCGGCTGGGGCTGAAGGGCCTCGACCTGATCGGGCCGGCTGACTGGCCGCTGTTGAAGAAGTATGACCTGATCCCAACTATGGCCCCGGGCGCCGGGCACAAGCTCACTGACGGCATCAACCGCAAGGAGGCGCACGACCAGATAGAGCCGCCGTTCCGGGAGATGATCAGCCGCGTGGCCGAGGCCGGCGCGCCCAACGTGATCGCGCTCTCCGGCAACCGGCGCGGCATGTCCGACGAAGCCGGGATCGAGAACTGCGCCGCGTTCCTGAACCGCGTCAAGGCGCAGGCCGAAGACAAGGGCGTCACCATCTGCCTGGAGCTGCTCAACAGCAAGGTGAACCACCCCGATTACCAGTGCGACCACACCGCGTGGGGCGTCGAAGTCATGAAGCGGGTGAACTCACCGCGGGTGAAGCTGCTCTACGACATCTACCACATGCAGATCATGGAGGGCGACATCATCCGCACCATCCGCAACAACATCCAGTACATCGGCCACTTCCACACCGCCGGCAACCCGGGCCGGCACGAGCTGGACGAGACGCAGGAGCTCAACTACCGGCCCATCGCCCAGGCGATCGTGGACCTGAACTTTCAGGGCTACCTGGCGCACGAGTACAGCCCGGTCGGAGATCCGCAGCGCGGGCTGGAGCAGGCGGTCGCGGTTTGTGATGTGTAGGGTGCGGCTTGACCGCGGGCGCGCGAATGCACTAATCTCTAGGTAGATAGCGGTGATTACTTCCGTCAAGGGAACGTACGCCTTGCAGGCGCTGTTCGATCTGGCCTCACAGCGGTCGGAGGAGCCGGTGAAGATCGCCGGCATCGCGCGGCGGCAGCGGATCCCGCAGAAGTTCCTGGAGCTGATCCTGGCGGGGCTGAAGCAGGGCGGGTTTGTCGAGTCGCGGCGCGGGGCCGAGGGGGGCTACCTGCTGGCGCGGCCGGCGGAGACGATCACGGTCGGAGAAGTGCTGCGGCACGTCGATGGCTTGCGGGGACCGAAGGGGCGGGTCAGGCGAAAGAGCGAGACTCCGTTCAGCGAGATGTGGCGGCGGGTGGAGGAGGCGGTTTCGGAGGTGGTGGATCACACCACGTTCGCCGAGCTGGCGCGGAACTGGGCCGAGCGGCAGAGCAAGTACGTAGCTAACTGGGAGATCTGACGTGTACTATCAAGACAACTCACTGAGCATCGGGCGGACGCCGCTGGTGAAGCTGAACCGGGTGGCCGCAGGGGTGCCGGCGACGGTGCTGGCGAAAATCGAGGGGCGGAACCCGAGCTATTCGGTGAAGTGCCGGATCGGGGCGGCCATGATCTGGGACGGCGAGCAGCGCGGGCTGCTGAGGCCGGGCCAGGAGATCGTCGAGCCGACCAGCGGGAACACCGGGATCGCGCTGGCGTTTGTGGCCGCCGCGCGCGGCTACCCGATCACGCTGACGATGCCGGAGTCGATGTCGATCGAGCGGCGCAAGATCCTGAAGGCGTTCGGATCGACGTTGGTGCTGACCGAGGCGGCGGCCGGCATGAAGGGCGCCATCCAGAAGGCCGAGCAGATTCAGGCCTCCGATCCCGCGCGCTACTACATGCCGCAGCAGTTCAAGAACCCGGCCAATCCCGAGATCCACTTCAAGACCACCGGCCCGGAGATCTGGGACGACACCCAGGGGGCGGTGGACGTGCTGGTGTCGGGCATCGGGACCGGCGGGACGATCACCGGCGTGTCGCGCTACATCAAGCAGGTGCGCGGCAGGCAGATCATCTCGGTGGGGGTGGAGCCTTCGGCCAGCCCGGTGATCACCCAGACGCTGCGCAAGGAGCCGGTGAAGCCGGGGCCGCACAAGATCCAGGGCATCGGCGCCGGCTTCATCCCCGACACGTTGGATCTCTCGGTGGTGGACCGCATCGAGCAGGTGACCAACGAGGAGTCCGTGGAGATGGCGCGGCGGCTGGCGAGCGAAGAGGGGATTCTGTCGGGCATCTCGGCTGGTGCGGCCACGGTGGTGGCACTGCGGCTGGCGGGCGAGCCCGAGTTGCGGGGCAAGACCTTCGTGGTGATCCTGCCGGATTCCGGCGAGCGCTACCTGAGCACGGTGCTGTTCGACGGGATGTTCACCGAGTAGGGGCGAGGCATGCCTCGCCCTCACCTGAACTTCTCCACCAGCATGAGGTCGCCGCTGATCTGGTCGGTCTGCGCCCAGAGGATGGTGCGGCCGTCGGCAGAAACCGCCAGGCCGTAGAAGAAGGGCCCCGACTTGGGCAGCGCCGCAATGACCCGCGTCTTGCCCGTCGCCAGGTCCAGGAACTGAACCGAGTGCTTGCCTTGCTCGTCCGCGGGCGGCGTGAAGTAGATCCCTTCGCCAGTGACCGCGAATCCCCTCCAACTGACCGCCGCAATGACTTCGGTTTCCTCGCCGGAGGGAAGCTGAACTCTCCAAACGCCGGAATCGAAGCGGCGGTTGGCGAAGTACAGGCGCCGCCCGTCGTGCGATTCAACGCCGCCGACACCGCCATTCCTGGTCACCTGGATGGCCTCGCCGCCCTCGGCCGGCATGCGCCACGTCTGATACTGGCCGCTGCGCAACGAGCAGAAGTAAACCGACTTGCCGTCGCGCGACCAGCTTGGCAAGGCGGCGTACGAGGGATCTTTGGTGAGCCGCCGCAAGCCGCTACCGTCGGCGTTGACAACATAGATATCCGACTGCCCTTCGGCACGGGAATCAAAGACAATCCGCTTTGAGTCCGGCGACCAGCGCGGGAACCCGGTGAGACCCTTCCCGAACCGCGTTAACTGCACCCAGTTCGAGCCATCTTTCCTGCAAGTCCAAATCTCCAGGGTTCCCGACCGGTCGGACATCAAGGCGATTCGCTCTCCGTCGGGAGAGAAATCGGGGAAGCCCTCGAAGCGCGACGATGAACCCGGCAGCGCGCTGGAGACGCGCCACTGGTTCCCGGATTCCTGGATCCTCCAGAGATTGGTGTCCTCGGAGTACAGCAGGTAAGCCAGGCGGCCGCCGGCGGGGGAAAGCACTGGGTGGAGAGCGCCCTCGCCGGCAAAGGGCAGGCGCTTCGGTGCGGGTGGACCGGCCGGGGAAACGCGCCACAGGGCCTGCCGCCCCAATTGCCCGGACGAGTAAATGAGTTCTTTACCGTCCCGCGTCCAGGCCACGCCGGCGATGTTCGACTGCGGCTCGGCAAACACCTTCCGCGGCTCGCCGGCGCCTTGGAAGGCATCGGAAAGGGGCAGCAGACAGAGGTCGTGCACGGTGTATGATCTGCACCGGACGAAAGCCAGCGTGCGTCCATCCGGCGACAAGGCAGGACTGGTGTCGCCGCGGGTGTCAGCCGGCGGGCTGGTCAGCCTCTGCTTCGCGCCGGTCTCAACCGGATACAGAAACAACGCCCTGGTCTCGTCCCCGCCCGCATCCGTGCCCGGTGCGATCACGAACTTGCCGTCGGGGGTCCACGCCAGAAACGGGGTGGGCAGCCGCCTGCGCGTATCGATCTCGGCCAGAAGCCTCTCAGGCACATCTCCTCCCAGGGCGGGCTTGACGAGGAGTTCCGCCTTGCCGAAGCGAAACCGGCAGAAGGCGAGGAAGCGTCCGTCGGGCGACTAGGCCGGGACGCGGTCCGGCGCCGGATCCGTGGTGATTCGCACCACCGACCCGGTACCGATCAGTTGCACGTAGATGTCCTGGTTGTCCTGTTTCTCCCCGTTCCAGGAGAAGGCGATCTGGGTGCCGTCCGGAGAGAAGGACGGATGCTCTTCGTAGCCGGCGAAGCTGGTGAGTGGCACGGCGCGCGCGTCGGCGGGCGGCGCCTCGGCGCCGCGGCGCGCCAGCCAGGTTGCCAGCGCGGCGACGGCAACCAGGGTGACGCCGGCAAGCAGCCAGATGAGACGCCGCCGCGACTTCCGTTGCGGGGCGGTGGAAACCAGAGAGCCGGAGTCGGATTCCTCCTTCAGTTCCTCCAGCGCGATCTTCACGTCGTCCATGTGCTGGAAGCGGCGCGCCGGGTCTTTCCGCAGGCAGCGCGCCACCACTCGCCGCAGCTCAGCCGGCACTTCCTCGCCCATGAGCGCCGGCTCCTGGCGCAGAACCGCCGCCAGCGTCGAAACGCGGCTGTCGCCTTTGAATGCCCGCTGCCCGGTGAGCATCTCGTAGAGCACCGAGCCGAAGGAGAATATGTCGGACCGGGTGTCCACGGGCTTGCCTTCGGCTTGCTCGGGGGACATGTAGGCCACCGTGCCGACGATGGTGCCTTCCGCTGTTTGCGTCGGCGCTTCCTCGCCGGTGAGCGGTTCAGTCAGCTTGGCCAATCCGAAGTCCAGCACTTTGACCAGCCCGTCACCGGTGACCATGACATTTCCGGGCTTGAGGTCGCGATGAATAATGCCGGCCGCATGAGCTTTGGCCAGAGCGTCGGCCATTTGGACGGCGCACTTCAGCGCTTCGCTCAGCTTGAGTCCCTTGCGCCCGATGAGCTGGTCGAGCGTCTTGCCGGCGACGTGCTCCATGACGATGAAGTCGCAGCCAGCATCCGAGGTGATGTCATGAATGGTGACGATGTTGGGATGGTTCAGCGCCGAGGCGGCCTTGGCCTCCTGCACGAAGCGCCGCTTGCGCTCCGGATCGGCTACCTTCTCCGGCGGCAGGACCTTAATCGCCACGAACCGGTCGCGGTGCGTGTCGCGGGCCTTGTAGACGACGCCCATGCCGCCCTCGCCGAGCTTGTCGAGGACCTGGTAGTGCGCGATGGTGCGGCCGATCATGGCGCGTCCCAACGAACAGGCTGCCTCAGTTCATCTTAACAGCGGGGTGAGAGTGATCTTGCGAAACTCCACCACGCCGTGGTCGCCCTGGAGGGTGATGGGGCCGGGCTCGGCCTCGCTGGGGTCGGTGGCCACGGCGGTGAGGCCCTCGATTTCGCGGTTGTCGATAATCTTCGTCCCGTTCAGCGCCACCGTGACCATGCGGCCGACGAGGCGGATGTCGAAGGTCTGCCACTCGCCGGCGGGTTTGCTGGCGTTGACGGCGGGCAGGATGCGGCTGTAGAGGCCGCCGTTGGAGTGGCTGGTGACCGGCCGGCCGTGGTCTTCCAGGATCTGCACCTCATAGCGGCCGCGGAGGCCCATGCCGCTGTTGGAGCGCGCCTCGACGCGGTACTCCACGTGGAGCTTGAAGTTCCAGAACTTCTGTTCGCTCGCCAGGTTGGGAGCGGGCGCCTGATTGGTGAGCAGGCCGTCCTTCACCAGCCACCCGGTCTCGCGGCCCGGAGTGAGCGAAACCCAGCCCGACAGATCCTTCCCGTTGAACAGCTCCACCGGCTTGCCCTCGCGCCAGGAGCCGTCGTCCTTCTCGGTGATGACGGGGGCGCGGACGCCGGTCCACTCCACCGGGGGCCGGCCGCCGGCATTGAACTGGCCCTTCAGCTTGCCATCCACGAGGCGGGCGGTCCAGACGCCGCGCATGCGCTGGCGCTTCTCACCGAAGCGCCACTCGCGCTCGAAGACAAAGCGCAACTCACCGTTCTGGATGGAGAGTTCGGGGATGTCGTCCATCTGGCCACCGGGCGCGCCGACGAACTTGCCTCTGAGCGCGGGTGTTCCGGCGCCGGTGATTTCCAGCCACCAGGCGCGGCCGCGGGTGGCCGGCTGGATGTCCCAGCGGCCGTTGAACTGGTCGTCGGCGGAGAACGCGGGCGACGCAGACAGCAAGGCAAGCAGGAGTGCGATGCGCATCGGGGCTAATGTAGCACGCGCGGGCGCTACAGGACCAGGCTGGTGAGCTCGACCGGGGAGCGGGGGCCCTCGACCACCACGATGCCGCTGTCCGAGACGTGGTAGTTGCGCAGGTCGGCCGCGAGGTCGTAGCCGATGCGGGTGTCCTCGGGAAGGCGCACGTTCTTATCGAGGATGGCGCGGCGGATCCTGGCGCCGCGGCCGATGTCGCAATTATCGAAGATGATCGAGTCCTCGACGAGCGCCCCGGAATGAATGCGAACCTGGCGGCCCACGACGGAGTTGCGCACGACGCCGCCGGAGAGGATGCAGCCGCCGGAGACGATGGAATCGATGGCCTGGCCGCGCCGGCCCTCTTCGTCGAAGACGAACTTGGCGGGCGGGTCGGAGTAGCCGGCGGTGCGCAGCGGCCACTGGCGGTTGTAAAGATTGAGAGCGGGCTCGACGGCGCGCAGATCCATATTGGCCTCGTAGTAGGCCTCGATGGTGCCGACGTCGCGCCAGTAAGCGGACTTGCCCGGGGGCTCGCCGGGGATGTAGTTGGTCTGGAGATTGTACGCGTACATCGGGGAGCGTCCGACCAGCGAGGGCAGGATGTCGCGGCCGAAGTCGTGCGAGCTCGCCTCGTCGGTGGCGTCGCGCTCCAGTTCCCGGAGCAGAGCGCGGGCGGAGAAGACGTAGTTGCCCATCGAGGCATAGACCCGCTCGGGGTCGACGGGCATGGTGGGGGCGTCGGTCCTCTTCTCGTGGAAGCCGATGATGCGGTCATCGGTGTCCGCCTCGATGACGCCGAATTCAGAGGCCAGGCGCTTTTCCACCGGGATGGCGGCCACGGTGACCTCGGCGCTCTTGCGCTGATGAAACTCGATCATCTCGCGGATGTTCATGCGGTAGACGTGGTCGGCGCCAAAGATGACGATCAGGTGCGGATTGGACTGCTCGATGAGGTTGATGTTCTGGTAGATGGCGTCGGCGGTGCCCTGATACCAGGCCTCCCCGCCGCGCATCTGGGCCGGCACCGGGATGATGAAGTAGTTATTGAGCAGGCCGCTGAACTGCCAGCCGTCGCGGAGGTGCTGGAGCAGCGACTGGCTCTTGAACTGGATGAGCACGTAGATCGAGTAGACGCCGGAGTTAATCAGGTTGGAGAGGACGAAATCGACGATGCGGTACTTGCCCCCGAAAGGGACGGCTGGCTTGGCGCGCTCCTTGGTGAGCGGATAGAGGCGGGTCCCCTTGCCTCCGGCGAGTACGAACGCGAGCACGCGAAGCTGCATGGCAAGCCAATCCTCGCCCTATTGTACTCGCGGAGACGTATCGCGGCGCCGTCCATCTGTGATATACAAGCCTCATGTCATCACGGATGCGGTGGTTCATCATTGGGCTGCTTTGCCTGGCGATGATCATCGCCTACTTCGACCGCGTGAACCTTTCGATGGCGCTGGCCGACAAGGAGTCGGCTTCGCCGATGATCAAGGAACTGGCGCTGAGCGACCAGGACCGCGGGGCGCTGAACTCGGCCTTCTTCTGGACCTACGCGGTGTTGCAGATCCCGGCCGGCTTTGTGGTGGACCGCTTCGGGGTGAAGTACCCGTTCGCGCTCGGCTTTCTGGTGTGGAGCCTGGTTTCGGCCGGGACGGCGCTGACCGGCTCGTTGCGGCAGTTGTTCTCGGTGCGGCTGCTGCTGGGCGTGGGTGAATCGGTGATCACCCCCGCCGGCATGCGCTGGATCCGCTTCCATTGCGCCGAAAACCAGCGCGGGCTGGCGATCGGCCTCTACATGGCGGCGGCCAAGGTGGGCCCGGCGGTGGGGGCGCCGATCGCGGGCGCGCTGATTCTGCTTTACGGCTGGCGCACGATGTTCGTCATCCTCGGCCTGGGCTGCCTGTTCTGGCTGGTTCCGTGGATGAAGTACGTCAAGGACGACGACCGCGATCTGGAGGCCGCCCAGGCGAAGAAGACGCCGGCCGAGCGCGTCCCGTTCACGAACGTGCTAGCCAGCCCGGTCATCTGGGGGACGATCCTCGGCACCTTCGGCTACCAGTATTTCGTCTACTTCGTGATGACCTGGGGGCCGGCTTACTTCGTCGAACGGCGCGGCGCCTCGCTGAACTGGAGCGGCGTCTTCACCATGGCCAGCCTGCTGGGTATGGCGGTGGTGGCGACGGCGGCCGGCTGGGTGGCCGACCGGCTGATCGACCGCGGTCACGATCCGGTGCGGGTGCGCAAGGCGTTCACCATCGCCGGGCTGCTGGTGGCCTCAACGGAGCTGATCGGCGCGCTGTCGGATTCCAACGCGGTGGCGCTGTTTTTCGCCGTGTTCTCCCTCAGCGGCCTCGGGCTGATGACGGCCAACTACTGGGCGCTGACGCAGACGCTGATCCCGGGGGCGGCCATCGGGCGCATCGTCGGCGTGCAGAACTGCGCCGCCAACCTGCCGGGCATCGTGGCCCCGCTGCTGACCGGTTGGCTGAAGCAGATGACCGGCGGCTACGACGCGCCGATGAAGGCGGTGCTCGTGTTCCTGACGATGGCGCTGGCGTCGTATCTGTTCCTGGTGCGGGCGAAGTACGCGCCGAAGTAGGGGCCGGGCATTAGCGGCCCCGGGGAGCCACCCCACCACCGCTATATTGGAGTGTAGCGAGGAGGCGACGCTTGGAACAGACCTTCACCGCCGTGTTTGAAAAGGTGGGCGACTGGTACATCGGCTACGTGGAGGAGTTGCCTGGCGCCAACACGCAGGGAAGAACGCTGGAGGAGGCGCGGGACAACTTGCGGGAGGCGATCGAGCTCATCCTTTCGGCCAACCGCGAGCTGGCGGGCAGTTCCCCGGAACACCGAGATGGTTGACGTCCTCGCGTCGAAGATCTGCAAAGACCTCGGCGTGCCGCGGCCCAAACGACCGAGTTGATCCCGCGGGTCGGACAGGGGCGGCGTCGGGCGGGTTTCGGCCCTGTACGGCGCTGGAGAGCTACGCCACGCGATTGGCCTTCAGCGCGGCGGGTTGAGCCGGGGGTTGGCCACGGCGTGGTTGCGAGCACTGCGAGACCTGGTCGAACGGGCTACAATGAACCGCAGGCGCGACGTTGAGGGAACGAGCCAGATGAAGCAACAGTTGCAAGTTGTGCTCGTGTCACCCAGCGACGTAGGCGAGGAACGCGAAGCCGCCGAGAGAGTCGGAGAATACATCAACACGCGCATAGCCAAGAACCTGAACTTCTCACTTGAACCGGCTCGATGGGAGGATCTTCACCCCGGCGCTTGCCCGGACGGGCC
>JBBTDS010000466.1:0-1872 GCA_038060875.1 Acidobacteriota bacterium | reverse complement strand
TCACAAGGGCGACACGCCCCACCGCGCTCACCCACAAATCCTGCTATAGAGCCAGTTTTTCTAGAGATATTCAGGTCTATCGGGCCCAGCACGGCGTTCAGCTTTGTGCCGACAGCCGGGAGGTGCTCAAGGCCTTTCCGGAAGCTTCCGTTGATCTGCTGGTGACGAGCCCTCCGTTTGCCCTGCTGCGGCAAAAAGCTTATGGCAACGAGGACCAAGCCGAATACGTCGCGTGGCTCGGTGACTTCGGCGCTGCCGTCCATCGCGTTCTCAAACCGACCGGCAGTTTCGTCCTCGACCTGGGCGGCGCCTATCAGCGAGGCAAGCCTGTACGTTCCCTTTACAATTTCCGAGTGCTGCTGGACTTCTGCGGCCGGCTCGGCTACTACCTTGCTGAGGAATTCTTCTGGTATAACCCCGCCAAGCTGCCCTCTCCCATCGAATGGGTCAACAAGCGCAAGCTGCGCACCAAGGACGCGGTGAACACAGTCTGGTGGTTTTCAAAGACCGAGCAGCCGAAAGCGGACGTGACGCGGGTCCTCGTGCCCTATTCGGATCGGATGAAGACGCTGCTTAAGGACCCCTCAAAGTTCTACAGGCCCAAGGAGCGTCCGTCGGGCCATGAGATTGCCAAAGCTTTCGGTCGGGCAAACTGGGGCGCGATTCCGTCCAACCTCCTGCAGATTCCCAACACCGACAGCAATTCCCACTACCTGCGCGCGTGCAAACTCCTGGGTCAGGACAGCCATCCGGCGCGGTTCCCTTCCGAGTTGCCAGAGTTCTTCATTCGATTCCTGACCGAGCCTGGAGATTTGGTCGTTGATATCTTTTCCGGATCCAACACGACCGGCTACGTCGCCGAGCAACTCGGCAGGCGATGGATTACCATTGAGCTTGATCGCGGCTACGCCGCCCTGTCCGCAGTACGATTTATGGAGGGTCAGAGCGAGACGGCCATCCGCTCGATGTTCCAGGACCTCCGCGGCGGACAGGTTCTGACGCTCGCGCCGCCCGTCACCAAGCCGAAGAAGACCATCCCATCTGAAGAAGAGAGCGCAAGGGAAGCTTCACAAGCGAGGCTGTTTTCGTAGGGAGCAGGAACCGGACAGCGGGATAGACGGATAGACTCACGCTCGTCCATCATCACGCCCCAAGGCCGTTTGCGGAGGTAGCAGGGATTTTCAGCAGATGGAAACCGCGGGAGTCGAATCCGCAGCCCGTCACATGGTCAATTCTCCAGCATTCGACGAGCTGGGGGCAAAGCAAATGCCCGACAAGCACTCCGCTTGGCATCGCCACCTGGCAAGTGTGGCCACCGGATTTCGATAGAGCTACTCGGCGGTCACCTCCGGTTCGATAGCATCCGCCGACTGGTCCTCAACCTCAACATCGTAATCGGTCGGAACTGGCTCGCCCAGATGATCGTCCGATTGAATGGGCGGTTGCTGAGCGGCTGGCACCGTCGTTGCGCTTAGCGTCTTGGCGAGTGTGGCTCCGGGCCTGCATGGAGTGTTGAGCCGCACCCCAAGTTCCTGACCCTCCCGCGCTTGGACCCATCCTCGCTCGACAGCATCCTCCTGGATGGACTCAATGGCACCGAACTTTAGAATTCGTCCTTGCCGAAGGATGACGAGTTGATCACCTACTGCGATGCCAACCGGCTGCATTCGTACAATTGCGACGACCCCGCCTTGATACGTGTGGACCACCTCCCCAACGGCGGCGATCTGCCCGATCACGATCCGCCGCTGCACCACTTCGCGAGCGACCATCTCGGCAATCGTCTCGCACAGAACAGAAATGAAATCCGTGAAATCCATGCGCATTCCGATGATGTCGATCAGTCATTCCGATCTGATGCCGATCAGATCG
>JBBTDS010000465.1:0-10427 GCA_038060875.1 Acidobacteriota bacterium | reverse complement strand
CGGTTCGGCTCCGCATGGAAACGCTTTACGACATTGTGCCGCCTCTCATGCTAGCGCTACGCGAGAAGCCCGCGACTCCCGCAGACCTGGCCGGCCGGCTGGCACTGCGACGCGCAGAAGTGGAAAACCTGCTGAGCCTACTCGAGGAGACCGAGTGCGTGCGCCGAAAAGATGAAGCCTACCTCCTCGCCATTCCCGTATTCGGCAGACAGGATTTCCCCATGGTTCGCGATGCCCTCAAACTCAGCCGCTCGATTCTGCTCCCGTGGATGGAACAAAACCTTGCTCGCATAGAACAGGCGCTCCGGGAAACCAGCCCGCTGCGGGCAAAGGTCCCCTTCCCGCAGATGTACTGGACGGTCTGGCACTACCTGTTCGGCATCACGAACCGCATTCTCGTCGAGGAGGGGTTCTTCTACGATCCCTACGGTCCGGCGCGCACGTACAAAGGGTTTCTGCCGTGCGTCTGGGATCCGTCCGTGCAACGGTGGGACGAATAAGCGCGCTGGCAGGCTGGCGCACCCCCGCTGGCGGGCGGGGTTTTAAGGCGCCTGGCTTTACGAGGCCGGCATCCGGCGCTTTCTGCCGGAACGAGCGGGGAGATTGCGCCATAATGGATCCGCCAGTTCGGCGCCACCCAGGGCGCCGAGGGCACCCGCTTCGAATCCGCGTACCGCAACAGGCTCGGCGCCAGCATTCGCCAGGCCCGCGGGCCGCGCCGGGTGCGAGCCCGGCCCGCCCTATTTCTTGAACCAGGACAGCAGGATGCCGTAGCCGACGCCGGCCGGGTCGGCGGCCCTGGCCGATTGAAAGGCCATGAATCGGCCGTCGGTTGAAACGACGCCGTTGGACGCCTTGTAACCTTCGTAGTCGTTGAAGTGGGTAAGGCGCTCGAAGCCCTTGCCGGTCCCGTCGAGCTTCAGCTTCCAGAGGTCAATCTGACCCGAACCGCCCCTGCCGCCGAGCTTCTGCACCTGGCGGTCGGCCTCGACCAGGGTGTACTGGCCGCCGGGGAAGATGCCTTCGGGCTCGTTGTAAGTGCCGGGGGCCTTGGAGAAGTTCGTCACCTCACCGGTCGCAAGGTCGATGCCCATCACCGAGGCCCGGTTCTCGGGCTCGTAGCAGGTGAAGACCATCTTGCGGTCGTTGTCGTAGAAGTCCTGGGCCTCGATGGTGCAACCGCGATCCTTGCTTTCGTGAACGGTCTTCTTGTTGACAACTCGCGGGCCGGAGGGATCGATCTCAGCCACAATCAACCGCGAGCAGCCGGCAGGCATCTCGGGGAACTGGGCGCTGGTTTCGGAGTAGGCGATCGTGAGGCCCTTCTTGGAGATGGCTGCGCCCTCGCTCATCTTGTTGTTGAGCCGGACGGGCTTCGAACCACGCGCCTGGCTGAGGAACCAGAGCTCGTTGTCGCGGGCGCGGCTGGTGCGGATGTCCGCAAACCGCTCGGGGCCGATCAGGATGTAGTCGCCGGTCGCCAGGTGCATGACGCGCAGGAAGGCCGCGCCGGGCACGTTGCAGGTGAGGCAGCGGATGGCGCGCGCCTTCAGGTCGATGACGAAGGCGTCGCCGAAGCTCTTGTTCATGAAGGCGATGCGCTGGTTGTCGGGCGAGATGTCGGCCCGCTCGCCGAAGTGCGTCAGCAACTCGATGTTGGCGGGCAAGTTTTCGAGCGGGTTGCCCTGCTTTCGCTGGGCGCCCAGCGACAGAGCGAACACCAGCGGGACGATGAGCGGTCGCATGGTTCGGTTCTCCTCAGAAACCCAAGTATTGCACTTCTTCCTCCAGCTCCAGGCCGAAGCGCTCGCGCACGCGGGCCTTGAGCTCGGCGATCAGCGCGCAGATGTCGCGGGCGGTTCCGGCGCCGGCGTTGTAGATAAGGTTAGCGTGGTGTTCGGCGACCCGGAGGTCACCCTTGTGCAGACCCTTAGCGCCGGCTTGCTCCAGGAACCAGCCTGAAGCCACCTTGCCGTCGCGGATGATCTCCGGCGGGACGGCGCGGGCCGCCTCGGGCGGCAGTTGGTCGAAGAACAGGTTCTTGAAGATGCTGCCGGCGCACTTCATGGTAGGCGGGTACTTCTGGTTGCGAATGGCGAGGATCTCCTCGCTGCGGCGGCGCAGATCCTCCGGGGCGGCTGCGGTCATGGCCAGCTCCGCGGAAACGATCACCCAATCCTTGCGGCGCTTGAAGACGCTCTCGCGGTAGGTGAATTCGCAGCCCTCGATTTCAAGGAGGCGTATCCGCTCGCCGTCGAAAAACCAGGCGCGGCGGATACGCGCGGAGATCGAGTGGCCGTAAGCGCCAGCGTTGCCGTAAATGGCGCCGCCCACCGAGCCGGGAATCCCGGCCAGCGTCTCCAGGCCCTGGAGGCCTTGGGCGTTGGCGAAGTCCACGAGCGCCTGAAGTTCCGCGCCCGCCTCGACGGTGATCCGGTCGCCGGCGCGCTCGATTCTGTCGCCGGTGAAGCGCAGCACGAGCCCGGCAAAGCCCTGGTCGGAGACGATGAGGTTGGTGCCGGCGCCGATGACGGCCCAGTCGAGACCGCTGTCGCGGGCGGCGCGCAACGCCTCGACCAGCGCTTCCACGCGTTCCGTTTCCGCGTAAGTGCGGGCCGGCCCGCCGATGCCGAAGCGGGTGTGGTGCGCGAGCACGACGCCCGGGCGAAGCTGTAGATTAGGAATTTCGGCGAGGCGGTGCATGAACTCCAATTATAGAGGGCCGGGCGGCGCCTTCCCCGGGTTTCCTCCCGAGGCGATGACGTTTTTCCGCGGCCTGAAGCGCAACAACCGGCGCGAGTGGTTCCAGGCGCGCAAGCACATCTTTGAGGAGAACGTCCGGGCGCCGATGGTGGCGCTGGTCGAGGCGCTCAACGCGGCCATGATGAAGTTTGCGCCGAACTACGTCAATGACCCGCGGGAGGCCATCTACCGCATATACCGCGACACGCGCTTCAGCCCGGACAAGCGGCCCTACAAGGACCACGTCGCGGCGGTCTTCCCGCGCCGCGGCCTGGCCAAGCACGCCTGCGGCGGCTTCTACTTCAGCGTCGCGCCGGACGAGGTCGAGGTGGCCGGGGGCGTCTACATGCCGGGGCCGGAGGAACTGCGTGCCATCCGCACCCATCTTCTGGCGCACCACGAGGAGTTCCGCAGGCTGGTGGGCGCGCGCTCGCTGCGGACGCTGGTGGGGGAGCTATGGAGTAGCGACCCGGTCTCGCGGGTGCCGAAGGGCTTCCCGGCCGACCACCCCGCCGCCGACCTGATCCGCTGCCGGCGCTGGACTTTCTATGTCACGCTCGATCCCGCGCTGGCCGCGACGCCCAGGTTGTTCCCCGAGATTCTGAAGCGCTTCCGCGCCATGACGCCGTTTGTGGAGTTCCTCAACGCGCCGCTTGTCGCAGCCCGTCGGGTGGCCGCTTCGCTACACTACTCCCCATGAGACAGGGCTTGTGGTTGGCAGCGTTGTGCGCGCTGGCGGCGGCGCAGGCGGCCGGCGCGGCGGTGCAGTTTTCGGCGTCGTTTCCGGCGGCCAAGAGCGCCAAGCCGCTGGACGGACGCCTGCTGGTGTTGATATCCGATGACGGCTCGGCCGAGCCGCGGTTCCAGATCAACGACGGGCCGAATTCGCAGATCGTCTTCGGCGTGGACGTGGAGAACTGGAAGCCGGGCGAGGCGCGGACGGTGGGTGCGTCGGCCTTCGGCTACCCGGTTCGGAGCCTCGCCGGTCTGAAGCCGGGCGAATACTGGGTGCAGGGATTGCTGCACCGGTACGAGACCTTCCACCGCGCCGACGGCCACGTGGTGAAACTGCCGATGGACCGCGGCGAGGGCCAGCAGTGGAACCGCGCGCCAGGCAACCTCTATTCGCGGCCGCGGAAGACGGCCATCGGCTCGGGCGACGAGTTACGCCTGCTGCTCGACCAGGAGATCCCGCCGATTCCGGAGCCGACAGACACCAGGTACATCCGGCACGTGAAGATACAGAGCGAGCGGCTGACGAAGTTCTGGGGCCGGCCGATGTATCTGGGCGCGCACGTGCTGCTGCCCGAAGGATTCGACGAGCATCCCGAGGCACGCTACCCGCTGATGGTTTTTCACGGCCATTTCCCGGCCGACTTCGGCAACTTCCGCACCGAGCCGCCCGATCCGAACCTGAAGCCCGACTACAGCGAGCGCTTCCGCATCCACGGCTACAACCGCATCCAGCAGCAAGAGGCTTACGATTTCTACCGGAACTGGACCAGCCCGGGCTTTCCGCGCGTGCTGATCGTCGAGATCCAGCACGCCAATCCTTACTACGACGACTCCTACGCAGCGAACTCGGCCAACCTCGGCCCCTATGGCGACGCCATCATGTACGAGCTGCTGCCGTACATCGAGAAGAAGTTCCGCGGCATCGGCCAGGGCTGGGCGCGGTTCACCTACGGCGGCTCGACCGGCGGCTGGGAAGCGCTGGCAGCGCAGGTCTTCTACCCGGAGGAATTCAACGGCTGCTTCGCCGCCTGCCCGGACCCGATCGACTTCCGCGCCTACACGGTGGTCAACATCTACCAGGACAGGAACGCCTACTTCCTGGAGGGCCGGCACGCGCGGGTCCCGCGGCCGGGCAAGCGGGATTACCTGGGGCACGTCAGCGCGACGCTGGAGAGCCTGAACTACTACGAGCGGGCATTGGGCACGAAGAGCCGGTCCGGGCAGCAATGGGACATCTGGGAGGCGGTCTACTCGCCCGCCGGCCCGGACGGCTACCCGCTGCGGATCTTCGACAAGCTGACGGGGGAGATCAACCGCAAGGTGGCCGAATACTGGCGCGAGCACTACGACCTCCGCTACGTCATGGAGCGCGACTGGGCGAAGCTGGGGCCGAAGCTGCGGGGCAAGATCCGCATCTACTGCGGCGACATGGACAATTACTACCTGAACAACGCCGTGTACCTGATGGAGGAGTTCCTCAAGAACACGAAGAACCCGCACTACGACGGCGAAGTGAAGTACGGCGACCGCTTCGAGCACTGCTGGAACGGCGACCCCGCGCTTCCGAACCACATCACCCGGCTGCGCTACAACACCATGTACCTGCCCACCATCCTGGAGCGGATCGAGAAGACGGCCCCGCCGGGGGCGGACCGGAAGAGCTGGAGGTATTAGGGGGGCCGTGGACCTGAGCCGATACGCGAGCAGGCAGGCCTGGAGGCCGGAATGGTCGTTTCTGTCAGCGTCGAGGATCGCGGTGTTCTCCTGCGCAAGGTCCCACCGGGCCAGAAGCCATGGATGCGGTGGCGTGGGGCCCTGAAGGGAAGCGGCGCCTTGGAGGAACTGGAGCGGGAACACCGTCAAGAGGTCGATCGCGATGAGGCCCTGACGAAGAAGCGAAATGCAAAAGGTACTTGACGCCTGGGCGCTGATGGCCTGGCTTCAGGACGAGCCGGCGGCCGACCGGGTGCAGAAATTACTGGATGATGCCGCTGACGGCAAGGTCTGCCTGGCCATGAACATGGTGAACGTCGGCGAGGTGTACTGCAAAGTGGCGAAGCTACGGGGCGAAAGCCACGCCGTTGCCTTCCTGAAAGACCTTCAGAGAATGCCCATCCGGACTCTGGAGGCGCCGCGCGCCTTGATCCTGGAGGCGGCGCGGTGGAAGAGCCGTCATCCGATCTCGTACGCCGATGCGTTCGCAGTGGCCACCGCAGCTCGCGAGGGCGCTCCGCTGGTGAGCGGCGACCCGGAACTGAAGGTCTTCTTGGGCACCAGAGTGTGGCGATCGAATGGATCGGGTGAGGTTCGGAGCACTTCAGCGGCGGGAGAATGGTCGGGGCGAGTTGATTTTAACCACCGGCCTCCTGGTCCCGAACCAGGCGCACCAGCCAAGCTGAGCCACAGCCCAACCTCGTCCAGGTCCATGGCCTCGTAGTGGTGGATCAGCGTGTCTCGAGTCCCGGCAATCAGCTTCCACGGCACTTCGGGATGCGCCCTCCGGAACTCCTCAGAGAGTCTCTTGACCGCCTAGCCGATCACCATCAGTGGGTGCAGAGCCGCCGCTTGCGTCTTGCCGTCGTTGAGGAAGTGAGACTTGTCCGCGGTCCCCTTGAACTCTATCGCCAGCCGCGCCGCCGCCAGGAGATCCAGAAGATACGCTCAGAATACCATGCATCGCCATTCCCGGCGCCGACGCGCTCGGGCTACATCGAGAAGTCGAGCCTCAAGGAGCAGCACCTCGAGGCTTGCAGGGACTCGAAGAGACACCTGCCCGCATGAATTAGCGAGTTTCGCCTCCCTCCGGCGGACCGGGTTTGGGCGGGTTGATCCAGACGGCATGCGGGAGCGGCGCGGGCCGCGGTGGTTTGCGGACGAAGCACTCGGGGTGCTGCTGGAAGGCTGCGGTCAAGACGCGCTGCCGGTTGTCGAGGACATCGGCGGCGAGCCCGTAGTGGACCATGTGCGGCGTCAGCATTGCGATGCCGCTGTGGTGATGTTGGAGGTTGTACCAGTGGAAGAAGCCATGGCCATGGGCGCGGGCGTCTTCCAGCGAACCGAAGCGGTCCGGGAACTCGGGCCGGTATTTCATGGTACGGTCCGTTGCCGGCGTGGATGTTGAGTTGGCCGGGGGCCGCAGTTGATCGCGCCGCTCGCGGAGTTCGCCGTGCTCTTCCAGCAAGCGACACATTGTGCGCGGCGAGCACACGTAGATGCCCTCGTCCAGCAAGGTGGCGTGGACCTGGTGCGGCGCCTGATCCACGAACCGTTCCGAGTGCAGATGCACCAGGGCGGTCTGGCGCTCCGTATCTGAGAGAGCCCGCGTCGGCTTGGGCCGTGGGGCGATGGCGTCGGATTCCGGCCGTGGCGCTCGCGCCCGGTTTCGGAGGCAGGCCAGGTCGAGCGGGGGGCCGCGAACCCGCGCGATGCCGCGCAGATCGTTCCATTGGCGCTCGGAGCTCTCGCCACCGGCGCGATACCACTCCAGCTTGGCCAGGATCGTATCCTCCGCCGTAGCCACCGCCCAGCGGCGAAGCGCTCCACACACCGCGGCCACAGGGCGGCAACCAGGTCCACGACCAGCGGGGGCCGCGCGCTCAGACGCTCACGACAAGGTTCCCGGTGCGATCCACCCGGAACCGCCAGCCCGGCGGCACCAGCGTGGTGGCGCCGTAGTCCAGCACCAGCGCCGGGCCGCGCTGGGAGGTAACGGACAACTGCCCGCGGCGCCAGACGGGGATGCGCACCCAGCGGCCCTCGACCCGGACGCGGCGGCGCTCGGGCGCGGCGCCGCGTTCCGCCCGGTGCTTCGGGAAGCGCAACTCCGGCGAGCGAATGCGCGCCCGCACACGCACGCTCACTGTCTCGATGGGGCACTCACGGCGCGAGTAACCGTAGACGCGCTGGTGTTCGCGGTGGAAGGGCGCCGCGGGGGCGCGCGGGTTCCAGGGGACGTTCAGCTCGTAGCTCTGGCCGGCGTAGCGGATGTCGGCGGTGCGTTCCAGGCGCGCGTCCGGCATCGCGGCCAGCGCCTGGCGCTCCAACTCGGCGAAGCGCTCCTCGAGATCGGTGCGGCCCAGGGCGCCGGCGGCGTAGTCGCGCACCCGGTCCGCGATCAGCATCCCCAGCGCCGAGAGCGCCTCGGCGTAGCGCGGCACCAGCACGGTCCGGATGCCCAGGTCGCCGGCGATTTCGCAGGCGTGCAGGCCGCCGCAGCCGCCGAAGGCCACCAGCACGAACTCGCGCGGGTCGTGCCCGCGCTCGATCGAGACGACGCGGATGGCCCGCTCCATGTTGGCGTCGGCCACCCGCAGGATTCCCTCGGCGGCGGCCGTGCGGCTGAGCTTGAGCCGCCGCGCGATGCGGTCCACGGCGGCGGCGGCCCGCTGCGGGTCGATGCGCATCTCGCCGCCGAGGAACTGCGCGGCCGCGATTCGCCCCAGCACCACGTGCGCGTCGGTGACGGTCGCCTCGTCGCCGCGGCCATAGCAGGCCGGGCCTGGGTCGGCGCCGGCGCTCTCGGGTCCGACCCGCAGCAGCCCGCCCTCGTCCACGCGGGCCAGCGAGCCGCCGCCCGCGCCCACCGTGTGCACGTCCAGCATAGGCGCGCGGATCGGGAAGCCCTCGACGGAGGCCTCGGTGGTTTCGCGCGGCCTCCCGTCCGCCAGGCTCACGTCGGTCGATGTGCCGCCCATGTCGAAGCCGAGGATGCGCTTGAATCCCGAGCGCCGGGCCATCTCCATCGCCCCCACGACGCCGCCCGCCGGCCCGGAGAGGATGGTGCGGACCGCGTGCCGCCGCGCCTCGCCGGCGGTCATGAACCCGCCGTTGGATTGCAGGATCCAGATCCGCTGTCGCGCCGTGCGTTCCAGCTCCCCGAGGTAGGCGTCCATCAGCGGGCCGACATACGCGTTCAGCACGGTGGTGGAAGCGCGCTCGTACTCGCGGAACTCCGGGCAGACCTCGTGCGACGAGCAGAGGTAGACGCCGGCGGCGGCCAGCCGCGCGGCCGCTGTCCGCTCGTTCTCCGCATTCTGGTAGGAATGCAGGAAGCAGATGGCGACCGATTCGACGCCGGCGCTGCGCAGCCTGGCGGCCAGCGTTCTGAGCTGCGCCGCCGGGGGACGCGCGGCTACCGTTCCATCGAAGTACACGCGCTCGCGGACGCCGAAGCACAACGCGCGCGGGACCAGCGGCCGCTTCGGCTCCGGAGTGAGGTTGTAGAGCTGGTCCCGGTGCTGCCGGCCGATGGCGATCAGGTCTTCGAAGCCGGCGGTGGTGAGCAAGGCGGTGCGCGCGCCCTTGCGCTCCAGCAGCGCGTTCGTAGCCACGGTGGACCCATGCACCACCTCGGCCGGCGCGCGGCCGGCGGCCCGCGACAGGCCCTCCAGGATCACCCGCGCCGGGGCGCGCGGGTTGGAGCGCAGCTTGAAGGTCTCGATGCCTCCGTCCTCGTGGAGGACGACGAAATCGGTGAAAGTACCGCCGGCGTCAACCCCGATCCGCATCGCTGAGGTATCTCGCCAGCGCCGGATTGGGCAGCGGCACGCCGGCGGCGCGGAACCGCCGCAGCAGGCGCAGGCGCAGCTCCGACTGGATACGGCCGCGCTCGGTCTGGTTGGCGACCCGCACCAGCAGCTTGAATTGGAGATGGGTGGGCAGCACGCCGGGGTCGCAGAACACCAGCGGCGCGGTATCCGCCGCCACTCCCGGCGCCTGGACGGCTTCTTCGAGCGCGATGGCGCGGACCTGGTCGGGATCGGCCTCGTGGGCCACCAGCACCGGCACCTCGATCGTCGCCCCCGGATCGGGCAGGCTGTAGTTGACCAGGATCCCCGAAGTGATCTTGGTGTTGGGCGCCACCACCACGTTGCCGCCGAGGGTCGCGATCCGGGTGGTGCGCCAGCCGATATCGGTCACCACTCCTTCCTGGCCCGTCTCCAGGCGGATGAAATCGCCGACGAAGATGGGCCGTTCCACCAGGATGTGAATGCCGGCGAAGAAGTTGGTCAGCGTGTCCTGAAGGGCCAGCGCCACCGCGATGCCGCCCACGCCCAGCGCGGTGAGCAGCGGGGTGATGGGAATCTTGAGGTAGGCCAGCAGGATCATCAGGCCGATGGCCAGCACCAGCGCTCGCATCAGGGTCCGCGACAGGCCGGCGACCGTGAACGGCATCCCCTGCCGCTCGCCATACGCGACGATCATGCGCACCGCCACCGAGGCCGTCACCAGGGTGAGGCTCACGATCACGAAGATCACGATGGCGTTCGAGGCCCAGCGCATCTGCTTCGCCGTCAGTTCCACGAACGGCAGCGAGATGGCCACGGCCGCGGCCCAGCACCAGAGGATCGAGGGCAGCGCGACCGTGTCGAGGAAGACGGCCGCGAACGACCCCGGCCTGCTCCGGCGGCGCACCCAGCCGAGCACCAGCCGGCGGACGACCAGCGTCGCCAGCAGCGCGATAAGGAAGGTCAGCAGCGGTTCGAGCACGCGCCAGAGCTGTTTCTCGTCGGTCAGCCACTTGGGCGGGAACACCTTTTGATTGTAGTACGCCGCACCTTTGCCTGGCCCGGCGCCGCGTGCTGTCCTAGATGTGCGTTGAACTACTCGGTTGGCCTGTTTTGCTGGTGGCGATGCTATTTCCCTGGCACCACCTGCGCCTCGTGCGTACGCTTCAACACTCGTCCACCGATCATCAATTCCGGAGCGCTCTCGCACCCTCCCCAGTCTCCATTGGGCGGGGTCGGATTGTACTTGGAACAGAAAACCTTGAGAAAAGTGGCTCCCCTTTCGAGGGGGCTATTGAACTGAACAAGTCCGTAAAGGTACAGGAAGAGCGCCCCCCCTGCGATGCCCTTAGCTTGATCGCGCGTGAGGCCAAAAGGCGTCGAGAAGGCAAACGATTTTGGAATACCTGGGGGGAACTCGCCAAGATTCTTTCCGCCATCCGT
>JBBTDS010000464.1:3338-9650 GCA_038060875.1 Acidobacteriota bacterium | reverse complement strand
CTAGCCGCGCCAGTTTCCCCTCCAGCAGCCGCCGCAGCCACGGCGTCGGCTGGCCGCTCGCGGCCGGCGGGACGAGCCGGAGGCCACGCTCGATCGCCGCCCGCGCTGCCTCCCGGTTGCCGCTTTGGAGGTGAGCCTCCGCCAGCGTGTCAAGCGCGTAGGCGTCGGCGCCGCTGGTCAGCTCGACGGCGCGTTCGGCATAGCGGACCGCCGCCTGGGGATCGCGCAGCTCCGCCGGCTCGCAAATCGCGAGCAGCCGGGCCGCGCGGGTCAGCTCGCCCGCCGGCGTGCCGGGCTTCCCGGCGAGTTCTTTGGCCGCCGCAAGGCCGCGCGCCGTCTGCCGTCGCGCCTCCACCGTCTGCCCGGTCTTCTTCAGCAGCCCGCCGATGCGCACCAGCGCCTCGGCATAGTGCGCGCGCCAGGAGGGGTTCGCCGCATCGCTGCGGATCAGCCGCTCCAGCGTATCGGCCACCTGCCCATAGTGACGCAACGCGCCGGCGAGGTCTTTCTCCGCCTCCAGGATCTGCCCGGCGTTGTTCAGCACTACGGCCAGGTCGAATTGGGCCCGACTGTTGGCCGGATCCAGAGCCGCCAGCGCCGAGAACGCCTCCGAGGCCTTCCGGTAACTCTCGAGCGCGCCCTTGAGATCGTCCAACTCCCACTGGCAGTCGGCGATCCGGCGCTGGAGACTGGCCGCCAGCCGGCGGGTGGCCACCGCGGCTTGCTCCGCCGCCGGCAGCGCTTCGAGAACACCCAAGCCTTGCCGGTGCCTCTCCAGCGCGCCGCGCGGATCGGTCTCCGACGCCAGGTCCGCCAGCTTCATGTTCAGCCCCGCCTGCGCCCGCCGCGCCCGCATGTTCTGAGGTTCCAGGCGGGCCGCCTCCTCCCAGTGCCCGAGCGACTTCCGGTAGCTCTCCAGCGCCCCGGCCCGATCGCTCAGGCCCTTGCTGAGCTGGTCGCCGAGACCCTCGTAACCGCCGGCCAGGTCCATCCGCGTATCCGCGTCGCCCGCCCCGGTCTCGATCAGCTTCTCCAGGATCGCCAGCCCCTGCCGAGCCGTGGCGGTGGCCTCCGGCATCCGCCGCAGCAGGAACAGCACGTCGCCGGTGTGCAAGTGCACCCGCGCCCGCGCCCGCTCCGCCCGGCGGTCGCCCGCGAGCGTTTCCGCGATGGCCAGCGCTTTGCGGTAGCTCGCCAGCGCCCCTTCGGTGTCGCCCAGGTTGGGCTGGTAAGGGTTGCCTTGCACGTCGCCAAACTTCGTGTATGCCTCGACCAGCTCCAACCGGAGGCCCGGGTCGCCCGCCGCCTCCGCGGCCAGGCTGTCCAGGTACTTGAGCGACCGCGTGACCAGCATCTCCTGCACCGGCGTCGAGCCCGGCAGCTTCTCGACCGCGTCGTGGAAATCGAACAGCAGGAAACTGGTCAGCTTGCGCACGTCGTTGAAGCGCCGCTCGGCCCGCGCCCTGGCCGCCAGCGCCACGCCTGCCTGCCAGGCGACGCCGATCACCCCGGCCAGCACCGCCGCCAGCGCCAGCGCCGCCGCCGCCACCGCGACCCTGTTGCGCAGCACGAATTTCTTCGCCCGGTAGCGCAGCGTGCCCGCGCGCGCCGCCACCGGACGGCCCTCCAGGTAGCGCTTGATGTCCTCGGCGAGCTGCTGCGCCGAACCGTACCGGTGCTGCGGCTCCTTGCGCAGCGCCTTCAGCACGATCGCGTCCAGGTCGCCGTCCACCTGGGCGCCGGTCGCGCTGGGCCGCTCCGGCTCTTGCACGCAGACAGCCGCCACCATCTCGGCCGCCGAGCCGGATTCCATCCGGTACGCCGAACGGCCGGCAACCAGCTCATAGAGGATCAGCCCCAGCGCGTAGACGTCGGTGAGGGTGGTCACCGGCTCGCCGCGCACCTGCTCGGGGCTGGCGTAGTTCGGCGTGAAGGGCCGCTGGCCGGCCTGGGTCAGCTCGCCCGTCACCGCCGGCGCCACCAGCTTGGCAATGCCGAAATCCAGCAGCTTCGGCGCGCCCTCGGCCGTAATGAGGATGTTGGCCGGCTTCAGGTCGCAGTGCACCACCAGGTTGCGGTGCGCGTACTCGACCGCCGCGCACACCGGCAGGAACAACCGCAGCCGCTCGGCCACCGGCAGCCGCCGGGCGGCGCAGTACTCGTCGATCCGCGCGCCCTCGACGTACTCCATCACCAGGTAGGGCGCGCCCTCCTCGGTTGTGCCGCCGTCGATCAAGGTGACGATGTGGGGGTGCGCCAGCCCAGCCAGCGTCTGCCGCTCGGTGTGGAACCGGCGCAGCACCTCGGGGCCGGCGAAGGCCTGGCGCACCAGCTTGACCGCGACCCGCTGGCGAAACTCGTCCTCGCGCTCGGCCTGGTATACGACGCCCATGCCGCCCTCGCCCAGCCGCCGCAGCAGACGGTAGTGCCCGATCCGCCGGCCGGCCATCGGATCGGCGGTGTTAGCCTCTGGTTCCATTGCCATCCTTATGACCGTGCCAGGAGCAGCGAACCGAGCTGGGTTAAGCGCCGTTGCGCGCCGTGGTGACCCGTCAGCGCGAGCCACACGTTCAGGTCAGGGGAATGGGATGATCTCATGGATCTGCTCATTGCTCAGGTCCAGGCTGCCGGGTTCCCTGGATCTGACAATCGGAAGTTCCACCCGCCCCTTCTTGCGCCGCCCAGCCCCCAGTTCGCGTTCCACTCCCCGGAGCACCAGCTTCTTTACCGAGCAGCCGTGCTCGGCCGCCTTCGCCTTGAGCCTGCGGTAGGTCGGATCCGGGATGTCAACAGTTATGCGCACGATACGATCCTACGGCAACCGGATCAGCTCGCGGAAGTCCAGGTTGGGCAGCGTGTGCGTCTCGGTCCCGGCGATCATGCCGCGGTGATCGATCCAGTAATAGTTCGCGCCGCTCTCCACCTTGATCTGGCGGCCGGTCGCCGGGTCGATCGCGTCCTCCACTCCCAGGATGACGTTGGACCGCCGCCGGCTCAGCTCATCCATCACCGCCTGCCGGTTCCAGTAGGAGCTGTCGATGATGCGGGAAATCTCGGCGTGGGTCTGGCTGACGATCCGCGAGGTGTTGGCGGTGAGGTTCTGCTGCCCCGCCGCCCACTGCGGGTTGATCTGGATGGATTGGACCGCGTGCTCCAGCGCGGACTGCGCCAGCGGCGCCTTCGCCTCCGGGGCCAGATACCCGGCCAGGTACTCGGCCTTCCAGATCCCCCCGGGCATGCCGGCCATCTGGGTGCGCAGTATGCCGGCGAACGAGTAGCCGCGCATCGGCCGCCCCGCCTTGCGGCAGGTGAACGCAGCCTCGCCGGCGCTCAACTCGGTAGCCACTCCCAGGCCGCCGTGGCGGGCGTAAACCGCGTTGAGGGCAGCCACCGCCTCGGGCAGCTCGCGGTTTTCGGTGATGGCGACGCCGGCGCAGCCGCGCGCCGCCCGCCCCAGCGCGTACTCCCGCGCGAAGGCGGCCCCCGGCACATGCCGCCGCACCATCATCCGCACCCCGTAACCGGGCGAGTACCAGCTCCCTTCCTGAAAGCCGCCCATCATCAACATCTGGGTTGGCTCGGTGAAGGTGGGCAGCTCGGCGTCGCCGCCGGCGATGCGGATCTCTCCGTCCGGCGAGACCGCCTCCCAGGCGCCGCGGATGTCCACCGAGGCAAAGCGGAACAGCCCGCCGCTGGCCGTCCAGCCGCTGGGGAACTCCAGGCTGAAGGCGCTCTCCCGCGGGTCCTGCCAGCGGACATAGCTCAGCGTCGAGGCCTGGCCCTGGGACGGCGCGCCCGTCACCCGGAAACCCGTCAGGATACGCGCGAAGGTCTCCTCGGCCTGGCGATAAGCCGCCGCCGGAGCGGCCAGGACATACACGTAGGCGGCTGTGCCTTTGGGACTGGCCATCCAGGTCAGAGCCGCCACCGCGGCCCGGTCCCCCGCCCGCCCCGCCATGCGGATCGCGGCCGGGCCCGCCGGCGCCGGAGTGCCCCACGTGGCACCCGCCACCAGCGAACCGGCCAGCTTGCGCAGGACCGCCGCCGCCGGGCGCGCCTCCACCGTCCCCGGGATGAACACCGGCCAGATCGTCACCTGCTCGCGGGCCGGGCCGTTCAGATCGATCCGCCCCGACTTGGGATCGGCGCCGGCCTTCCAGCCCGGCGGCAGTTGCACGGTGAAACCGGCCGGATCTTTGTGCACCGGCCACTGGCTGCGCACCTGCCCGGCCAGGCAGGCGGCCATAAGCACACCGATTGTTTGTCCTCTCATGGCGTTCCTTTATTATCTTCGGCCAAATCGCGCCGGGACAGGACTGGGGTATTGTTTCCCAAGTGAGTTGACAGACCACTCCCTTCGGTCGCGGCTCAGTAACGCTGCAGAGCCGCGAGCGCAGCGAGCGGTTGCCCAGGCGTCTCGTACTATCATCATGATCATAATGTACTCATGCTATGAGTAAGCGACTCCAGGTGCTCCCGCCCGACACGGAGATGGAGGAGATCCGCCGGTTTGCGCGGCGTGAACGACCGTTGGCCGGGATTGTGTCGAGTGCACCAGATCTGAGCGGTGTGTCTTGGCGGCCCCCGCAAAGGCGGGGCTGAATCCCCCCTAAAGTCCCTGACGCTTCCCGCCGATTACTCATCCGACCACTGCAGGACGTGGCCGGATACCCACTCGAATACAGGAGAGGAACCCAATGGCTTCTCAAGAGGTCACTGACGGTGTTCTTGACCCCAAGCAGCTTCTGATCGCCCTCACTGCATATAAGAAAGGCGATTTCTCGGTGCGGCTGCCGGTGGATTGGACCGGCATGGCCGGCAAAGTCGCCGACACCTTCAACGAAGTCGTCGAGATGAACGACCGCATGGCCAGGGAGCTGAAGCGGCTCGGCCAGGTCGCCGGCAAACAGGGCAAGATCACCCACCGCTTCTCGCTCGGAGATGTCGGGGGCGCCTGGGCCGCCGAGGTGGATTCTATCAACACGCTGGTGGAGGACCTGGTCCGGCCGATCACGGAGACGGACCGGGTGATCGGGGCGGTCGCCAAGGGCGATCTTTCCCAGACCATCCCGATCGAGACCAACGGCCAGGCCTTGCAGGGCGAGTTCCTGCGGGCGGCCAAGACCGTCAACGGGATGGTCGGCCAGCTTGGCTCGTTCGCTTCGGAAGTGACCCGCCTGGCCCGCGAGGTGGGCACCGAGGGCAAGCTCGGCGGCCAGGCCACTGTTCAGGGCGTGGCCGGCACCTGGAAGGACCTGACCGACAGCGTCAACCAGATGGCCGCCAATCTGACCTCCCAGGTCCGCAACATCGCCGGCGTCACCACCGCGGTGGCCAACGGCGACCTCTCGCAGAAGATCACCGTGGATGTGCGAGGCGAGATCCTGGAGCTGAAGAACACCATCAACTCCATGGTGGACCAGCTCAACTCGTTTGCCGCCGAAGTCACCCGCGTGGCCCGCGAGGTCGGCACCGAGGGCAAGCTGGGCGGCCAAGCTCAGGTCAAGGGCGTCTCCGGCACCTGGAAGGACCTGACCGACAGCGTCAACCAGATGGCCGCTAACCTGACCTCCCAGGTCCGCAACATCGCCGGCGTCACCACCGCCGTGGCCACCGGCGACCTGTCGCGCAAGATCACCGTCGAGGCCAAGGGCGAGATCCTGGAGCTCAAGGACACCATCAACGCCATGGTGGACCAGCTCAACGCCTTCGCCGCCGAGGTCACCCGCGTGGCCCGCGAGGTCGGCACCGAGGGCAAGCTCGGCGGCCAGGCCGAGGTCAAGGGCGTCTCCGGCACCTGGAAAGACCTGACCGAGAGCGTCAACCAGATGGCCTCGAACCTCACCGGGCAGGTCCGCAACATCGCCGAAGTCTCGACGGCTATCGCCGGCGGTGACCTGACCAAGAAGATCACCGTGGATGTGCGAGGCGAGATCCTGGAGCTGAAGAACACCATCAACGCCATGGTGGACCAGCTCAACTCGTTTGCCGCCGAGGTCACCCGAGTAGCCCGCGAGGTCGGCACCGAAGGCAAGCTGGGCGGGCAGGCCGAGGTCAAGGGCGTCTCCGGCACCTGGAAAGACCTGACCGACAGCGTCAACCAGATGGCCAACAACCTCACTTCTCAGGTGCGCAACATCGCCGGCGTCACCACCGCCGTGGCCAGCGGCGACCTCTCCCAGAAGATCACCGTCGGTGCCCGCGGCGAAATCCTGGAGTTGAAGAACACCGTCAATGCCATGGTGGACCAGCTCAATGCCTTCGCCGCCGAGGTCACCCGCGTCGCCCGCGAGGTCGGCACCGAGGGGATGC
>JBBTDS010000464.1:0-3238 GCA_038060875.1 Acidobacteriota bacterium | reverse complement strand
GCCTTCGCCGCCGAGGTCACCCGCGTCGCCCGCGAGGTCGGCACCGAGGGGATGCTGGGCGGGCAAGCCGACGTCAAGGGCGTCTCCGGCACCTGGCGCGACCTGACCGACAGCGTCAACCAGATGGCCGCCAACCTGACCTCCCAGGTGCGCAACATCGCCGGCGTCACCACCGCGGTGGCCAACGGCGACCTGTCGCGCAAGATCACCGTCGAGGCCAAGGGCGAGATCCTGGAGCTGAAGAACACCATCAACACGATGGTGGACCGGCTCAACGCCTTCGCCGCCGAGGTCACCCGCGTCGCCCGCGAGGTGGGCACCGAGGGCAAGCTGGGCGGCCAGGCCACCGTGCAGGGCGTGGCCGGCACCTGGAAGGACCTCACCGACAACGTCAACCAGATGGCCGCCAACCTGACTTCCCAAGTGCGCAACATCGCCGGCGTCACCACCGCGGTGGCCAACGGCGACCTCTCGACCAAGATCACGGTGGACGTCCGCGGCGAGATCCTGGAGCTGAAGAACACCATCAACGCCATGGTGGACCGCTTGAATGCCTTCGCCGCCGAGGTCACCCGCGTGGCTCGCGAGGTCGGCACCGAGGGCAAGCTCGGCGGCCAGGCTGACGTCAAGGGCGTCTCCGGCACCTGGAGGGACCTCACCGACAACGTCAACCAGATGGCCGCCAACCTCACTTCCCAGGTGCGCGGCATCGCCAAGGTGGTCACCTCGGTGGCCAACGGCAACCTCCGGCTGAAGCTGATGGTCGAGGCCAAAGGCGAGATCGCCGAGCTGGCCGACACCATCAACTCGATGATCGAGACGCTGGCCACCTTCGCCGACCAGGTCACCAGCGTCGCCCGCGAGGTCGGGGTGGAGGGCAAGCTGGGCGGCCAGGCCAGCGTGCCCGGCGCCGCCGGCACCTGGAAGGACCTCACCGACAACGTCAACCAGCTCGCCGCGAATCTGACTACCCAGGTGCGGGCCATCGCCGAGGTGGCTACCGCCGTCACCAAGGGCGACCTGACCCGCTCTATCCGCGTCGAGGCCCGCGGCGAGGTGGCCGTGCTCAAGGACAACGTCAACGAGATGATCCGCAACCTCCGCGACACCACCCAGAAGACCACCGAGCAGGACTGGCTCAAGACCAACCTGGCCAAGTTCACCCGCATGCTCCAGGGCCAGCGCGACCTGATGGCCGTCTCCAAGATGATCCTCTCCGAGCTGGCCCCGGTGGTCGGCGCCCAGCACGGCGTCTTCTACCGCATGGAGGCCCCGCAAACGGGCGAGCAGCGGCTCAAGCTGCTGGCCACCTACGCCTACCGCGAGCGCAAGCACCTGGCCACCGAGTTCAAGCCCGGCGAGGGCCTGGTCGGCCAGTGCGCGCTGGAGAAGGAGCGCATCCTGCTCACCAACGTCCCCGGCGACTACATCCAGGTCGCCAGCGGCCTGGGCGAGGCCCCGCCGCTGAACATCATCGTGCTGCCGGTGCTGTTTGAGGGCGCGGTGCGGGCGGTGATCGAGATGGCCTCCTTCGAGCGCTTCAGCCCCATCCACCAGACCTTCCTCGACCAGTTGACCGAGAGCATCGGCATCGTGCTCAACACCATCGAGGCCAACACTCGCACCGAAGAGCTGCTCAGCCAGTCGCAGAACATGGCTTCCGAGCTCCAGAGCCAGCAGGAGGAGCTGCGCCAGACCAACGAGGAGCTGGAGGAGAAGGCGCGGGCGCTCTCCGCACAGAAGACCGAGGTCGAGCGCAAGAACCGCGAGATCGAGGTGGCCCGCAAGGAACTGGAGGACAAGGCGGCGCAGTTGGGCCTCACCTCCAAGTACAAGTCCGAGTTCCTCTCCAGCATGTCCCACGAGCTGCGCACCCCGCTGACCAGCCTGCTGCTGCTGGCCCAGCAGCTCCACGAAAACGCCGAGGGCAACCTCACTACCCGGCAGATCGAGTTCGTGCGCACCATCCATGCCGCCGGCGGCGACCTGCTGGCGCTCATCAACGACATCCTGGACCTGTCCAAGATCGAATCCGGTACGGTGACCCTAGAGGTCGGCGAGGCGCCGTTCGGCGATCTGAAAGATCAACTGGACGGCGCCTTCCGCCACGTGGCACAAAACAAGGGATTGGCGTTCGACGTCGAGCTGGCCCCCGGCCTGCCGCGGGCCCTCTACACCGATGCCAAGCGGCTCCAGCAGGTGCTGAAGAACCTGCTGTCGAACGCCTTCAAGTTCACCGAGAAGGGCGAGGTGCGGCTGCGGATCGCGCCGGCCACCAGCGGCTGGAGCCACGACTGCGAGCCGCTCAATCGCGCCCGCGCGGTGATCGGCTTCGCCGTCGGCGACACCGGCATCGGCATCCCGCTGGACAAGCAGAGGATCGTCTTCGAAGCCTTCCAGCAGGCCGACGGGACCACCAGCCGCAGGTACGGCGGCACCGGCCTGGGCCTGTCGATCAGCCGCGAGATCGCCCAACTGCTGGGCGGCGAAATCAAGCTGATCAGCGCTCCGGGACAGGGCAGCACCTTCACCCTCTACCTGCCGCTTACCTATGCCCCGCTCCGCGGCAGAACCGGCCGGGGTCCCCGCGCCGACACGGAAGCTGGGGAACTGGAGCCGGCGCTGAAGCCCGCCGGGGCGAGGCCTGACACGGCTGCCCGCGGCCGGCCCTCCACCCGGATTGGCAATTCCGCGCGCGCCAGGGCCGACCCCGCGCCCCGCGGCCCGGAGCGGGCGACGCCGGTGCTGGTCGAAGCGCACCCCGCCATCGAGGACGACCGCGGGCGCCTCCAGCCGGGCGACCGGCTGGTGCTGATCATCGAGGACGACCTTGACTTTGGCCGGCTGCTGCTGGACCAGGCGCGCCAGAAGACCTTCAAGGGGCTGGTGGCGCCGGACGGGGCCAGCGGTCTGGAGATGGCGAAACAATACACTCCCGACGCCATCACCCTCGATATCCGCCTGCCCGACATCGACGGCTGGGCCCTGCTGGATCTGCTCAAGCATGATCCGGCGACCCGCCACATCCCGGTGCATATCATCTCGGTCGAGGAAAGCGGACCGCGAGGTCGAAAATCCGGCGCCATCGCCCACCTCCAGAAGCCTGTCACCAGGGAAGCGATCGAGGGGGCGTTCAACAGGCTGAATGGCCTCGTGGAACGCCGGGAGAAAAAGCTCCTGCTGGTCGAGCCCGATCCGGCGCAGCGCCAGCGTATCCAGGAACTGGTCGGCGGCGAGC
>JBBTDS010000463.1:0-3694 GCA_038060875.1 Acidobacteriota bacterium | reverse complement strand
AAACGACTCTTTGAAACCTGCCCTCTGCTGTGACAGGCAATCGGGCGGTGAGCGGGTTCGTACTTAGACAGCGTGCTTGCGGGAGCCGATGTTATGAAGATGAACCGCTCCGCTCAACCGGTTGCAGGTTGCCGCAGAGGGTCATTTTTTTCGGAACCGCCTGAACCCGCCGGCCCTCGCGGCGGAGCTTGAACCTACCACCCTTTCCTCGCGCTTCTACCCTGTTCGCGGGATGTTCCCGTCCCTGACGCCGTCCTAGGCTGGTGGAGAGGGAGACCCCATGGCCGATTTCTGCCAAACCGGAGTTGTAACCACCCTGCACCGGCTGAAACCCAACAGCGTGGAGCGGCTGGAGGCCGACCTGGAAAAGTACGCCCGCAACCGCCCGGTCGGCCTGGTGCTGCCGGTGCTGGCCTCGGAGTTCGACACCCCGGCCATGCCGCGGATAGTAGCTGAGCTGAAGCAGGTGCGCTACTTGCAGCGCATTGTGGTCGCCCTCGCAAGGGCCGGGCCGGAGCAATACACCCGCGCGCGCTCCTTCTTCCAGAGCTTCTACACGCCAGTGACCGTCTTGTGGATGGACAGCGAGCGGATCCAGGGCCTGCTGGGCATGCTGGAGGAGCGGGGACTCTCTGCCGGCGCCGACGGCAAAGGCCGCTCCTGCTGGATGGCCTACGGCTACCTGCTGGCCATGCGGGACTGCGACGTCATCGCGCTGCACGACTGCGACATCGTCAACTACGACCGGCAACTGCTGGCCCGGCTCTGCTATCCCGTGGCGCATCCGCACCTCGGGTTCGAGTTCTGTAAGGGCTACTATGCCCGGGTGACCGACCGCATGCACGGCCGCGTCACCCGCCTGTTCGTCACCCCGCTGATCCGGGCGATGGAAGGTATGGCGCCGGGCGCCCCCTTCCTGACATTCCTGGACAGCTTCCGCTATGCCCTGGCCGGCGAGTTCGCCATGGACATTAACCTGGCCAGGGTGAACCGAATCCCGGCCGATTGGGGCCTGGAAGTCGGAGTGCTCGCCGAGGTCTTCCGCAACTGCGCTGTCTCCCGCATTTGCCAGGTGGACCTCACCGACAATTACGAGCACAAGCACCAGGCCCTGTCCTCCGGGGACCCGTCGAAGGGGCTGGCCCGCATGGCCTGCGACATCGCCAAGTCCCTGTTCCGCACGCTGGGGGCGGAAGGGGTCGTCTTTACCGCCGACCACTTCCGCAGCCTGGAGGTGCGCTACGTGCGGATGGCGCAGGACACCATCGCCCGCTACTACGCCGACGCCATGCTGAACGGCCTCAAGTTCGACCGCCATGCCGAGGAGATGGCGGTGGCCGCCTTCGCCGACAGCTTGCGGCTGGCGGCGGCGGAATTCATCGCCGATCCACGGGGTCTCCCGCTGATCCCCAACTGGAACCGAGTCCTGGCCGCGATCCCCGAGTTCCTCGAATTGCTCCAGGACGCGGTGGAGAAGGATTCGCGACTGGCCGCCGCCCAGGCTGCGTAAGGAGATCCCATGGCCGAGATCCCGTTGCCGGCGGAGGCCGGGCAGGCGGTGGAGGCCATCCGCCGGGCCGACGTCGTGATCGGCATCCCCAGTTACAACAACGCGAGAACCATCGGGCACGTGGTGCGGGCCGCCTACGCCGGGCTGGCCAAGTACTTCCCGCAGCTCACCGGCGTGGTCGTCAACTCCGATGGAGGGTCAAGCGATGCCACCCGCGAGGCGGTGCTTTCGGCGCGGGTCGAGGACAGCCACCTGCTGCTGCTGTCCACGCCGCTGGTGGCCGCCCACCGCCTCTCGTTTCCCTACCATGGCATCCCGGGCAAGGGCAGCGCCTTCCGCCTCGTCTTCCAACTGGCCGAGCGGCTGGAAGCCAAGGCCTGCGCGGTGGTCGATTCCGACCTGCGTTCCATCACGCCCGAGTGGATCGACTTGCTGCTGCGGCCGATCCTGTTTGCCGGCTACGATTTTGTCGCTCCTTACTACCACCGCCACAAGTACGACGGGACGATCACCAACAGCATCGTCTACCCGCTGACGAGATCGCTTTATGGCCTGAGGGTGCGGCAGCCGATCGGGGGCGAATTCGGGGTCTCGGCGCGGCTGTTCTCGCGCTACCTGGAGAGGAACGACTGGGAGACCGACGTCGCCCGCTACGGGATCGACATCTGGATGACCACCATCGCCCTGGCCGAAGGGTTCCGCATCTGCCAGAGCTTTCTCGGCGCCAAGCTGCACGACGCCAAGGATCCCGGCGCCGATCTGGCCGCCATGCTGCAACAGGTGGTCGGCAGCGTCTTCATGCTGATGCAAGAGTACGAGCCGGTCTGGCGGTCCCGCGACGGAAGCCAGCCGGCCGAGCTGTTCGGCTTCCGCTTCGACGTGGGACTGGATCCGGTCGAGGTGAACGTGGAACGCATGGTGAACGCCTTCCGGCGCGGCTGCCAGGAGCTGGGAGAGATCTGGGCGCTGGCGCTCCAGCCGGAGACTTACGCGGCCATCCGCGCGCTGGGACGCAAGGTCTGCGAGGGCGCCGGCGCGTTCCACCTGGAAGACGAACTGTGGGCGCGGGTGGTGCTGGACTTCGCCTGCGCCCACCGCAAGCGCTTCCTGTCCCGCGGCCACATCGTGCGCTCGCTGACGCCGTTGTACCTGGCCCGCGTGGCTTCCTTCGTCGAGGAGACGCGGGAGCTGATCTCCGCCCAGGTCGAAGACAAGATCGAACAGTTGTGCCTGTGCTTCGAGAGCCTGAAGCCGGCGCTGATCCGCCAATGGGACGGGCGGGCCGCGGGTCCGGGCGAGTCACCGCGAACGAAGTTGGAGGTATGAAGTTATGGTAGAGACATTGAGGAGAATCCTGGATGGAGTGCTGGACCGCCTCCACTCCCAGGTGACCACCCACCTGCCATCGTTACTGGCCGCCCTGATCGTCGTGTTGGGGGCCTGGCTGATCGCGCTGGTGGCGCGGTGGGTGCTCTACCGGATCTTCAAGGGTCCGGCGATCGACAAGTTCCTGCGCCAGAGCGGGGTGGCCTTCATGCTCGACCGCTCCGGGCGCGTGCGGGCGACGCGACTGGTGGCCGAAACGGTATTCTGGGCCATCCTGCTGACCGGCCTGCTGACCGGTTTGAGCGTCTTCAACACCGATCTGACCACACAGATGACCCAGAGCTTCGTGTTCCTGCTGCCGAAGCTGGTGGTGGCCGGGCTGATCCTGCTGGCCGGCGCCTGGCTCAGCCAGTACCTGGGCCGCGGCATGCTGGTGTGGGCGGTGAACGAAGATTTCCCCTCACCCCGCCGGCTGGCGGCAGTGGTGCGCATCATCATCATGTTTGTCGCCGTGGTGGTGGCGGCCGACCAGCTCAACTTCGCCAGGGGGGTGTTCCTGGCCGCGTTCATCATTCTGCTCGGCGGCGCGGCGCTGGCGGCCAGCCTGGCGATCGGGCTCGGGGCCGGCGGCGGCGTGCGACGCTTCCTGGATCATAGGAAAGAGCAGAGCGAGGAATCAGGCGAGCGGTCGCTCTGGAGTCACCTGTAGGGGCCGGGCATGCCCGGCCCCTACGCCGGAATCAGCTTCAGCAGCGCCTCGTTCCAACCGGCCGGTCCCGCGCGGGCGGTCACAAGGCCGCGCCAGCGCCGGCACGGCGGCCTCCCACGAGTACGTGCGGGGGTCCAGCAAGGTCCCGT
>JBBTDS010000462.1:0-6222 GCA_038060875.1 Acidobacteriota bacterium | reverse complement strand
GCTAGCATGAGAGGCGGCACAATGTCGTAAAGCGTTTCCATGCGGAGCCGAACCGCCCTGCCGACCGCGGACTGCACAGCGGCGTTGCCCGCTTGGCCGGGCTGGATCGACACAAACCAGAGCAGATCGGGAAAACCGGCGCGGGGCAAGGAGTGGTGGTCCCCAAAGGTCGTGGGCACCCCGGATTTCAGGTGGTAGTTGTGGCTGCCCCAATAGATCGACTTCAAAGCCCGGCCTTCCTTTTGCTCGGCGACAACGAGGTACCGTGCGCCGCTGGGCTGCTTGGCAGGCTCGCCGCGCCAGCCTTTCACCCTCCCGAGATGCAGGCCATCCCAATCGAGCGAGAAGCAGCCGATCAGCAGAAAGGCAATCTGCTTGCGATCGACATCGCGCAGCGGATAGCGGTCGAAGACGGCCTCGAATTCTGTGCGTCGCGCGACGTACCGTGACGCAGCTCGCGTCCGAAACGCTCGGAGACGCTGCGCAGCAACGCAAGATCGGTCGTGGTGAACAGAGGGAAGCCGAGCACGTAGAAGCCGCCCTCTTTCACGAGAAGCCCGAGGCGCGCGAGGTCTGTCGCGGTAAGGGGCTTGCCGCGCAGTGCGGACTCGATCAAGGGCGCATCACGAGGCTGGGCGGCGACATCGAGCATCAGCCGCTGAATTTCGGGGTCTGCTAAGGCCTTTTGGGGGTTGTCGCGCGGCGCTGCGCCGCGCGTTTCCCCGAAGATACTGATTTCGAGAAGGTCCTGCGTGGCCTGCGAAAGGGCGCTCGAAGCAAGCCCCATAGAGACGGAAACGAAGCCGACAAGAGACAGACAACACCATCGCATCTGTGCCAACCAAACCGCCCACTCCGGTGGGCATTGCACCGGAATCTCCATTCTGGCTCAGGTACGAAGCAAGTGTATACCCCCCGGCGTCTACCCTCAAGCATGACTTTATCGGCGCCGCGGACTTCGGCATGGCCCGCATGGGTCGCCGCATATCAGAAATCCACCCTTAGGTTGAACTGGATCATGCGGCTCAGGCCGCGCTGCGACGTCACGCGCCCGAAGTTGCGGCTGGTCGGGTCGGTGCTCACCCCGGAGAAGTTGGTGTGGTTGGTGGCGTTCAGCAGGTCCACCGAGAAGTTCGTGTTCAGCCGCTCGCCGATGCGGAAGCGGCGCAGGAACTTGACGTCCCACTTGCGGATGCCGTCGTTGCGCAGCGCGTCCAGCCGCGGCGGGAACACGCGCACGTGGAAGCTGCCCGGCTGCAAGGCGCTGCGGCCTTCGAAACCGGTGAAGCCCGCCGGGATCGGTCCCGTCCCCGAGATGTAGGTGAGGCTCGGGTCGAACCACATGTGAATGTCCCTGGCATGCACATCGCCGTGGTTGAACAACTCGCGCAGCTTCGCCAGGTCGCCGTAGAAGAAGCGGTTACCCCAATCGGTGGCCGGGACGGTCTGATACTGGTAGATCAAGCTCAGCTCCCAGCCGCCGGCCAGGTGCTGTAGCGGTCCGGCGGCCACCCACTTTCGCCCCTTGCCGAACGGCAGCTCGTAAATCGCGGTCCAGACGAAGCGGTGCGGCCGCACATCGTTGTTGAACCGCTCCGAAAGCCGCTCGTCAAACTGGTTCGCGTAGTAATCTTCCTCCACGCCATACGCGCGCGTGTAGACCACCGAGGTCTGAAAGCCGCGCACCATGCGCCTCTCGAACTGAAGCTGCAAGTCGTGATAGCGGTTCGTGCCCTGCGCGTCGTCAAACGACACGCCGGGCCGCAGGCCGCTCAACCCGTTCATGTTCGGGAAGGCGCGCAGCAGGTTGTGCTTGCGGATGTTCACCGAGTTGAAGAAGCCGACGTTTCTCCAGTAGCCGTACAGCAGCGGGTGCGTCCGCTCCAGCTCGGGGAAGTTGCGGATGTTGAACGGGCTGGGAATGTTCCGGTTGAGATCGTCATCCACCGCCTGCTGGCGCACGTCGCCGGTCGCCCAATACTGCCGTGGCAGGTAATTGATCGTCTGTCCGACCCAGATCTTCGAGCGGGCTCCGTTGTACGAGACCTCGATCACCATGTCCTTGGAGATCTCGCGCTGGAGGCCGAACCGCCAGCGCTGCTGCCAGGACGGGCTGTAGTCGCGCGGGGTGAAATCGTAGCCGCGCCCCTGCCGCATGTCTATGCCCAGCGTGTTGCGATACGGGATCTGAAAGCGCGAGCCGTCGGCGCGGACCGGGAATGGGTCGGTCATGACGTTGCGGGTGGCCGAGAGGTTCGAAATCGGACCGATGCCGCAGCAGAACGTCAGCCCGTTGTCGGAGGTGATGATCGTCCCGGTGCCCTGGCTGTAGCCGTCCTGGCTGGGCCGGCTGTTGTTGACATTGAAGGTGTCGTAGTACCAGCCGTAACCGCCGCGCAGCACGGTTTTGCCGTCGAGCTGGTAGACGACGCCCACCCTGGGCAGCCAGTGATGGGTGCCGTTTGTATAGGTCTTATAAGGCTGGCCGAGGTAGTAGTTGCCGCCGCGCAGGATGAACTTCTCGGGCGGCAACTCGGATAGCGGGTTACTGGCGTAAACGGCCTGCACCGCCTGGGCGAACGGCGGCGCGCGACCGAAGTCGAACCCGGCGGCCAGGCCGCGGTTGAAGCGCTCGGTGATCCCGCCCTCGCGCTCGTACCGCAGCCCGAGGTTGAACCGCAGCCGGCGCGCGGCGCGCCAGTCGTCCTGCACGTAAAGGGCGCGGTAGCGGGTGGACCAGTAGGCGGAATCGTTGGTCGAGATGCCGGTGCCGTTGGCCAGCCCCATCATGAAGGCCGCCCATTCCAGGCCGCGGTTCGACGCCGTGGTCGTGTTGTCAGCCTGGCGCATGTACGAGTTGCTGAACGAGAAGCTGCCCGAGGAATCGCCGGGGCTGCCGGCGGTGTACCAATAGCGGCGCTCCTGCCAGCCGTACTTCAACGAGTGGTTCCCCCGCAGCGTGTTGAGCGAGACCTTCACCTCTCCAGTGGTGCCCCGGCTGCCGATGAACGGATAACTGTCGCCGATGCTCTCGATGTTGTTGAAGTTGATCTGCGGCAGCGCGTGGTAGTCGCCGGCCTTCTCGTCAATGTACTTCGGCAGGCCGACGTCGCTGGGTTTGTACTTAATCTGGATGGGCCGCACGCTGCCGGAGCTGAAGCGCATCCAGCTTGCGCCGATGTCGAGCACGCTGGCCGAGCCGAGCGTCCAGATGTAGTCTCCGCCCAGGCCCCTGTTGATCCGCGTCAGCCCGTTGGTGTGCAGGCCGCGGGCGCTCTCGTAAGTCCAATCGTACTCGTCGGCCAGGCGATGATTCCAGTACCAGCGGGCGAAGACCCGCCGCCGCTCGCTGAGGTTGTAGTCGGTGCGGTGGACGATCGAGTTGAATCGCTCGTCCTTGGGCATGGCCATCGCGTAGTAGTTGTTGGCGCCTTCCGGCGAGACCAGCCCCGGCACGTCATTAGGCGCCGGATACAGCTTGGTGTAGAAGCCGTAAACGGGATTCAGCACCGGCACGCCCTTGTTCCCCGGAAACGGTTGGCGCACCACGCGGCCGTCGCGCAGCACCGCCGTACGGGAGTCGTAGACCGTGTACCGGACCGCGTCGATGGCCTGGAGGTCGGAGAAATCGCCCTGCCGCCAGGCCATCTTCGGCACGCTGCGGTTGATCGAGCTGGTCGTCTCGGCTTTTGTCTGATAGATGCCGTTGTAGCTGAAAAAGAAGAACAGCTTGTCGCGGCCATGATAAAGCCCCGGGATGAAGACCGGCCCGCCGAGCGTGCCGCCGAAGTTGTTCGAGCGGCCGGTGGCTTGCTTGGGATCGGTCGGCTTCAGCCTGCCGCGCCGCACCTGGTCCTCCCAGGCCAGCCGGGTGAAGTGCGGCGTCGCGTTCCAGCGTTGCTGCCAGTGCTGGTCGTACAGCGAACCGTGGTAGCGATTGGTGCCGGCCTTGGTCATCACGTTGATGGTCGCCCCCGAGGTGTGGCCGTAAGAGGAATCGAACGTGGTGGTCTCCAGCTTGAATTCCTCGACCGCGTCCGAGGGCGGCACGAAGGCCACCCGGCGGTCTGTGCCGGTGGCCGGCGCGCCGTCGATGGTGTACTCGTTCTGGCCCACACCGCCCATGGTGTTGAACGCCGACGTGCCGCCGTTGTCGAAGGGGCGGTTGTATTCCGGCTGGCCGGTCCACTGCATGCCGGGGGCGAGCGCCGAAAGCGCGAACGGGTTCATGTCGGCGAAGGGAAGCTGCATGATCTGCCGGTTGTCGATGACCCGCCCGCCCGAGGCGGTCGTGGTGTCCAGCAAAGGCGCCGCCGCCGTCACCTCGACGGTTTCGACAAGCTGGCCGACCTGCAACTGCGCCTCGATGTCCAGCCGTCCGGCCACATTCAGCACCAGCCCGGCGCGGACGAACTTCTTAAATCCGGCCGCCTCCACCGTCAGCGAGTAGGCGCCCGGATTGAGCAGGTTCACCTCGAAGTAGCCGGTTTCATTGGTGGCCGTGCGGCTGACGGCATTGGTCTCGGTGTTAAGCACGCTGACGGCGGCCGCGGCGATCACCGCCCCCTGCGGGTCCGTCACCTTGCCGGTGATGCTGCCCCGCGCCTCTTGCGCGCGGGCGGTTCCGGCCGCCAGGGCGAGGAGGAAAACGCAAGCCAAGGTTAGAGAGGGCATTGCCTTTGGTCTCAACAGATTTATAGTATAGGACTCTGGCCCCTTGTGGACCAGGGAGACACTGAGGCATGTGGAAACGCAAAGAGGATGAACCTGTGATGAGACCACCGACCACTCCGTCGATGGAGCCGCCGCTGGCTGCGCCGGCGGCGCCCAAGCCCTCCGAACACGAGATCCCGCGCGGCGTGGCCGCGATCGGCAAGTCGGTCGTCGTCAAGGGCCAGATCTTCAGTCGTGAAGATCTCTACCTGGACGGCGAGATCGAGGGCACGGTCGAAGTGCCGGAGCACCGGCTGACCGTCGGCCCTCACGGCCGCTTGCAGGCCGGCATCAAGGCCCGCGAGGTGGTGGTGCTGGGCAGCGTCAACGGCAACGTCGAAGTGGCCGAGAGAATCGACATCCGCAAGGAGGCCCGCCTGGTGGGCGACATCCGCACCAGCCGCATTACCATCGAGGACGGCGCCTATTTCAAGGGCAGCATCGACATTGTGCGCGAGGCGGCCAAACCCGCGCCCCCGCCGGCGCGGCCACAGCCGCCGCCACCGGCTGCCAGCGCTACCCCGCCGGCGCGGCCACAGCCGCCGCCACCGGCTGCCGGCGCTACCCCGCCGGCGCCGGCCGCCCCGCCGCTGCTTGACCTGAAGCGGTAGCGGGGGACCTGTGTTCGGGCAGCGGGTCAAGAACGGCGCGCGGGCCGGGATCGGCGAGGCGCCCCCGGCCGGCGCTTGTGTTCTGCCCGGCCCCCGCGGTTCGAACGGCAAGGTCTACTCCCGGCACAGCAACGGCCTCGACGAGTTCTCCGCCTTCGTCCAAGCTGAGCCGGGGCTGAGCATCCTGGACCTGGCCGGCGCCTCCCAGGCCAACATCAACTTCATCACCGGCCTCGGCCACCGCATTTACTCCGAAGACCTGCTCGCGATCCTGGAAACGGACTTCGGCGGGGGCGATTTCTACGCCAACCAGACCGTCCCCGAGCGCATCGATCTGTTCCTCCAGCACAGCCTGAACTTCCCCGACCATTCCTTCGACGGCGCACTGCTGTGGGACATGCTGGAGTATCTGGCGCCCCCATTGCTGAAGGCGGCCGTTGACCGCCTCTCACAGGCCATGAAGCCGCGCAGCCAGTTGCTGGCCATCTTCCACGCCGACGAGCGCAGTGAGACCGTGCCGGTCTATTCCTACCGCATCGCCGGCCCCGGCACGCTGCTGCTGGCGCTGCGCGCCGTCCGCAAGCCCGCGCAACTGTTCAACAACCGCGGCATCGAGAAGCTGTTCCACGAGTTCAACTCGGTGAAGTTCTTCCTCACCCGCGATCACCTCCGCGAAGTCATTGTCCGCCGGTAGTTCGCCCCGCTCCCTGCAACCCTGCGGCCGGCGCAGCCGGCCTGCCAGAAACAGAGCCTGCCATTCCCTCTTGAACAGCATGAAACTCCTACGCATCGCGGCCAGGACCAGTCAAGGCCGAGCGCTTGGCGCATATGCCATTCCACGTAATACCTGAATCCGGCGCATTCTGGGGCTCGAAGGGCCTTCGCGGGACCTGCTGAA
>JBBTDS010000461.1:0-1093 GCA_038060875.1 Acidobacteriota bacterium | reverse complement strand
TGATGCCCGCCACCTACACGCTGACGGTGGAAATCACCGGTTTCCGCAAGTTTGTCCGTGAGGGTATCCAGGTGCGGGTCAACGAGACCGTGGAGGTCAACCCGCAGCTTCAGGTGGGCAACATCACCGAGTCGGTGGAAGTGACGGCCGAAACGCCGCTGCTCCAGACCGCCGAGTCCTCGCTGGGCCAGGTGGTGGACGAGCGGCGCATCACCGAACTGCCGCTGTTCGCCGGCAACGCCATGGACCTGGTCCACCTGGCGCCCGGCACCGTGAACGCCACCGACATGCGGCTGCGCAAGGCGCCGTTCAACTCCGCTCCCTCGCAGTTCTCCACCGACGGCAGCGGCAGCAACGGCAACTCGTTCACCATCGACGGCGTTTCCAACATATACTCCGATGGGACCGCCCCGCGCGTGGCGTTCTCGCCCCCAACTGCCTCGCTGTCCGAATTCAAGGTGCAGACCGCGCCGTTTGACGCCTCCTTCGGGCGCGTCTGGGGCGCGCTGGTCAACGTCAGCACCAAGGGCGGAACCAACGACGTTCACGGCCAGGCGTGGTGGTGGCTGCGGCACTCCGCCTTCGATACGCCCACTATCTTCCAGAACCGCTCGGGGCTGAAACTCCCGATCTACCGGGACAACCGCTACGGGTTGGCCGGCGGCGGCCCGATCTATCTCCCCAAGCTCTACAACGGCAAGAACAGGACGTTCTGGTTCTTCACCTGGGAAGCCAACAAGTTCGGCGATCCCAACGTCGGCGGCTCGATGACCACGACCGTGCCCCGCGCAGCCTGGCGCAATGGCGATCTCTCGGACTTGCTCAAGCTCGGCAGCAACTACCAGTTGTACGATCCGGCCACCATCGCGGTGGCGCCCGGCGGCCGCTACAGCCGCCAGCCATTGCCCGGCAACATCTACCCGGCCAGCCGGATCAACCCCGTGGGCAAGAAGATCATGGACCTCTGGCCGCTGCCCAATATGCCGGGCACGGCCGATGGCCGCCAGAACTTCTTCTATTCGCTGCCGGCCAAGGAGGATTACTGGACCACCATCGGCCGCTTCGATCACGCCTTCAGCGAGAGCAGCCGCCT
>JBBTDS010000460.1:0-1199 GCA_038060875.1 Acidobacteriota bacterium | reverse complement strand
CCGATTATTCCGGGTTTGTCCAGCTTTTTCTGTGGGGGGCTGAACGGTTACCTTCAAGATTGGTCAGGCGCCCCCGATTACGCGCTCCACGTGGATGCACTCTCCTCGATGGTCGGCCTGAAGGTCGAGGTCGAAACCGAGCGCGTCGTGGTGACCATCGATAAGCGCGCTCACAACCCCTACCTGGTCGCCTCCGGTCTGGCGGACAAGCCCGCATCGATGCCGTGGTTCGGCAACAAGCAGCTCCATATCCGCTTCGCCTGACCCGAGCTTCGCCGGTTTTCAGGCAGAATGTCAGCTCACGGTAGTACCGTGGAAATCGAGGCGAGTCGTGGTGCTCGTCTGCGACGCCAGTTGCCTTTCGGATGTTGGCAGTGAATACGGCGTAGCGGTCGATCAAGGCTTCCAGGTGTCTTTGCCCGTCCGTAACTTCAACGGGATACTCGGGCAAGATCGAGCTTGCCGCCGCCATTCGGACGGTTCCCAGCGCCAATCCACGCAATGCCGGAACTCGTTACACGGCATCTTGTCCACATTCCTCCTCACATCAAACGATTGACCGTCAGCGGGTCTCTTCGAGGAAAATAGGGAAGTGGCTAATGGCGGGCCTAGCCTCAGCGCAAAATGTCCAGCATGTAGGCTACGAGAAGAATCACTAATATGGTGCCTAGCCCTATTCCCGCGCCCCCACCGTAGCCCCAGCGGCTATGGCCATAGTACCCGCCGCCGCCAGCCAAAACCAACAACACAATGATAAGCGGTATCAACATGGTTAATCTTCCTTTTCTACTGAACGTTCGCTCGCGGCCGGCTGGGGCAGTTACCCCCTTCTGCCTGCTACGAGAAGCACAACGCCGCCACTTAGCGCCACCGCGCCCGCGATGGGAGGCAGCAGTACGTTGTGTATCTTCTCGCGAGTAGCGTGAATTGGTCCGATGTCAACGACAGTGTCCCTGGTCGTGTACGTAAAACCTCCCCACCCAAGACCGATGAGACCAAGCGCAATCAGGATCATCCCAAGCGTCTTGATCACGGCGGCCTCCTTCGGTGGCGGTAGCAAGCAGGGTGGCGAATCGCCCGTGGTTTATAGAATCCGCCGTTCTGATGCGACCAGAGGCCGCGTGGCGGCGGTGTGCCGTAGGATCGATCGGGCCAACGGCTGGCCTGAAAATTGTCTATGCCGACGTCTACCTTAGAAC
>JBBTDS010000459.1:0-11426 GCA_038060875.1 Acidobacteriota bacterium | reverse complement strand
CTGGCGGGTACCGTGCATCACCACCATGAGCGGGGCCAAAGCGGCCGCCGAGGCGCTGGCCTCCCGCCGCCGCGACCCCGTCCGGGTGTGGAGCCTGCAGGAGATCCACGGCGACCGGGCGGCGGTGGTGTGAAGAAGCAGTGGAAGCTCGAGCACTACGTCCGGCTGTACGGAGATGGCAAGCTCAGCCTGGCCCGGGCCGCCCGCGACGCCGGTGGCTCCGTATGGGCGATGATGGACTACGCTCGTAGCAGGAAGATACCGGCCCAGTACGACCTCGAGGATTTCCAGAGAGACCTGGAAACGGTCCGCGAACGCCTGGCCGGTGGTTGAGCCGCCGAGGCGCTGGCCTCCCGCCGCCGCGACCCCATCCGGGTGGGCATTGACAGCCGCGATCCCATTATGGGAACATGGGGTTGGCTGGCATGCACGTCGTGAGCTACAAGGCGATCCGGATATTCTGCGAGGAACACCGTGATGCCAAGAACGCCTTGGACCGCTGGTACAAGGTAGCGAGGCGTGCAACTTGGGCGAACTTCGTCGAAGTGAAACAGTCGTTCAGCACCGCCGATTTCGTTCCGCCGTACGTCGTCTTCGATATCGGCGGCAACAGATACCGGCTCATCGCGGAGATCAACCTTCGCCGGGGGGTGCTGTTAATCCGCAGCATCCTGACGCACAAGGACTACCTGAAAGGAGCGTGGAAAGCATGCGCGCTACGCTGAGTGTGAACCCGAAGAAGTACGTCCGGCTGGCGAGTCGCGTTGTCATCAAGGCCATCGAGACCCAGGAAGAGTACGACCGCATGATTGTTGCAGTGGAGGGGTTGATGGCCAAAGGCGAGGGCCGCTTGTCCCCCGAGGAATCAGCGCTGTTGGAAACCATGGCCATTCTGATCCAGGACTACGATGATCGGCATTACCCGCTGCCAGCCACGCCTCCCCACGAGATGCTGGCTTATCTGATGGAGGCAGGCGGCCGAACCACGAAGGACCTGCTGCCGGTCTTCGGCACGCGAGGGCGCGTTTCCGAGGTCCTGAGGGGAAAGCGGTCGATCAGCAAAGTGCAGGCAAAGAGGCTCGCCGAGTTCTTCAAGGTCTCGGCCGACCTGTTTATTTAGGGTGTGGAGCCTCCGGCAGCTCCACGGCGGGCGGGAAAGCTTCGAGCACTTTCAAACCACGTAACCCTGGCTCCCGAAAAACGAATCAGCCACCACCTCACGCTGGTGCTCTGCTCAAATATGCTTTTATAATCAATGAGTTGCGCATGCCAATAGTTTGGCTACGGAAGTGCCCTATTGTTTGCTCTCCGGAGAGGGACTGCGTCCATTGTCTGGGGTGAGATTAACGAATTTTAATCGAATGAACTGCCGGGCCGGTGCGACGCTGTCCGGGGGAAGTGGTACAATCTTCCCTCTGGTCTCAAACTTGTTTCTGAGGGTTAGGACTATGAGGAAAATCTTTCTCTGCACTCTGCTATCCCTTTGCCTTGGGATAGCCTTCGCACAAGAAACGACGGGCGGTATCCGCGGAACCGTGAGCGACCCCACCGGCGCCAGCGTTCCCAACGCTGCCGTGGAGGTTAGCGGTCCCGCGTTGATCCGCGCCATGAAAGTCAACACCGACGCCACCGGCCGGTACGCCTTTCCCTCGTTGCCCCCCGGCAGGCATGACCTGATGGTGACGGCGACGGGGTTCCGGCAGTACAAGCAGTCGGGCATCGAATTGATGGTCGGCAGGCTGCTGACCATCGACGTGAAGTTGGAGGTCGGCCAGCTCACCGAGAGCGTGGTGGTCAGCGGCGAGGCGGTGATCGTTGACACCGCCCAGAGCACCACCGCCGCCAATGTCACCCAGAGCTTCTTCGACCGGCTCCCGAAGAGCCGCAGCTTCACCTCGCTGATCGCTCTGGCGCCGGGCGCCCGCTCGGAAGCCAAGAGCGGCGGTTTCCAGATCGACGGCTCCAGCGGCTCGGAGAACGTGTGGGTGATTGACGGCGCCGAGGTAACGAACCTGCAAACCGGGGTGTTGCCGCGGCAGAGCGAGATCCCGTTTGAGCTGGTGCAGGAGCTGCAAATCAAGTCCAGCGGCTTCGAGGCCCAGTACGGGGGCGCCATGGGCGGGGTGATCAACGTGGTCACCCGCAGCGGCAGTAACGACCTGCACGGGCAGGTTTCGCTGTTCCTGGAAAACGACGCTATGAATGCCGGCCCGCGCCCGACCTTGCGGATCAACCCGCTTGACGACAACATCGGCGAGTACTTCCATAACAAGGAAGACGGGTATCGGCTGTTCAACCCGGGTGCCTCCATCGGTGGCCCCCTCAAGAAGGACAAGGCCTGGTTCTTCCTGGGCTGGTATCCGGAACTGCGGCGCACAGAGCGCACGGTTACGTTCCTGCGTGACAAGTCCACCTCGACATTCGAACAGACCACACGGGACGATTACTTGATGACCCGCCTGGATGTGGCGCCGACCGACAAGTTGCGCACCAACTTCGGCTACATCTACTCGCCCTACCGGCGGAGGGGCGCGCTGCCGAGCCGCCAGGGGACCGACAGCCCGACCAGCCCGTGGTCTCAACTGGGCAACCGCCAGCCCGCTTTCACTTCCACCTTCGCGGCGGACTACTCGGCCACCGCCAAGCTGTTGATCAGCGCGCGCGGCGGTTACAACTACCGTAACAACAAGGATTACGGCATCCCGCGCGGCACGGCGCGCTTCCGCTACGCCAACTCGAACACGGGCTTGCCGGCCCTGGGCCTGCCCATCCCGGCCAACGTGCTGGGACCGGCCGGCAATTTCACCACCGATAACCGCCAGACCGTAACCGACATCCAGACCCGCTGGCGCACCAACGTGGACGTCTCCTATCTTCTCAACGCCGGCGGGCAGCACAACTTCCGCGCCGGTTACGAGATCAACCGGTTGCACAACGACGCCCTGGCCGGCACCTGGCCGGATGGCTACATCTTCGTCTACTGGAACAGCAACCGGCAGGGCATCACCATGCCCGGCGGGCGCGGCAGGTACGGTTATTACATCGACCGCTTCTTCGCCACCACCGGCGACGTGGCCAGCAACAACACCAGCATCTACTTCCAGGACGGCTGGCAGGTGAACCGCAAGTTGCGGCTCAACCTGGGCCTGCGTATGGAACGGGAGTTCCTGCCTTCCTTCAAGATCGCCGAGGGCATTCCCTCGCGGGCCATCGAGTTCGGGTTCGGCAAGAAGCTGGCCCCGCGTTTGGGCTTCGCCTACGACGTCTTCGGCGACAGCAAGCTGAAGGTCTACGGCAGCTTCGGGCTGTTCTACGACATGATGAAGTACGAGATGCCCCGCGGCAGCTTCGGCGGCGATGTCTGGACGGACCTGGTCTTCAAGCTCGACGATCCGGATATCTTCAAGATCAAGCCCACCGTCCGGCGCACCATGCCGGCGGACTGCAAGAGCGCGCCCGGCTGCATCGACTACGCCGACTGGCGCATTCCCTCGCATGATCCCTCGGAGAACCTCATCGATCCCGACCTGATGCCGGTTCGCAACCGCGTCTGGGACTTCGGCACCGAGTACGCGCTGACTCCCACGCTGGCCTTCACGACTCGGTACACCCGGCGGCAACTGGATCGCACCATCGAGGACACGGGCATTCTGACCGAGCACGGGGAGGTGTACTACGTGGCCAACCCCGGCTTCGGCATCACTGCCGATCCCAAGTTCTGGCCCAAGGGCTTCCCGGTGACGCCAGAGGCGGAGCGCGTCTATGACGGCATCGAGTTCCGAATCGATAAGCGCTACTCCCGCAACTACATCTTCGCGGCCAGCTACACTTACAGCAGGCTGTGGGGCAACTACGGCGGCTTGGCGAGTTCCGACGAGAACGGGCGCGTCAGCCCCAATGTCAACCGCTACTTCGACCTGCCGTTCATGAGCTTCGACAAGAACGGCAAGCTGGTCTACGGGCGCCTGGCCACCGACCGGCCGCACACGCTCAAGTTCTTCGGCTCCTACACCCTGCGCACCAAGGCCGGCGAAACCATGTTCTCGCCCAACTTCTATGCCTATAGCGGCACCCCCCTGACCACCGAAGTGCAGATGGTCTCCAGCGTGCCCATCTTCGCCAACGGGCGCGGCGACCTGGGCCGTACCCCGGTGTACTCGAACACCGACTTCCTGGTGGGTCACGACTTCAAGCTCGCGCCGGCGCAAGAGCGTTACCGGCTGCGGGTGGAGATGAACATCACCAACCTGTTCAACCAGAGCACCGTCGTCAACAAGAACGTCAACTACGTGCATGCCAACGACGGGCAGGTGAACTTCGACAATGAGGTGGACTTCTTTAAGGGCTTCGACTACATGAAAATGATGAAGGACCAGAAGCTGCGGGTCGATCCGCGCTTCGGCCTAGCCAGCGAGTTCCAGGGTCCGCGCAGCCTGCGCTTCGGCCTCCACTTCTTCTTCTAAACCCGGAATTCCGAGACCTTTCAGGGGCGCTCCCACGGGGAGCGCCCCTTCTTTTTTGCGCTCGCTATACTGGAATCTCCATGCCGCGGCTGCGTTTTGCGCCCTCACCGACCGGCTTCCTGCACATCGGCGGGGCGCGGACTTACATCTTTAACTGGCTCTACGCCCGCCGCCATGGCGGCACGATGGTGCTGCGCATCGACGATACCGACGTCGCCCGCTCGACGCAGGCGTCGCTCGAATCCATCTACGAGGGCCTGGGCTGGCTCGATCTCGGCTGGGACGAGGAGTACCGGCAGTCGGATCGCGTGGATCTGCACCGCCAGCTTGCCGAGGCCATCCTGGCCAAGGGCCTCGCCTACTGCGACGCCGCCGCGGTCCGGTTCCGCGTGCCGCGCGACCCGGCGCGCATCATCCGGTTCAACGACCTGGTGTACGGCGAGCAGGAGAAATCCACCGCCGACATCGAGGACTTCGCCCTGCTGCGCAGCGACGGCACGCCCACCTACCACATGGCCTCCTGCGCCGACGACATCGACCTGGGCATCACGCACATCGTGCGCGGCCAGGACCACCTCACCAACACGTTCAAGCACATCCTGATCTTCGAGGCCGCCGGCGCGCCGCTGCCCGAGTTCGCCCACCTGCCGCTGCTGATCGCCCCCGACGGCTCCAAGCTCTCCAAGCGCCGCCACGGGCCGGTGGTCAGCGTCACCACCTACCGCGACGCCGGTTTCCTGCCGCACGCGTTCGTGAATTTCCTTTGCCTGCTCGGCTGGTCGCCCAAGGACGACCGCGAGCGCATGTCGCGCCAGGAGCTGATTGACGCCTTCTCGCTGGAAGGGATCAACCGCGCCAACGCGGTGATCAACTTCCGCGAGGACGATCCGTTCGACCCCAAGGCCGTGTGGCTGAACGCGGAGCACCTGCGCGCCCTGCCGGTCCCGGACCTGGCCGAGCGGTTGTTGCCGCACTTGCGCGCGGCTGGCTTCGAGGTCGAGCGCGACAAGCTCCTTAAGGTCACGCCGCTGATCCAGGAGCGCATCAAGACGCTGCGCGATGCCGCGGCCGTGGCCGATTTCTTCTTTGCCGGCGAACTGGCGCCCTACGATCCCGCCGAGCTCATCCCGCAGAAAGGGGACGCGGCCCTGGCCCGGGCGGTGCTGGAGCGGGCCCGCGGGGTGCTGGCGGTTACGGAGTTCGAACGCCAGGCCCTGGAAGCGGCGCTGCGGGCCGCGGCCGGGGCCTCCGGCGTCAAGGCCGGCCAGATGTTCCAGCCTATACGAGTGGCCGTGTGCGGCCGCAAGGCGGCCCCGCCGCTATTCGAAACCCTGGAGGTGCTTGGCAGGGAGACCTGCCTCAAGCGGATTGACCATGCCATCGGAAAGCTTCCCTGAGACGTCCGGTCCTTCCCACTTCATCCGCGAGATCATCCTCGAGGATCTGAAGGCCGGCAAGTACGGCGGGCGGGTGCACACGCGCTTTCCGCCCGAGCCGAACGGCTACCTGCATATCGGCCACGCCAAGTCCATCTGCCTCAACTTCGGCCTGGCGGCCGAGTTCGGCGGCAAGTGCAACCTGCGTTTCGACGACACCAATCCCACCAAGGAGGAATCCGAGTACGTCGAGTCCATCATCGCCGATGTCCGCTGGCTCGGCTTCGATTGGGAGGACCGGCTGTTTTACGCCTCCGACTACTTCGATCAGCTCTACGCATGGGCCGTTCAACTGATCAAAGCCGGCAAGGCCTATGTCTGCGACCTGAACGCGGACCAGATCCGGCAGTATCGCGGCACGCTGACGGAACCCGGCTGGGAGAGCCCGTACCGCAACCGCTCCGTGGCAGAGAACCTGGATCTGTTCGAGCGCATGCGGGCCGGCGAGTTCCCGGACGGCTCCCGCACCCTGCGGGCCAAGATCGACATGGCCTCGCCGAACCTCAACATGCGGGACCCGGTGATGTACCGCATCCTGCACGCCGAACACCACCGCACCGGCGGCAAGTGGTGCATCTACCCGATGTACGATTATGCCCACGGGCAATCCGATTCCATCGAAGGGATCACCCACTCCATCTGCACGCTGGAGTTCGAGGACCACCGGCCGTTGTACGACTGGTATCTCGAGCAGTTGGGGGTCTATCGTCCCCGGCAGATCGAGTTCGCCCGGCTCAACCTCACCAACACGGTTCTGAGCAAGCGCAAGCTGCTCACGCTGGTCCAGAACGGCGACGTGGGCGGCTGGGACGATCCCCGCATGCCGACCATTTCCGGGATGCGCCGGCGCGGCTTCACGCCGGAAGCGATCCGCAACTTCTGCGACCGGATCGGGGTGGCCAAGTTCAGCGGCACCATCGAGGCATCGCTGCTCGATCACTTCGTCCGCGAGGACCTGAACAAGCGGGCACCGCGGGTGATGGCCGTGCTGCGGCCGCTGCGGCTCATCATCGACAACTACCCCGAGGGCCTGGTCGAGGAGGTGGAGGCGGTCAACAACCCCGAAGATGCGTCGATGGGAACGCGCAAGGCGCCGTTCTCGCGGGTGCTCTACATCGAGCGGGACGATTTTCGCGAAGACCCGCCGCCGCAGTATTTCCGGCTGGCCCCCGGCCGCGAAGTCCGGCTGCGCTACGGCTACTTCGTGCGGTGCACCGGCGTGGTGAAAGACGAGCTGCACTGCACCTACGACCCGGCGACCCGCGGAGGGGACGCGCCGGATGGGCGCAAGGTGAAGTCAACCATCCACTGGGTCTCGGCGGCTCATGCCATCGACGCCGAGGTGCGCCTTTACGACAACCTCATCCTTGAGGTGCTGACCGGCTGCAAGATCGAGCCGAACCTGCCCACGGGCCGCTGCCAGTTCGAGCGGCTCGGCTATTTCTGCGTCGATCCCGACTCGACCCCGGAGAAACCGGTCTTTAACCGCACCGTCACCCTGCGCGACACCTGGGCCAAAATCCAGCAAAAATCAATTCGGTGACAGGCTACACAACCTCGAAATTAATGTTCGCCGCCCGATAGGCCTGGTCGAGAATCTCGACGACGTGGGCCACGCGCCGCCCGCCCGCCCGCAGTTGCAGCATGCAACCGGGGTTGGCGGTGACGATCACATCAGCGCCGGTGCTCTCGGCCAGCCGCATCTTGTTCTCCAGGATCTGCGCCGCCATCTCGCTCTGGACTACGTTGTAGACGCCGGCACTGCCGCAGCACAGGTCCGAAAGCGGCATCTCGCGGAATTCCAGGCCGGGTACCGACCGGAGCAACTGCCTTGGGGCGACCCTGATTCTCTGACCGTGCGCCAGGTGACAGGAATCCTGGTAAGTGGCGATCACCGGCACCGGCCCCATGTTGGTGTTCAGTTCAATCGAGGCGAGGAACTCGGTGACGTCCTTGACGAGCTTGGAGAATCGCGCGGCGGCGTCGCCCTCGACGAGCTCGTGGTATTCCTTGAGCATCGATCCGCAGCCGGCGGCGTTGGTGATGATGGCATCGTAGTCCCCGGAGAGGAAGGCGTCGATGTTGCGGCGGGCGAGCGCGCGGGCCTCCTCGCGCAGGCCCAGGTGCGCGTGGAGCGCGCCGCAGCAGGTCTGGCCGGCCGGGATCGCCACATCGCAGCCGTTCTTTTGCAGCACGCGCACGGTGGCTTCGTTCAGCCGCGCAAAGCTGACGTTGGCCACGCAGCCGGCCAGGAAGGCCACCCGGTAGCGAACCGGGCCCTCAGCCGGAAACACCTTGCCGATCTGGCGGAAGAAGAAGGGCCGCTCGGCGGAAGGGGCGAGCCGCACGACCCGCCCAAGCGCGCCCAGTTTCTTAAGCAGGCCCGACGACTCCACCAGTCGCCGCAGGCCGATCGCCTGGTAGAGCCAGAGCAGCCCGCCGGCCAGTCGCATCAGCGTTGGCGACAGAAGCAGGCGGCCGAAAACGAAGCGCCGGACGAGGCGCGCGGCGAGCGGTCGCGGCGCCTTACGCTCGATCTCGGCGCGGGCCGCCTCGATCAGCCGCCCGTACTGCACGCCGGAGGGACAGGCGGTCTCGCAGGCGCGGCAGGCCAGGCACAGTTCCAGGTGCTCGATGTAAGAGCGGCTGATCGGCAGTTCGCCGGCCGCCACCTGCACCATCTGGTAGATGCGGCCGCGGGGCGAATCCGCCTCCAGGCCCAGCTCGCGGTAGGTCGGGCAGGCGTTCAGGCACAGGCCGCAGTGCACGCACTTGTCCAGGTCGAACTGCCGCGGGCCGGCGGCCGCCGGCGCTGCCTCAGATACGGCCATACAGCCTACCCCGATTCAGCAGATGCTGCGGATCGAACATCCGCTTCACCCTTTCCATGATTTCAAAGTCGCTGCCCGGCGATGGCCAGAGGTCGAGCTCGCCCTTGTGTTCGGGCGGCGCGAATTCGATGACCGCCTTCCAACCGCGCAAGGCGCCCGCGGCCTGCCATTCGCTGAAATACACATAGAGCACACCGGAGCCGGCCCGGGCCACCGCCGGAACCTCCAACGCCTCCATCACCGCGGCCAGTTGCGAGATCTTCGTCGAGACGCGCACCACCGCCCCGGCAGGGAACTCCGCGAGAAACGCCGGGGTGAACTCGCGGACGCCGCGCCAGAACTCCTCTTCTTCGCGGCCCGCCAGGGCTTCGGCTCCGGCCAGCTCGCGCGCGTACCTTTCGATGACGGCGGGGCTGCCGCCGGCCTGAACCGCCAGCAGGTAGCCTTCTCGCTTGAGCCGCGCCGCGGCCTGGGGATTCAGCAGGTCGATGGCCGCCGGTTGCAGCACGCCCTGGAGGATCGAGTCCCGCGCCGCCATGGCGGCTGCCAGCGACGGACACCGCAGCAGGAACGACCGCGAGCAGGGCGGTATCGGCACCAGCTTGAAGTTCACCACCGCGATCGCCACCAGCGTGCCGAACGAGCCGATCATGAGCTTGGCCATGTCCAGCCCGGCCACGTTCTTCACCACCATGCCGCCGGATTGCACCAGCTTGCCTTCGAGGGTCGCGAACTTCATGCCGATGACCAGGTCCCTCGCGGCGCCGTACAGTCGCCGCCGCGGCCCGCTGACGTTGGCGGCCACGACGCCGCCCACAGTGGCCAGCTCGAAAAACGAGGGATCCAGCGGGACCATCAACCCGTCGGCGGCTGTCACCCGGATCAACTCCGCGAACGGGATCCCGGCCTCGACGCTGATGGTGAGGTCGCGCGGGTCGTACTGGAGCACGCGATTCAGCCGCGCGGTTGAAATCGTCACGTCTGATGCGGCGACGGGACCGGCCATCTTCTCCTTGGTGAAGCGGCCGCCGAGGGTGATGCTCTGGCCGGCGGCCATCGCCTCGGCCAGTTCCGCCGCGCTGGTTGGGTACAGGCTGCTCATACGCGTACCGCTGGAGCGTGACGCGCCTACCACTCCACGCGCACGCCCATGCGGAACGAGCGCGGGCCGGGCTGATCGCCGGTCGAGGAGCCGTTGACGCCGCCCACGCCGCTGATCACCCCGACATTGCCCAACTGCGTGATATTGGTGCTGCCGGGATTGCTCCAGTTCGGGTGGTTGAAGAAGTTGGTGGCCGTCAGCTCCCAGCGCAGGCGCGGGCCACGCTCGGCGAACTCGAAGTTCTTGAAGAAGCCCACATGCCAGACGTTGACGCCGGGACCCTTGATGACGCCACGGGCCGCCGTGCCGTACTGGCCGGCGCGCGGCTGCTCAAACGCTTTCTCATCGAACCAGCGGTTCACCGACCGCTGGTCCTCAGGCAGGTTGGCGTCGCGCAGGTGGTCGGGACGGCGGGTCACACTGGCCGGCGTGCGGCTGGTGGTGTAGGCGGTGCCGGTGGGATCGGGACCGCTCCAGTAAGGCGTCAGGAACTGGCCTGAATAGATGCTGTAGATGGCGCTGATCTCCCAGCCGCCGACCAGCAGGTTCAGCGGGCGCGACGCACCAGACATCCAGTGGCGGCCCTTGCCGAACGGGAACTGGTAGATGGCGTTGGCGGTGACGCGGTGGGTGGGGATGTCCTCGGCCACGGCAACGCACCGCCGGCGGTCGAAGGGGTTCTCCGGGCCCATGCCGCGCTCCATGTCGCCAATGTCCCGCGCCCAGGTCCAGGAGGACTGGAAGTACAGCCCCTTGGCCATTTGCCGCTCGGCCTCGAGCGTCAAGCCGTGATACTGGTGGCCGGCGCCGTTGGTGTAGTAGCTGATGCTGGGGTAGCGCGGGAACGGCCGCGGCTTGTCGATGTACAGTCGCGTGTCCGGCGCCGGAGAGTTGTAGTCGTAGCTCCAGTCGCCCTGGCGCGTGTTAGTCCCAATGTAGGAGATGCGGAACCCGGTGTCCCAAAGCTGATGCTCGATGGTGACGTTGTACTGCATGCTGTATGGGATCTTCAGATCCGGGTTGACCGCAGCGGGAATGCCGGCCGTTGACGGGCCGCCCGTGCCGGTCGTCGGGAACACGCGCGGCAGAATCACGTCCGGGTTGCCGATGGGGTTGGTGTAGCCCGGCTCGTTGAGCACGAACGGAACGCCCCCCATGTTGAGGTTGCGCGGCACCACGTCAAAGAACAGGCCGTAGCCGGTGCGGAACACAGTCCGCGAGCCGAAAGGACGCCAGGCGATGCCAATGCGCGGGGCGAAGTTGTTGCGATCGGTCCTGAGCAGTGTGCGGCCGGGCCAACCCACCGTCTTGGCCTCGACGATCCCGACGTAGCCCTTGGGGAAGATCGGACTGACCTTGGACATGGCGCCGTCCTCGATGACAATGCTGCCGGTGCCGATGTCGAACTGGGAGATCATGTGGTGGTTCTCCCGCCAGGGCTGGTGCAACTCGTAGCGCACCCCCAGGTTCAGCGTCAGCCGGGAGTTCACCTTGAAATCGTCGGTGAAGAACAGATCGTACTGCCAGCGGTTGCGATCGACGCGCACCGGCGGGAAAGCCCGCGCCGAGCTGGTCGGGATGCCCAGCAGGAAGT
>JBBTDS010000458.1:19824-30044 GCA_038060875.1 Acidobacteriota bacterium | reverse complement strand
ACTCGCTCGATCCGTGCGGCGTGTATTTCGGCACCACCGGCGGGCAGGTGTACGCCTCGGCCGATGCCGGAGACACCTGGGCTCCCATTGCCCGGCATCTTCCGGCCGTGCTTTCGGTTGAAGTGCAGACACTGCCATGATCCGAGTCGTGCTCCCGGCGCATCTGCGAACGCTGGCTCGCGTTAGCGGCGACGTGGATCTCGACGTTGAGGGCCAGGTCACGCAGCGCTCGGTCCTCGACGCGCTCGAAGCCCGCTATCCGATGCTGCACGGCACGATACGAGATCACGTCACGCAACAGCGCCGGCCGTTCTTGCGGTTCTTTGCCTGCGAGCAGGATCTCTCCCACGATCCGCCGGACGCCCCGCTGCCCGACGCGGTCGCGTCGGGGGTGGAGCCCTTTTTCATCGTAGGGGCCATTGCCGGCGGGTAGGGCCCGCACTCCTTCACGGAAGGGCGGCGGGCTGGCACACCTGCTCCGTGTTCTACAGGCATCCGCCACATCGTAGGCGAAGCTGTTACTGCACCTGCCTGACGAGCTTCAAATCCAATGCTCCGGTCTTCTTCCGAACGAAGAGCAGGCTGCGGCGGTCCGGCGCAACCGCGAGTCCCCAACCGAGTGGGCCGGTGATAGTTGCGATATCGCGTGTTTGGCCGGTGCGCGTGTCCAGCAAACGTACCTTGGACTCGGGAGGAGAGGCGCGACTGGACTGTTCGGCGGGGGTTATAAAGTACACACCGTCCTCGAGGACCACAGCGCCTGCGGGTTGAAACAGGCGGTCCAGTACGCGAACTTCCGGTCCACCCCCGGCAGGCATGCGCCATAAGCTCGTGTCTCGAGCGCGTTTAGTGAAGTAAATGAACCGCCCGTCCGGTGACTCTTGAGGCACAAACCCTCCGCTACTGGTCAGTTGGAGACTTTCGCCTCCGGCGGCCGGCATCTTCCACACCTGGTACTCACCCGATCGGTTCGAATGGAAGTAGATCCACTTCCCATCCCGCGACCACGAGGCGCCCCCATCGTCGTAGACGTCAGCGGTCAATCTCTGCGGCGTGCCTCGTTGCGAGTCGATAAGGTAGATCTCACGCTGGCCCCGCAGCGCAACGCTGCACACGATACGGGTCCCGTCCGGAGACCACTGCACCCCCTGGACCGCGGGGCCGTCGAAGCGAGTCAGGCGTCTGAGCTGGGTCCCATCGGAAGATGAGACCCAGATCTCCCGGCATCCCGAGCGCTCCGACTCGAAAGCGATGTGAGCGCCGTCCGGCGAATAAACCGGAAACTGTTGGAGGTATGTGGACGACGCGATGTCGCTCACCTTCGGAGGTGAGCCGGGATCCGATGGGATCTCGAGACGATGTATCGAGGCGAAGGAAGGTCCCTGGCTCGAATAGACGAGCGTGCCCCCGGCTGAAACGGACGGAAAGTACGCGCTAGGGCCGATCCCCTGCATCCGTACAGCCCTGGCGGCTCCGGACGCGGGCGCCCTGAAGAGAGTGGTATCCGCGCTGGCATTGCCTCCGGAGAAGACGATCTCTTTCGAACCCGGCAGCCAGGCAGGCCACGACTCCATGCGGTTTTCCGTGGTGACCGAACGCGGGGCACCGACTGGCTTCAGGCCAGCCGAAAGCACCACCGTGTGAACTGCGAACGTGGACCAAGCGGATCCCCGCATAAACGCGAGAGCGCGGCCGTCCCACGAAACGGCCGGTGCGAGATCCATCATACTCGGCAGCGGCGCCTCCGTAAGCGGTGTGACTGCTCCGGTCACCGTGGAAAGAGCAGACAAACCACAACCACGTTCGGGCGCGGCCCCGGCCACGACGAGGTGCTCGCCATTCGGGTGCCAATCGAGAATCTTCTCGTAAGGAGCCGCAAGCATGAAGCACCCACGCGCTTGGCCCACCTTGCGTTCCGGACCGTTGGGATAGGGCTTCAGAAAAACGTCGATCGCGCCGGAGTCCGCTTGGCGGGCGAACGCGATCTGGCGGCCGTCCGGCGACCAGTCCGGGTTGAACTCCAGGTCTTTGGACGAGGTTATCCGCAGTGGTTCCTCGACACCGTCCACTTTCACGTATACATCCCAGTTGTCGCCCGAGAGACCGTCCCACACGAAGGCCACGTCCTTGCCGTCCGGCGAGAGGGAAGGAGTGACCTCGTTTCCCGGGAAACTCGCCAGCGGGACCGGCGCTACCACCGGCACACCTGCTCTGCGGCGAGTTGCGAAGAACAGTCCGGCCGCGACGGCAATGACAATGAGCGCCGAGGCGGCGAAATAGCGCCGTCGTTTGCGCCCCGGTGCAGTGTCCATCCCGGCCGGTGGGGTTTGCGGTTCCGCTGCAGGCTGTACGACTACCGGTGCGCTCAGCCGGTACCCGTACCGCGGGACGGTCTCGATACACGCGCCCGCTTCCGGGCCAAGCGCCTTCCGCAGAACGGACACCTGAAACGCCAGGTTGCCCTCTTCCACGGTGGTATCAGGCCATAGCGCGTGCAGGAGTTCGGCCTTGCTGAGCGCCCGGCCGTGATTCTCGACGAGGACCTGTAGCAGTTCGAAGCTCTTCGGCGTGAGTGTTACAGGTGTGTGGTCCCTCAACAGCCGGCGAGCCAGGGTGTCGAGCCGGAACGCTCCAAACTCATAGATGCGATTGGCGTTACCCACTCTAATCGGTTCCTAATGGAACGCTTAGACCGATCTCAGTGAAGTCTCGCGAAAGCCAAAGGACTTTCGCGGCAAACCCGCCTCATCATCCGTGCATGACTCCACTCCGAAAGCCTGTACGTACCGGTGGGGTTCGCCTCCCGGAAGCCGGCGATCCATTCTCACCTCTACAGAATACACGAGGAAGCGCAGGTTCGAAGAGGTCTCCGGGGCGTCGTCGCCGGTTCCGCGTGCCGCTGTACCTGCTCGGCCTTGGCGCCCTGGTGGTCGCACACTGCCTTGCCGCGAACGATCGCTGGGCGGAATTAGTCGCTCAAGCGAAGCGCTTGAGCCGCGAGGGGAGATTCCAGGAAGCGGAACGGGTACTACTCACCGCACAGCGGGAGGCAGAGCAGCACGAGGAGCGGGACGCCCGGATACCGGCGACTTTGGACAACCTGGCCGGTGTTGTTGCCGCCATGGGCAGGTATGACGAGGCGGAGCGGCTGTATCGCCGGGCGATCACGTTCTGGGAGCAGCGCCGCGCAACCGAGCACCTCGAATTCGCTCGAACCCTCAATAACCTGGCCGTAGTTTGCGCCAAGCAACAGCGCTACAGTATAGCCGAACGCCTCTATCGCCAATCGCTGGACTTGCGGATTAAGATCTTCGGACCGGGCAGCCCCGAGGCTGCGGAAGTGCGCACGAATCTGGGGAACCTGTACACCGCGCTCGAAGACTACTCCAAGGCTCTGGTGCAGCTTGAGGAAGCATTGGGCGTATGGAAGAAAGCGCCTGGACACCGCTACGACGAGGCGGCTGCGCTAAACAACCTCGGCAACGCGCGCCACCGCATGGGCCAACATGCCGAGGCAGAACGGCTGTTGGGCGCGGCAATACAGATCTGGCGTGAGATGCTCCATCCAGATGATCCGACACTGGCCGAGGCGATGACCAATCTCGCGAAAGTCCAAGTCAGCCTTGGCCGATACGCGGATGCCGAAGCACTATTCAAAGAGTCGCTGGCGATGGCAACAGCGAGGTTTGGTTCAGGGCACCCGATCGAGGCGTCCATTCGCCGAGCCTATGCCGACTTGTTGAGACGAGCGAGGAGGAAGAATGAAGCAAAAAGGATGCTGGAGGAGGCGGTAAAGATCGAGAACGCATCCCAGCAAGCATCGAGCTTTCGTCATACGGTAGACGTAGCCGATCCCACCGCCAGGCAACGGAAGTAAGACCCGCGCCAGCGCTACCGGCTCAGAAAAATCGTCGCCGGTGGGCTGCACACCGGTTGCTGCGACGTGACCGCCGCGCAGACCAGCACCTCGGAGCGCATGGCCGGGAGATCGGGCGGAATCGCCGCGTTCACCTGCTGCACGCCGGACAGGCCGGGCGCGGGTCCGGCGTAGTGCGGTGTCGTGATGATGCGGTCATGTACCTTCGCCGTGATGGCCGCCCCCTGTGCCGAGGGCAGGCCGGTCGCGAAGATCTGAAGGATCGTCCCCACCGGCGCCGGGTTCGTGGCGTTGTTTAGCGTGCCATCCTGATTGAGCACGCCGAAGATCCCCGGGGCGATCGGCGCCAATGTCACCGGATAGGGCGTGCTCGCGATGCCGTTAACGGTGACGATCACCTGCGCCACGGTCTTGGTGCCCAGTTCCGGGGGCACCTGCAAGTTGATCTGCCGTTCGCTGGTGTAAAGCAGCCGCGCCGGCGCTCCGTCGAAGGTGACCACAACGCTGGCGCCCGCCAGGCGCGCACCCATCACGGTGGCCAGCGACCCGGCGACCAGCGGCCCGGCGCGGAACGTGGCCGCGTTGGTCACGCTCTCGATCGCGGGCGTGGGAACCACCGGCGTGGCCGGCGTGACCTCCAGCGTGGCCGGGAGCGTCCTTGAGCCGGCCAACGGGCCGGCGTCGATCGTCAGCGTCGCGCGGTAGATGCCGGGCGAGAGCTTCTCCGGCAGCGCATCGACGCGGACGGTCGCGCTGTTGATCCCCTCGGTGGGATCGACGCGCAGCCAGCCCGAACCGGTCTGGTACGCGACAGTCACCCGCCACACCATCAAGCCGCCCGCCTCGTTGTTGACGCGCACGTAACGGATCTGGTGGCCCGCACCGGCCACCGCGGTGTATTCCAGCGGCGGCGTGGCCTCGACCACCAGCCTGGGGAAGTAGCCCGCCCTGCAATCGCCCAGGGCGGTGCAGTCCGACGGAGGCGCAGTCGCGGCGAACCGCGGCACCGGGGCCGATGCGCTGGCCGTGATCACGGTCGAGACCGGCGCGAACGAGACGCTGGCGGTGGCCACGATCAGTGGGCCGCCGCTCGTCGGCCCGAGCCCCAGGAAAGCCGGGAACTGGGCGCTCTCCTGGATGTTCGCGTTCGCGTCCACCACCTCGTAGACCACCAGACCGGCGCCGCCCGCCAGGGGAACTTCGCTCGCGGCGTCAAAGCTCACCGTGCCCGACCCCGGCGATCCCGGCATGTAGGTGGGTGTTCCTCCCGCGCCGTTCACGTCGGCGTTGAACACGCGCGCCAGCAGCAGCGAGCCGCTCGCGTCCGGCGCGTAGCGCCCGCCCGAAGCGGGCAGGCCGAGATCCCCGCCGGCAGTCGGCGCGACGGCGCTGGAGCCGGCCACCACGTCGGGCACGAACAGCCGTGCGCCCGCCGGAAAGCCCGCGTACCGCACCAGGAAGCGAGTGCCGGAGTCCTCGCCGGCGCCTCTCGTCCGGAACGCGCTGGCCGCACCCTCGGTCAGGCGAAGCGAGGCGAAGCGCGTGCGGGTGGCGAACAGGTTGCTCATGGTGATCGTGTCTGGCAGCGGCGAGGCCGTGCAGACGATCCCCGCCGTGGAGGAGCCGGCCAGCAGCCCGGTCACCGTCATCCCCGCCGTAAACTGGCTGTTGTTGATAGTGATATTGCTCGGCCCCGCCGAGCCGAGGAACACCTGGACCGACTGGCCGCTCACCGACGGCGACAACTGGCTCACCGCCGCCCGCAGGTTAGAGATGCGCAGCAGGGCCGCGCCGGCGGGCGAGAGGGTGAACCTCAGGCCGTTGAAAGCCAGCGAACTGGGCGTCGCCAGCGTCGGCGGCGCCGCCGGGACGGGGCCGGAGCCGGTGTCAATCGTGAGGCTGGCGTTCAGCGTGTCGCCAGCGCCCAGACGGTTGGTGACATTCACGGGAAAGAAGAGCGTCAGGTTCGTGGTGACGGCGCCGTTCGGGGCGCCGCCGGCGCAGGTCAGAACGATATCCCCCAACCGCTCGGTGATGCCTTCGGCGCGCACCAGCGCGGTGACGGCGGTGGCGACGCAGGAAAGGGATGAAAACTGGGCGTTCGCGCAAGCGATTGCCCCGAAAACAAGCAGGAGCGCGGCCAAACGCTTCATATTGCCTCCAAGCGGCGCGGGCTGCGATACAATCTTCTCCATCCTATATGAACCCAGGCAAGTGCCCGATAGTTCTGCTCACGGTCGCGCTCGGCGCCCTGCCGGTCGCGGGGCAGCCCCGTGACGGGCAGGCGCGCTGGTGGATGGACGAACCGGTCCGTCTGCTTCAGACCAACCTGCGCGAGACCGACGCCGCGCTCGACCCGGCGCGGCTGGCGCGGCAGATCGCCGAATTTCCGGCCAACGCGCTGCTGTTCGGCATGGGCGGCATCGTCGCCTACTACCCCACCAAGGTCGAGTTCCACTACCCCAGCCCGCACATGCCGCCGGGCCGCGACCTGTTCGGCGAGATGCTCGGCGAGGCCCGCGCGCGCGGCATCCGCGTCATCGGGCGCTTCGATCTGAGCAAGACCCAGAAGCCCGTCTACGACGCGCACCCGGAGTGGTTCTTCAAGCGGGCCAACGGCCAGCCGGTGGTCTACAACGGGCTTTACTCGACCTGCATCAACGGCGGCTACTACCGCGGCCACGCGCTGAAGATCCTGGCCGAGGCGCTGGAGCGCTACGAGGTGGACGCGCTGTTCTTCAACATGTTCGGCAACCAGTCCCGCGACTACAGCGGCAACCCGGTGGGCCTCTGCCACTGTGATGCGTGCCAGGCGAGGTTCCGCGCCCGCGCGGGGCGGGCGGTGCCCGAGACGCCCGATCCCGAGTACAACGAGTTTATGACCGCCTCGGCCCGCGAGGCGGCGGCCGCCATCGGCGAGCTGATTCACGCCAGGCGCCCCCGCGCGGCGTTCCTCACGTACATCCAGCAGTACGTGGACGGCATCATGTCGGAGTCGAACACCGCGGTGGACCGCCCGCTGCCGCTCTGGCCCTACTCGGCCAGCGACAACGTGAACCGCGCCCGCAACTCCGAGCCCTCCAAGATGGCCTTCAACCTCTCGATGAGCTTCGTCGATATCCCCTACCGCTTCGTGACCGTGCCGCCGGGCGAGATCCAGATGCGGCTCTATCAGAACATGGCCCACGGCGCCGGGCCGGCGTTTACCATGCACGGCACGCCGGACCAGGAGGACCGCGGCGCGCTCGAAGCCGCCCGGCCCGCCTACCAGTGGCATGCCGGGCACGCCGATCTCTATGTGGGCCAGGAGAGCGCCGCCCGCGTGCTGTTGGCCGGCGGGCGCAACAACTCTTACCGCGGCCTGTTCCGGCTGCTGAGCGAGCAGCACATTCCGTTCGCGGTCTCCGACAACCCGCGGGCGCTGGAGCAGCCGTCGCGCAGCTTCGACCTCGTCATCATGCCGGACGGCGCGCCCGCCCCCGAGGCCTGGCTCCAGCAGGGTGGGCGCGTGCTGGCCGTGGGCGCCGCCGCGCCCGCGCTCGGACAGCTTCCCGCCCCGGTGCGCCGCTGGAAGAACACGCGCTCGGCCTACTTCCGCATCCGCGACCACGCGCTGTTCCCGTCGCTCAAGAACACCAACCTGCTCTTCGTGGACGGCGAGTACGCCGAGCTGCCCCCGCAGCCGAGGCCGCTGCTCACGCTGATCCCGCCCGCGCGCTTCGGCCCGCCGGAGAAAGTCTGGACCGACAAAGTCGAATCCGGCGCGCCCGGCCTGCTGCTCACCGATTACGGGAAGGGGCGGCTGGGCTGGATCCCGTGGGACGCAGGGGGGATCTATTACCGCCACAGCTCGCCGGGTCACGCCGGGCTGGTGGCGGACCTGATCGACCACCTGCTCCCGCGCGGGCGCCAGTTGAAGACCAACGCCCACCCGCTGGTCGAGATCACCGTTATGCGCCAGCCGCGGCGCAACCGCGCGCTGGTGCACTTTGTGAACCTCTCCGGCCATTCGCAGACGGCGTACTTCCCGCCCATCGAGATGCGCGGCATTGAGGTGGCGCTGGCGGCCGAGTTCAAGAGCGCGCGCTCGGCGCGGCTCAACCGGAGCCTGCCGGTGACGCGGGAAGGCGGCTTCGGCAAGTTCACGCTTCCGCAACTGGAAGCCTACGAAGTTGTCATTCTGGAGTAACACCATGAAACCTTGGCTCGTAGTTTGCATGGCGCTGCCGCTGGCGGCGGCGCCCGCGAAGCTGGTGCTGGCCGATGGCGGCAAGTCCACCTACTCCATCTGCATTGCGCGCGACGCTTCGCCCTCGGAGCGGCGCGGCGCCGATGAGTTGCAGCGTTTCCTGGAGGAGATGTCCGGCGCACGGCTGCCGGTGGAAAGCGAGCCGTGCCGCGGGAATTTCGTGCGGGTGGGCGGCCGCGTGCGCGAGAAGCTCGGCCCCGAGGACTTCGTGCTGAAGACGGCCGGGCGCAACCTCATCATCGCCGGGGGCCGCCAGCGCGGGACGATGTACGGCGTCTACACGTTGCTGGAGAAGCTCGGCTGCCGCTGGTTCACCCGCGAGGTCAGCCGCATCCCCAAGATGCACACCGTAGCCCTCGGAGCGCTCGATGAAACGCACCGGCCCGCCTTCGAGTACCGCGAGCCGTTCTTCACCGAGGCGTTCGACAAGGACTGGGCGGCCCGCAACAAGACCAACGGCAACAGCTCGCAGCTTGACGAATCCACCGGCGACAAAGTCCGGTACTTTCCGTTCGTGCACTCCTTCTACCGGATGATCCCGCCGGAGAAGCACTTCGCCGCGCATCCCGAGTACTTCTCGCTGATCGACGGCCAACGGCGCGTCGATCGCGGGCAGCTCTGCCTCACCAATCCGGAGGTGCTGCGGCTGTCGGTGGAGGCGGTGCTCGGCTGGATCCGCGAGCATCCCGAGGCGACCATCTTCTCGGTGTCGCAGAACGACTGGGCCGGCTGGTGCGAGTGCGACCGCTGCCGCCGCGTCGAGGAGGAAGAAGGCGGCGCGCACTCCGGCCCGCTGCTGCGCTTCGTCAACGCGCTGGCGGAGGAGATCGAGAAGAAGCATCCCGACAAGCTCATCGACACGCTGGCCTACCAGTACACTGAGACGCCGCCGTCGAAGACGCGGCCGCGGCCGAACGTGCGGATTCGCCTCTGCCCCATCGCCGCCTGCGAGGCCCACCCATACGAGAAGTGCGACCGCAACGCCTACTTCATGAAGAACCTGAAGGCCTGGTCGAAGGTCACCGATCAGCTTTACGTCTGGCACTACAACACCAACTTCGCCCACTACCTGCTGCCGTTCCCCGATTTCGACGAGCTGGCGGCCGACATACCGATGTACCGCCGGCACGGCGTGGTCGGCCTGTTCATGGAGGGCGCCTATGCGCCCGGCGGCGGGGGCGAGATGGCCGAGCTGCGCTCTTACGTGATGGCGCGGCTGCTGTGGGACGTCAAGGCCAACGTGAACCGCGACATCGACGAGTTCCTGGAGGCCTGCTACGGCCGCGCGGCCAAGCCCATGCGCGCCTACTTCGACCTGCTCCACCGGCAGGTGCGCACGCCGCCGGCGGGCCTCGGCCACCACCTCTGGATTTTCTTTCAGCCGGGCGCGCCCTACCTGGGTGGAGATTTTCTCGCGCGCGCCGGCGAGCTGTTCCGCCAGGCCGAGGCCGCGGCCGAGAGCGACGCCGTGCGCCTCCGCGTGCGCAAGGCCCGGCTGCCGCTCGATTACGTTAGTTTGACGCGCGCCAGGGGCTTCATCGTGCGCGGCGACTGGTACGAGCCGGCCGATCTCAACAGCTTGCGAAGCCGCTTAGAGGCGTTCCTGGCCGAGGTGCGCCGCTTCGGGATCATCCAGCTTCACGAGGGCCGCGACCTGAAGTTCGACGAAGACGAGTTCGCCGCGCGTGTGAAGCCGTACCGCCTGGTCACGCTTGAAGACGCCGCGCTGCGCCTCGACATCGCGCCGGATCTGGGCGGGCGGATCATCCGGATGATCGACAAGCGCACCGGCGCCGATGCGCTGCGACGGCCCGACCCCGGCGAGCGCGGCTACCCGGATCTGGGCGGGCTGGCCGTCTTCGCGTACCCCGATTTTCAGGGCCGCGCGTGGGATGTAAAGTGGGCGGTCGAGGCGTCCGGGCCCGGCGAGGTGCGCCTGGCCGGGGATTGCGCCAACGGGTTGAAGCTGCGCCGTGCGATTCGGCTTGCTGGCGCGGTCCACACGGAGACGGTGGCCGAGAACACCGGTCCCACGCCGCTTCAGGTTGTGCTGCAATCCCGCGCCGAGTTCAACGTGGGCCACCCCGACGATGC
>JBBTDS010000458.1:0-19724 GCA_038060875.1 Acidobacteriota bacterium | reverse complement strand
TTCAGGTTGTGCTGCAATCCCGCGCCGAGTTCAACGTGGGCCACCCCGACGATGCGCGGCCCGCCATCGCCTTCCGCGCCCAGGACGTGAGCGCCGTGGACAGGACGCTGTTCGAGCCGGGCCTGGAGACGGCGGCCTCGGAGACCTGGACGGGCGCGCGCCGCCCCGACGGCGAGTGGCAGGCCTTCCACCGCGCCGGCGGCCCGAGGCTGGTGAACCGCTTCCCCAACGACCAGGTGGCCCGTTGCTTCGCAAGCTGGACCGTGCGCGGCGAGAACCGCGTCACGCTGGCCGTCTGGTCGAACCAGCGCACGCTGGGGCCGGGGGAGAGGCTCAGGCTGGACGCGCTCTACGCGGCGGAGTAGGATAAGTCTCCCGACTTGTCGGGCCTGACAAGCCGGGAGGCTTATCCTACCTGCGCGTACTCCGTCAACGTGCGCACACTCGCCTCCGGCGTGTCGGGCCGCAGATGTGCAGCCGTACCCGCTGGTCACGCCCCGTTTCACCGACGGCCCTGGTCGAAGGCTTGCCGGGCCTCTGTCCTGGTACGGGTGTGCCTGGCACAGGGGCATCTGTCGTGGGGGCTATTTGCGGCCATGGTGCGGCGGATCGCGGCGCGGCGGCACCCGGATACCCGGGGAGCGTCCCGGCCCAAAATGAGGCTCCGGGCGCTGCCACGGGGGGTGTATATTTGACCTGTCCGGGAGTGCAAGAATGATGACCAGCATGAAGACGGCCTCCGTCATCTTTGCAGCCCTATGCTTGATGTCCAACGCCGCTCGTGGCCAATCGCCCGACCGATCCGACGCGATCCTGCGCGAACTCCGCAGCCTCAAGGCGATGGTCGCGGATCTTCAGAGCCGGGTGGAGCGGATCGAGAAGGCGCTGGCGCGCGGGGCCAGCCCAGGGGCGCCGCTCCCGGCCCCGGCGGCTTCGGCAGCCCCGACCGCCGCCCAACCAGCCGAACCGAGAGTCTCACCCGCGCCGACCATGCCATTGACGACCACCACCCGCCAGCAGTGTGCCGCCACCACCAGGAGGGGGACGCGGTGTTCGAGGATGGGGCAGGCGGGGAGTGCGTATTGTTGGCAGCATCGGCGATAACGAAAGCCCGACACCAAATGCGCATTCCCGTTGCCGCGAGTGACCGGGCGGACGTTGTGGGCGAGGCTGTGTGCGAGACCATGGCGGGTGGGAGCGAGGAACAACAGCACCGGGGAGCGGTGGGTCCATCATCCCGAGCCGTAAGGCAACCAAGAAGTACCTCCGTAGGGAGACCCAAGACGATGAAGCTTGATCCATCGCCGGTTCTGTAGAGCGAGGGGAGTGGCGTTCGATACGACGGCTGGAGGAGGAGCGGAAGCGTTACGCCCGGTACGCGGCCGCCACTTTTCGAAAGGACCGACGGGTCAACATTCGCATCTCCAGCAAAGATCTGGAGGCGATCCGGAAGCGAGCCCTGGAGGAGGGCCTGCCGTACCAAACGCTTATTTCGAGCCTTCTTCACAAGTACGTGTCAGGTCGTCTGCGGGAGGCCTGACTCGGCGCTGCCAGGCGACCCGCGAAAAGCACGGGCGCCTGAAGGCCCGCCGCGCTCTACGCGCCTGATTGCCCCACGCGCGCATATTCGGCCAGCGCGCGCACGTTCGCCTCGGGCGTATCGCGCACTACTTCGCACCCGGCGCCGGCGATGTAGCGCGGCCCCGCCTGGCGGTGGCATTCGGCGATCACGCTGGTCACGCCTTCGGGCGAGCCGTTGCGCAGCACGCCCACCGGGTCGATGTTGCCGAGCAGAACCTGCGCCGGCCCCATGACGAGGCGGGCCTCGCCGATCGGCGCCATGTAGTCCAGATCCACGATCTCCGCGCCCAGCTTCCCCATGCCCGTGAACAGCCGGCGCGTCTTGCCGCAGATGTGCAGCCGTACCCGCGCGCCCATGCTGTGCAGGCAGTCCACCAGCTTCTTCTCGTAGGGCCAGACGAACTCCTCGTAGATCTTGGGACCGACCAGCGAGGCGGCGGCGTCGCCGATGCCGATCAAGTCCGCCCCGGCGTCAAGTTGCGCCCGCGCGAAGGCCAGTTCCATCCCCACGCTGAACTCGAACAGGTCGCGCACGAACGCCGGGTCGTCGAAGAAATCCACCATGAGCGTGTTTATGCCGCGCAGGTCCGCTCCCATCGCGCACGGACCCTCCACCCAGCCCTCGACCAGCTTCTCCGCGCCGATGCGCTCCTTCAGCAGGGCCACGCCGCGCACGCGGTCGGTCATGCGCCCTCCGCCGAGCGGATCGGGCGGCTTGATCCGCGCCAGCATCGCCTTCTCCGCCAGCAGGGCCTGCGATTCGACGATGGCCGGCGGCTGGTCCGCAAACCACTCGATGACCGCGCCGAGGTCGGCTGCCTCGCGCGCGGGATCGGAGATGACCGAGACGTAGTCGAAGCCGAACCGCTCGGCGGTGCGGATCTGGGCTTCGGCCAGGACACGGTGGTCGGTGACGTAATCGCGGTAGGGGACGCCGATCCGGTCAGCGGCGAACATCATCGTGATCGGCATCAGCGGCAGGCGATCCACCGGGCGGCCCTCGAGGTGGGCCAGGATGCGATCGCGACCGGTCATGCGGGTTCCGCTCCAATGATCCCTTCGTCATAGCGGGCGACGATGCGCCCACCGGGCGGGACAACCAGGAAGTCGCCGTCGTCCCATGGGCCGTCCACCAGCCGCTGGATGAGTGCCATGTCGCCCCTCACCTTCTCGAATTGCCAGCCGCGCTGCTCGGCCTCCTCGCGCGTGGCGCGCTCGAAGCTGCCGTCGGGCTCGATGCCCATCTCGATGAAGGTCAACTGGCGGTAGTGGCGCCGGTAGTCGCCGAGCGTTTCCCAGAGATACTTGGCGTTCTCCTCGCCATACTTGGCCACGAGCTCCTCGTAGCTGCGGCGGCCGCCGAGCTTGTCGTGCATCGAGAGCTGGCCGCCGAGCTGTCCCAGGTTCTGGCCGCGCTCGATCCAGCCGCTGGTCTTGAAGTAAACGCCGGGATGGTTCTGGAAGTACTCCAGGTAGCGCTCCTTGCTGCCGAGAAACAGCGTGATGCAGTCGTGGGCGCGGGGGGCCACCAGCGGAATCGAGCGCGCCGCTAGGCCGGCCAGCCCGGTGCCGCACAGCGCGTAGCCCATCAACGCCGCCTCGTAGCGGGCGCCGTCCACGCGGTCCACGGCTGTTTGCAAATGTGCGAGCATCTCGGCCGCGCCCAGGTCGTGCAGTCCCTTGGGCAGGAACTCGACATCAACCTGGTTGGGCGAGCGCGCCACCGCCGCGCACATCTCGCGGTAGAAGATCTCGCAACTGATCAGCTTCAGCCGCACTGGGCTATTTTACGACGCTGGGCCGGGCGAGGGCCCGTCCTACTCGTAACGCAGGCACACGATCGGGTCGAGGCTGGCGGCGCGGCTGGCCGGGTAGTAGCCGAAGAAGACGCCGACCGCGGCCGAGATGAGGACGCCGAGCGCCATCCACAGGTAGGAGAGCGTGGCCGGCACCGACGGCACCAGGTAGCGCACCAGTTGGGCGGTCCCCACCCCGAGCAGGATGCCGAGCACGCCGCCGACCATGGTCACCATCATCGCCTCCATCAGGAACTGGGCGCGGATGTCGGCCCGGCGCGCCCCCATCGCCTTGCGCACCCCGATCTCCATCGTCCGCTCGGTCACCGAGATAAGCATGATGTTCATCACCCCGATGCCGCCCACCAGCAGCCCCACCGAGCTGATGACGCCGGTCAGGATCACCAGCGCGCCGGTGAGCTGGTTCCACAGGTCGGTGAGGAAGTCGGGGGAAATCACCTCGAAGTCGTTCTCTTCCTTGTGCGGCACGCGGCGCCATCGGCGCATCGCCTCGATCACCTCGTTGCGCGTCTGGGCGATGCCGGCGCCCTCGGCGATCGAAAAAGCGTGGAAGACTTCGCGGATCTCCGGGTAGTGCTTGCGAAAGTTAGTGAGCGGGATGCAGGCGAACATGTCCACTCCCGGCCCGCCGAACAGTCCTGGGTCTTTGGCGAAGACGCCGATCACTTCGTAGAGCCGGCCGTTAAGCCGCACCGCCTTGCCCAGCGGGTCGCGGTTGGCGAACAGCGAAGCGGCGATGGCATCGCCGATCACCACCACGTCGCGCGAGTGGTCCACGTCATAGCGCGAGACGAACCGGCCCTGCCCGATGGCGAACAGCGGGATGGCGTCGGCGTACTCGGGTTCGACGCCGCGCACGATCAGGCGCTCGACCCGCTCGCTCTCGTAGCGGATTTCGTTGGGCTGAGGCCGCAAGAAGCCGCCCTCGCCGGGGCTGGGGCGGGTGGTGAAGCTGGTGACGAAACTCAGCGACGGCACGGACTCGCGGAGGTAGGCGGCGTCGGACAGGGTCAGGTGCTTGCGCTTGCGGATTTTCTCCGGCATCCGCCCGAACTGGGCGAAGGGAATCCGTGAGAGGAAGAAGGTCCGCGAGCCCAGGCCTTCCACGCGCTCCTGGATATGGCGGTTCAGCCCCTGGATGATGGCGGCCACCGCGATCACGCTGGTCACCCCGATGACGATGCCGAGCACGGTGAGGCCGGAGCGCACCTTGTGGGAGCGCAGCGTATCCAGCCCCACCAGCAGGTTCTCGCGGATCTCGGCGCCGGTCATCGTTCCTCTCACTCGCTCCGCAGGGCGGTGACCGGATCCAGGCGGGCCGCCCGCACGGCCGGGTAAATCCCGAAGAAAAGCCCAATGGCGGAACTCAGCCCCAGGCCCAGCGCCGCCACCCAGGTCTGGACCGAGGCGGGAAAGGAGGTCAAGGTGCGCAGCGCCAGCGCGCAGGCGAAGCCGGCGCCGATCCCGAGCAGGCCGCCCACCACGCACTGCATCACGCTCTCGGCCAGGAACTGGCGCAGGATGTCGCGCTGGGTGGCCCCGACCGCCCGCCGCACCCCGATCTCCTTGGTCCGCTCGGTAACGCTCACCAGCATCACGTTCATGATGACGACGCCGCCGACCACGGCCGCGATCGAGCTGACCATCACGAACACGGCGAAGAAGGCCGAGCTGATGCTCTTCCACAGAGCGATGTAGCTCTCAGCGGTGCCGATGAAGAAGTCCTCCTCGCGGTTGCCGGTAATGTGCCGGCGGGCGCGCATCACCATCCGCGCCTGGTCCTGGGCCCGCTGAAAGACCTGGTCCCCACCGGCGGCCTTGACGTGCAGCACGACGCTGAAGCGGCTGCCGCGCATGCGCTGGAAAACGCCCATCGGGATAATGGCGAAGTTGTCCTGTTCCTGCCCGAGGATCGCCCCAATCTTCTCGTAGGTCCCGATGACGGTGAACTCCTGGTTGCCGAGGCGGATCACCCGCCCCAACGGATCGGCGCCGGAGAAGAACTCCTGGACCAGTTTGTCGCCGATGAGGCAGACCTGGGACCCGCGTTGATCTTCCAGCTCGGTGAAGTAGCGGCCCTCGGCGATGGTGCGAGTGTCGATGTCGCCCATGGCCGGCGTCTGCCCGACCATCCTGGTGTCTTGAAGTTCCCGGTCCTGGTAACGGCTGCTGCGCTGGGTGTCGTCCTGGGCGCCGACCGCCCGGCAGTCCGGGCAGCGCTCGGCCACCGCCCGCAGGTCATCCAGGGTGATGTGCTTGTTCCGCAGCGCCTTAATCAGGACGTTGAAGTCGGTAACGGCGAAGGGCAGCCGGCTGATCTGAAAGACATTGGTGCCGAGGTTGGCGATCTTCTGCTCGACGTAAAGGTTGGCCCCCTGGACGAGGGTCATCACCGTGATCAGGGTGGCCACGCCCATCATCAGCCCGAGGACGGTGAGCGAGACCCGCAGCTTATGGGAGCTGAGCGAGCCGGTGCTTTGCGCCAGGTTGTCGCGAACAGCGAGCAGAGTGGCCCCTCCTTATCTTGCCAGACTCGGGGCCGGGCGCACCCCTACACTGTTGTCTACGAGGCCAGGCGGCGGTAGAGTTCCAGCAATTGCCCGGGCGAGAGCTGCTCGGCCCGCAGGCCAGCCTCGGCCCACCCTTCGATCAGACCCTTGCCGTAGACCGGCGCCAGGTTGTTGCGCAGCGTCTTGCGCTTATGCCGGAAGCAGCGGCCGGCGAACTCGAGGAAGCCTGACGGCTCGGTGAGCAGCGGCCGCGGCGTCAGCCGTACCACGGCCGAATCCACTTTCGGCGGCGGCGAAAAAGCCGATGGCGGCACGCTGAACAGTATCTCCGGAGCCGTATAGACGCTGGTCTGGACGGAGAGAAAGCCGTACTGGCGCGTACCTGGGGTGGCCGCCAGCCGCTCGGCCACTTCCTTCTGCACCAGCACGACCGCGCGCCGCAGCAGCGGGCCCAGCGCGAAGATCTTCTCCAGGACCGGCGAGGTGATGTAGTAAGGCAGGTTGGCGGCTACCACCGCCGGTCCCCACTGGGCCAGATCGGTTTTCCGCGCGTCGTCTTCGACCAGCGTCAGCCGCTGGTCGCCGGCGAACCGCCGTCGCAGGTAATCCACCAGCCCGGCGTCGATCTCGATGCCGACCACACGCTCCGCCCGCGGCAGCAAGTACTCGGTGAGCGCGCCCCGGCCCGGCCCGATCTCAATGACCAGCGGTTCGGTGGCGGGGCAGGCGGCGGCGGCGATGCGCTGGAGCACAGCGCGACGGGTGAGGAAGTGCTGTCCTAATCGCCGCCCGGCCACGCCACGTTGTACTGGATCTTGCTGAAAGAGACGAAAACCTTGCCGTAGGTCGGCTGGCCGAAAGAAGTGGCGGGCGTGAACCCGGTGAACAGCAGGTTGTTCTCGATGCTCCGCCGCAGGCGGATGTCCTGGCGCAGGCAGTCCCCCTCGGTGATGGAATAATCGACCATCCGGCCCCGGTTGTCAACCATCACTTCCAGCACGAAATCGTCGTCGTTGAAGCCGAACGGGGCGGTGCTCTGGATCGTGGCATCCCGGTACAGGCCGAGCAGCGGCACGTCGTTGGCCGAAGTGTGACGAAACGCGATGCTGGGGAACAGGATGCTGAACAACACGATGGCCGAGACGAGCCCGCCGGCCGCCGGCAGCGCCACCGGGCGCATCAGGTTGTCGAACCACAGCCAGGCACGCCCGGCCAGGTAGGCCAGCATCGCCGCCGGGCTGCGGCGCAGCAACCGCCGCACCCGCTCCCGCGAGGCCAGCACCCGCAACGCCGTCGTCAGCTCTTCCGGCGGTGTGCGCGCCGGCAGGCTCTTCAGCGCCGTTCGCACCCTGGACAACTGCTCCCGGTTCAGCGCGCAATCGCGGCAGTGGGCCAGGTGCAACAACACGCGCCGCCGCTCCTCTTCCGAAGGCCACCCGTCGAGGTGGGCGGAAAGTGAATGTTGCACGGTTTGGCAATTCATAGTTTCACCGCGCCGGTTCTGGCGTCCAAACGGGGCTCGGTTCCGGCTCCAACCGATCCGCCAGCTCCTTCCGCAACGCTTCGCGCCCGCGCAGGATGCGCGACTTCACCGTGCCCAGCGCCACCTGGAGCACCTGGGCGATCTCCTCGTAACTCAGCTCTTCCACGTCCCGCAGCACTACCGCCGTCCGGAAACTCGGGTTCAGCCGCGCCAGCGCCGCCTCGATCATCGCCTGCTGCTCCTGCTCCACCGCGTAGTCGAAGGGGGTGCGGCCGCGGTCGGCGATCCGCTGGCTGAAGCTGTGTCCGGCCCCATCGTCCCCCTCCAGGCCTACTTCCTGCCGGCGATGCCGTGAGAACCATCGCTGGTGGTTGTACGCCTCGTTCACCGCGATCCGGTAGATCCAGGTCTTCAGGCTGCTTTCCCCGCGGAAGGCGCCCACCTTGCGGAAGATCTTCAGGAAAACCTCTTGCACCACGTCCGAGGCATCGCCGGAATCGTTTAACAACCGCGAGACAAGGCTGTAAACCGGCTGCTGATACCGGGCGATCAGGGCTTCGTAGGCCGCTTCGGCTCCCTTCCGCAGCCCCTCCACCAACAGCGCTTCGTCAGCGCGATCCGGACACTCCGGCCCCCCATCGGGGATCCCGATGTCGCCTGGCCGGTCCATCCGAAGGCTGTTCTCCGCCACCGCGACGCCTCGCTGGCAAACTTACCTTCAAAGTAGCAGGAATTGGTTTCTACTTCAATCAGTTGGACGCCGGCAGCCGGGAGAATGTTCCCGTGGTGTCAAAAGTGCCGGCGAAGGTGGGAAAACCCCTCCAGCACCAGCAGCCGCCTGCCGCCCTCCTGAAGTTGCTGCCGCTCCAGCGTCCAGGTCCGGGCATGGGGGACGTAGACGGCCCGCAGCCCCGCCTCCAGCGCCGGATTGATGTCGGATTTCGGGGAGTTGCCGATCATCCAGGTCCGCTCCGGGTCGGTCCCGAAGCGCTCCACCAGGGCCCGGTACGCCGCTGCATCCTTCTCCTTCACCACCGCGGTGTGGCGAAAATACTCACCCAGTCCCGAGCGGTCGATCTTCAGCTTCTGCTCCTCCGGGTGCCCCTTGGTGAACAGGATCAGATCGTGGCGCCCGCGCAGGTACCCCAGCGTCTCCTCCACCCCCTCGATCAGCTCGATCGGCTGGCCGAGGATGCGCTCGGCCAGCGACATGATGATTTCCAGCTCGCGCTCCTGGATCCTGCGCTCGTTCAGGTGTTCGTAGCACTGGCAGAGGTTCCGCGCAAAATTGGCCGCCCCGTAGCCGTGGATCTTGTTGTTGGCCAGCTCGATCTCGTCGAGCACCGCCCGGATCTCACCGGGCGTCAGCGTCGAGTGGTCCAGGAAGCTGACGAACTCCTCGAAGGCCTGCTCGAAGTAGACGTTGTTCTCCCAGAGCGTGTCGTCGGCGTCGATCAGCAGGAACTGTCCGGTGAGCCCCGGCGCCGGCGGCTGCATGCTACCATTATGGCTTCTTTGCTCTCGGCCCCATGCGCATCGACGGCAAGGTTGTCCTCATCACCGGCGCTTCGGAGGGCATCGGCGCGGCCTCGGCGCGCGCTTTCGGCCGCCGCGGCGCCCGCCTCTCGCTGACCGCCCGCTCGCTCGAGAAACTGGAAGCCGTCGGCGGCTCTGAAGCGCTGGTGACCGCCGGCGACCTCACGGACGCCGAGGTCTGCCGCCGCGTCGTCGGGCGCACGCTGGAGCGCTACGGCGCCATCGACGTGCTGGTCAACAACGCCGGTGTCGGCCTGTACACGCCGGCCTGGCGCGCGCCCATTCCGCTCATCCGCCAGATGTTCGAGCTGAACTTCTTCGCCGCCCTCCAGATGACGCAGCTCGTGGTCCCGCACATGGCCCGCCAGGGCGGCGGCATGATCGTCAACGTCGGCTCGATCGCCGGCAAGGTCGCCTTCCCCTGGCTGACCGTCTACTGCGCCACCAAGTACGCGCTGGGCGCGCTGGGCGACGGCTTGCGCATGGAACTGGCGCGCGACGGCATCCGCGTGCTGACCGTCTGCCCCGGGCACGTCAAGACGGGGTTCAGCAGCCGCGCGCTGGAGGGGCGGCCGCCCGAGAAGCTGCCGCGAGAGCGGTTCGCGATCACCGCCGAGGAGTGCGCCGAGGCGATCGCCCGCGGCGTCGAGCGCAACGCGCGCACGGTGGTCGTCCCGGCGGTGGGCTGGATTCTGGTGGCGGTGGCGCGTCTGCTCCCCCGGCTGCTCGAAGCGCGACTCGTCCGCCTCTACCAATCCACGGAGCGCGCCGGATGATCGTCAAGCTGGCCAGGACGCCCGGCATCTACCTGGTGGGCTTCATGGGCAGCGGCAAGACTACCGTGGGCCGGCTGCTGGCCGACCGGCTGGGCTGGGCCTTCGTCGATCTGGACGCCGCGATCGAGGCCCATCAAGGCACATCAATCGCCGAGATCTTCGACCGCCGCGGCGAACAGCACTTTCGCCGCCTCGAGACGGAAGCGATTCGCGGGCAGGTGCACCGCATCGGGCTGGGGAAGCCGGCGGTGGTCGCCCTCGGCGGCGGCGCCTTCGCCGAGCCGGTCAACTATGCGCTGCTGACTAACAACGGCGTGACCATCTGGCTCGATTGCCCGCTCGAGCTGGCCCGCCAGCGCGTGGAGGAGAACTCCAACCGCCCGCTGGCCCGCAACCCGGTGAAGTTCGAGGAACTCTACCACGTCCGCAGGACCAGTTACGCCCGCGCTGATTTCTGCGTCGAGGCCGCCGCCGGCGACCCGGACGCGGTGGTCGAAGCAATCTTGGGACTGCCGATCTTTTAGCCATGGCACAGCCCGAACGAAAGCTCAGGAAGCAAGCGCAGCTCATTTTCCGCGCCGCCCTCCGAGCCGCCGACCCACTGGAGGCCGTCCTGCGCCACCTGCGAGTGGAAGGCGACACGCTCATCGCCGGCCGGCGCCGCTACCGCCTCGGCGCCTTTCGCCACATCTACGTGACCGGCGCCGGCAAGGCCAGCGCGGCCATGGCCGCCGGTGTCGAGCGCGTCCTTGGGCGTCGCATCCGCGACGGCCTGGTCAATGTCAAGTACGGCCACCTCGCGCGGCTGCGGCGGATTGAGCTGAACGAGTGCGGCCATCCCGTACCCGATGAGAACGGCGTGCTCGGCGCTCACGGCATCACGGCCCTCGCCGAGAAGGCCGGCGACGGCGATCTTGTCATCTGCCTGATCTCCGGCGGCGCTTCGGCCCTGCTGCCGGCGCCCGTGTTTCCCCTCACCCTGGAAGAGAAACAGGAGACCACCCGGCTGCTGCTGGCTTGCGGCGCCAGCATCCACGAGATCAACGCCGTCCGCAAGCACATCTCCCTGATCAAGGGCGGCCAACTGGCGCGGCTGGCCGCGCCAGCCACGGTGATTTCGCTGCTGCTCTCCGACGTCATCGGCGACAACCTGGACGTGATCGGCTCGGGTCCGACGGCGCCCGACGCCTCCACGTTCGCGGACGCGCAGGGCATTCTGGCGAAGTATGGCCTCTGGGAGCGCGTGCCCGGCGCTGTTCGCCAGCGGATCGAGCGCGGCCTGGCCGGCGCCGTGCCGGAGACGCCGAAGGCCTCTGACGGAGCCTTTCGCCGCACCCAGAACCTGGTCATCGGCAGCAACCGCCTGGCGGTGGATGCCGCCGAGAAGAAGGCGCGGGAACTCGGCTTCCGCACGCTGGTTCTATCGACGCTGATCGAGGGCGAGACGCGCGACGTGGCCCGCATGCATGCGGCCATCGCCCGCGAGGTGCTGGCCACCGGCCGCCCGCTCAAGCCCCCGGCTTGCCTCATTTCCGGGGGCGAAACCACCGTCACGCTGCGCGGTAAGGGCCTCGGCGGGCGCAACCAGGAGTTCGTGCTGGCCGCAGCCATCGACCTGGCCGGCCTGCCCGGCGTGGTGGTCTTGAGCGGCGGCACCGACGGCACCGACGGTCCCACCGACGCCGCCGGCGCCATCGCCGACGGCGCCACCCTGGCCCGCGCCGAACGCCTCGGCCTCGACGCCAGGCATTTCCTGGCCGAGAACGACTCCTACCACTTCTTCGAGCCGCTCGGCGACCTCCTCAAGACCGGCCCCACCAACACCAACGTGATGGACGTGCGAGTAATATTGGTGGGGTGACTCCACGCACGACGGTTCTTAACGCGCTGTTCCTGGTCAACTCCTGTTGTTGGGCCGCTCAGCCAGCCGCTCAAGCCGTGCTGGTGGCTCGTGGATTCCCGGCGGTGGAAGCGATCGCGGTGAATCCCCAGGGCTCCCCGATGGTGGCCCCGGCCAGCCCCGGCGGCGCCATCGCGCGGGTCCTGCTCCGCTCCGGTTCGGTCGCGCTGGCGGAGACGGCCGGCCGGCCGGCGGGACTGGCCTTCGACGCCGCCGGTGATCTCTACGTCACCGACCCGCAGTTCGGGGCAGTCTTCAAGGTCAACCCCTGGGGCCAGATCCTGGCCGTGGCCGAGAACCTCGCCTCGCCGCAAGGTATCGCGGTCGGGCCCGATGGCCACATCTACTTCACCGATCCCGGCGGCTCACGCGTATACCGCGTCACTCCTGGCGGCGAGACGTCCGTGTGGCGCTCCGACCTGCCCGACGCCAAGGCCATTGTAGTTTCGGCCGCCGGCGGCCACATCTACGTCTCCGACACCCGGCGCCGGATCTGGCGGTTCACGCCCGACGGCAAACAACGCGCCCTCTGGGCCAGCCTCACCGACGAGGGCCGGCCGGCCGCAATGGCGCTCGACGAAAAGGGAAATCTCTACGTGGCCCGGGATGGCGGCGGCAAGGTCTCCGTACTCAGCCCCGAGGGCAAACTCATCCAGGCCCATCCGGTGCCCGGACCACGGGTGACCGGCGTCGCGTTCGGCGGCTACGACTCGAACGTCCTCTTCGTGACTGAAGCCGAGACGGGCGCCATCTACAAGCTGCGCGCGCCGCACCGCTCGCAACGTCTGCCCTGGGAGCCGGACCAGCCGCTGCGCATCCTCCAGCCCGCCGACGGTGCCATCCTCAACCGGCACGACGGCGAACCAAGCGCCGCCGGCTTGCGCATCTCCGTCAGAGGGATCTGCCCGGCCCAGGGCGCCGTCAAAGTCAACGGCGCCGCCGCCGCCGTGCGAGACGGCTCCTTCGAGGCCTCCGTTCTGGTGCGGGACCGCGAGAGCAAGATCGTCGCCGAAGGGCCGGGCGGTTTGCGAGACTCCGTCACCGTGCTCTGGGACCGCGATTCCTTCCCGCGCTACCGCTTCTCCACCGACGACAACATCTGGTTTCTGCGCGACATTGCGCGCAACGCGGCGAAGTACCAATCGATCTTCGACAACCCCTATCTCGCCTTCTGGCGCGAGATGCACCGGAAACACGGCGCCAGGATTCACCACAACATCTACTACGAGACCGCCGGCTTCAACCTCTCCCAGATGCCGGACAAGTTCCGCCCCGAGTGGCAGCGCAACGCCGACTGGATGCGGCTCACCTTCCACGCCCGCGCCAACGATCCGGCGCGGCCGTACCTCCATGCTTCGCCCGAGAAGATACGTGAGGACTACCGCCTCGTCACCCGCGAGATCGAGCGGTTCGCCGGTAAGGAAGTGCTCAGCCCGGTAACAACCATCCATTGGGGAGCGGCCACCGCCGGGGCGGCCGGGGCCTTACGCCAGGAGGGCGTCCGGGTGCTGCTCGGCGTGGACTGGTTTCGAGACGACCTGCCCTACGTCGGTTACCACCTGAGCATCCCGCAGATGCGCCGCATTCTCGGCCGCGACTACTGGAAGGACACGCAGCAGGACATCATCTTCATCCACCACGACATCGTCGTCAACAACGTCGCGCTCGATCAGATTGTGCCTTTCCTGGAGCGGGTGGCCGCCGATCCGCACGAATCGGAGGTGCTGGAGCTGATCATACACGAGCAGTATTTCTACCCCGAGTACCGTGCCTACGAGCCCGATTACCGGCAGCGTTGCGAGCGCGCGATTGAATGGGTCACGCGCCGCGGTTACAAGCCGGTGTTCTTTGAGGAAGGATTCCTGGGGGCCGGGCGTTAGCCGGAAACACGCAGGCTGTCCCCGGTTAGTGCTTCTGGATGCGGATGCGGCCTTCGCCAGCTTCGATCTCGATGCGGTCCCGCTTCTTCTCTTGCGGGGGCTGCAGGGCGGCGCCGCTGTCCTTGCGCACGGTGACGGTGCCCCGGCCGGTACGGAGGCTCACCAGCGGCCCTGTGCCCACCGCGCCGCTCAAGGTCGCGGCATGCTGGCCTTCGCTCTCCTCCTTGAGGGCCGCGCCGAAGTCGTTGGCCACGCTGCCGCGGCCGGTACGCGCTTTCAGCTCGAAGCCGGCCGACTCCGGCAGCGCCAGCTCGATGTTGCCGCTCCGCGTCTCCACCTGCATGGCCGCCAGCGGCAACTGCGCCGGCCGCAGGGTAACGTCGCCGCCCTCCATCGAGATCTCCAGGCCGGCGCTGAATCCGTCGATCTGCACGTCCCTGGCCTTGGAACAGGTGAAGCGGATCGGACCCACAAGCTGGGTGCCCGTGAAATCCCCGAGGTTCATCTGGATCTGCCCGGTGACTCTCTCCACCCGCAAGGTGGTGAACGGGCTCTCGATTCGCAGCGGTCTGGCCAGGTTGGCGAACCGCAAGTCCCCCGCATACAAGCCCTCGATGGTCACCGGGCCCTGAATCTCCTCCAGATCGAGGTCGTCTCCCCGCTGTGCCGAAACCTCGACCGTTCCCTTGACCTTCGCCGCCCGGACCAGGTCGCTGCGGCGCAGCTTCACCCGCACGTTGCCGCCAACGTTTTGCAGGCGCACGCCGGCATTGTCGCTGTTGATCTCGACCGCCCCCTCCAGGTCGGTGATCTCAAAATCCCCGTACCGCCCGCGTCCTTCCACGCTGGCCCCGCGGGGAACGGTGATCTCCAAATCCGCCGACACGCGGTGTTCACCGGTAACACGGTCCTGGTTAGTGCGCACCACGAACTGCTCGCCGGTCCCGGTAACCTCCAGCGGGCTCTGCTGGTTGACCTGCTCGGCATCGCGCTCTTCGAGCGCCCGCACCGTCTTGCGTCCGCTGGCGCGGATCTGGTCGGTGTCGGCCCCGGCCACGCGGACGTTCCCGCGCAGGTTCTCGATCAGAATGCGGGGCGCCTTGCCGGCCGCCTTCTGTTGCTCGGCGATGGCGAAATCGTATTGGCGTCCGAAAATCTCCAGCCGCCGCGCCGCGAACGGCCCAAACCGTTGCCAGGGGCGTTGATGGTGCACCCAGCTCAGGCTCGAGCCAGCCAGGCACAGGAACACGATCAGGGTCCATTCGCCGCCGGTGACGCCGCTGGCCGGCAGCGGCCGCGAGCGCACTCGCCACACCACGATCTCGGCCAGCCGTAACACGCCCCACCCGATCAGCAGGAAAGGCCAGTAGGTGGCCAGCACATCGATCAGCGGCAGCTCCGGCCGCAGCGTGTTGGCCAAGAGCAAGCCGCCGATAGCGATCAGCAGCATTGGCCCGATCACTGAGCGCGGTCTCATAGCCCGCCTCCCCCCGTCGTCTCTTGCCCGGCGCTTCCGGCCAGGTGCTCGGCGAGCTTCATCAGGCCGAACATGATCAGCAGCACCGGGAAGGTGCGCGAGAATGAATAATCGCCGAAGTGGTCCAGCGCGAACAGCGAGCCGAGCGTGATCAGCATGATCGGGCCACGGATCGCGCGGACGAAGGCTCTAATGCCGTTCATAGGGCCTCTCCTCGCATCCGCAGTCCGGCGAGCTGCCCGTCAGGCGGCAGTAGAGCATGTAGCTGCCCAGCCCGATCAGGATCACCGGCCAGTAGCGGATCAGCCGCTCAAACTCCAGGATGTCCATCGTGTCCAGCAGGAAGAGCACGCCCAGCGCCATCAGCAGCACCGGGCCGACCGGGAAGCCGGTCCTCGGCGCCCGCACCGGGAGGATGCTGGAAAACTCGTCCACTGCTTCCCCGGCCTGGCGCCGGCGGGCGGTGTGGTAGGCCTCGAACGGCATGTAGATGTAGAAAGCGCCGATCAGAATGCCGAACAGCGGCTCGAAGCCGCCGACGGCGTGCGCGCTGGTGATGCTGATCAGCAAGCCGAAGATGAGCACGTGCACCAGCCCCTTGGCATACTGGCCGTTGTAAATGGCGCCGACACCTGGAATCAGCCCGAGCAGGAAGGCCAGCCCCGGCGAGGTCCCGGTCGCCTTGGCGGCAACCGGGGCGGCCGTGGGCTTGACTGGCGTCGGCTCCCCGGCCGGAAGATGACGCTCGCAAAAAATGCTGCCCTGCGCCGGGCGCTGGCAGGCCGCGCAAAGCGACTGCCCGCAGTCTCGGCAGTAGGCCACCGCCGCCACGTCGGGATGATTCAGGCAGTTCATAATGTCAGGCTCCCCACTCGATTAACGTGATTTGCCCGGCGCTTGTTCCGCGCCTGGGCTGGCCGGGCGCTGCCCGGCCTCACCGCCCGCCGGGCCGCCCGGCTCGGCGCCGGCGGGCCCAGAGGGCACCCCGCGGTCTTCCTCTTCCTGGGCGGTCCACTCGCGCAACTGCGACTGGATCTCGTAGACCACCTTCAGGCTCTGATAAAACTTCCCCGCCCGCTCCCAGGCGCGGTGGAGGCGGTCGTCCATCGCCTGCCAGACCTTGGCCGGATGCAGATCGGCCGGACTCAACTGGCGCGGCGTGATGCCGGCGAACTTGCCCAGCATCGAGAACGAAAGGATGGTCATCGCCATGCCCATTGCGAATCGCGGCTGGAAGATCGGGTGCGCCAGCCGTCCCAGCCAGCGGCTCACGCCGGCCAGCCGTTGCGCGCGGGTGTGGTGGCGCGTCGGGATCTGGAACAGTATCCGCGTGACCAGCTCGGGCGGCGGCTCCACTGCGGCAGCGCGCTCGATGAAGCCGACGGCGGCGGCGCAGTCGCCGGCCAGTTCCCGGCAGGCGGCGCAAGCAGCCAGGTGGCGCTCCACCAGCTCGCGCTCGGGCGCACGAAGGGTGCCGTCCACGTAGTCGCAGATCAGGGCTTCCAAATCCGCGCAGTTCATACCAGCACCTTTTGCCTTCGCAGTATTCGCGCCAGCTCCGCTCGCCCGCGGTTCAGCCGCGATTTCACCGTGCCTTCCGGCACCTTCAACACCTGCGCGATCTCGCGGTACTCCATCTCCTGGAGGTCGCGCAGGATCACCGTCTCCCGCAACTCCGGCGACAGTTTCCCGAGCGCGTGCTGGAGCGCCTCGCGGGCTTCCCGCCCGGCCAGCAGGCCTTCGGTCCGCGAGGCCGGCCCGCTGCGCTCCTCCAGCACCGCGAGCTGATCCTCCAGCGGCTCGGAGGCGCGCTCCAGCTTCGTGCGCCGGTAGTGGTCAATCAACAGGTTCCTTGTCAGCCGGCTCAGCCACACACCGAACGAACCCTCGCCGGCCCTGAAACTCTTCAGGCTCCGGAACACACGGAGAAAAACGTCCTGGGTGAGATCCTGCGCCTCCGCGTCGCTGCCGGTGAATCGATAACAGAGGGCGTACACGCGTCGCGTGTGCGTCTTGACGAGGTCCTCCCAGCCGGCTTCCTCGCCGCTGAGGCACCGCTCCACCAGTTGGAGGTCGGGGTCCAAGCTGTTGTCCGCTATGCTACCGATCCCCCGCCATCGAAGAGCGCCCGGCTCTCCTCGGCCGGCGCAAGCGCTCCCCGCCGCGGCGTTGGGAAAGAGTAGGGCGCTGGCTGCCATGGTTCGCCTCGTTTAAGCCGCCCCGCCGCGTGCCGGCCCTCGTCGGCCGCGTCGATTCAGGCTTCACCTTTACAGGACGAGGATTTATCATGGGAAGTTCAATCCAATCCAGCCCTTGCGCATGCAACGTCCCATTCTAGCCCGTTTGGGGAGCGACGGAAACCAGGCCGGCGGCGACCCAGGTACGCCGGCCGCGGCTCCGGGCGGAGGTTTTCCCCACTGGCGCTGGCCGGTCGCGCTTCTGCTGCTCACCGCGGTGGCCGTCGCGGTCGTCTACTACCGCATCCGCGAAACCGGCTTTCGGTGGGACGCGTTCGCCGCCAGCTTCCTGCGCCTGAGATGGTCCTGGGTGGGCGTCTCGGTGCTGCTGGCGCTGGCCACCTATTACGGACGCGCCCTGCGCTGGGCGGTGATGCTGAAGCCTCTGCGTCCGCGGCCCAACCTCTGGAACCTGTTCTCAGCGACCGCCATTGGCTTCACCGCCGTGGTCCTGCTCGGCAGGCCGGGCGAGTTCGTGCGGCCCTACCTGATCGCCCTCAAGGAGCGAGTGCCGTTATCCTCCCAGCTCGCCGCCTGGCTGCTGGAGCGTATCTACGACCTGCTGGCGGTCCTGATCGTCTTCGGCCTCGCCCTCTCGCAGGTCCACGTCCCCCGCGCCAGCCTCGGGCCGGGTCTCCAGTGGGCCCTCCAGGTTGGCGGAACCGTGGTCGCCACAGCCTCCTTCGCCTGCCTCATCGTTCTGTTCTTGCTCCGGCAGTTCTCCGAACCCATGCGCCGCCGCCTTCTGGACGGCATGGGGTTCCTGCCCGCCCACTACTTCCACAGGGCCGAGCGGGTGGTCACCGCCTTCGTCGAGGGTCTGGCTTCAACCCGCAGCGCCGCCTCGCTGGGGCTGATCGTCGCCTACACCTTCCTCGAATGGGTCCTGATAACGGCATGCTACCGCTGCCTCTTCCAGGCCTACCCCGAGACCGCGGGCCTGACGCTCGGGGATGTAGTCGTCTTCATGGGATTCGTTTCCCTCGGCAGCGTGGTCCAGATCCCCGCTGTGGGCGGGGGCATCCAGATCGTTGCCGTCCTGGTTCTCACCGAGTTGTTCGGACTGTCCCTGGAGCTGGCCACCAGTATCGCCCTGCTCCTGTGGATTATTACGTTTGTAGTAATTGTGCCATTCGGGCTCGGCTTGAGCTTTCACGAGGGCCTGAACTGGAAGCGGTTCAGGGAATTGGAGCGAGAAGCGGAACGGGCCGCCGCCAACCCGTAGGAAACAGGTATGAACTGTCCTTTCTGCGGCCACAAACACGATAAGGTTGTAGACTCACGGGAAAGCAAGGAAGGCGAGGTGGTCCGGCGCCGGCGCGAATGCCTCACCTGTGAGCGGAGATTCACCACCTACGAGCGCATCGATGAAGTGCCCTACATGGTGGTGAAGAAGGACGGCCGGCGGGAGAAATTCGATCGGCAAAAGGTGCTCAGCGGCCTGCTCAAGGCCTGTGAGAAGCGTCCGGTTGCCATCGGGCGGCTGGCTGAGATCGTCGATGCCGTGGAGGCGCGCCTGCTTGAGAGCCCGGACCGGGAACTTCCTACTACTGAAATAGGAGAAATGCTGATGGCCCGGCTCCGAAGCCTGGATAAGATCGCTTACGTCCGTTTCGCTTCTGTATACAGGGACTTCCAGGACGAGGAAGCTTTCTTTAATGAATTGAAGAACTTAATGCGCAAGAAGCGGACGTGAGAGAAAACCCCCGCCAGGCCGACTATGGCTTTTGGGGGTTCGCCCAACTGATAGAGCCGCGCCAAGCTGGCGGCTCAATTCCTGTAACTTATCCTACCCTGCTGCATCAGGTAGATTAGGGCTTAACTTCTCGGGCGATCAATGCTATGATCGAAGACGGCAACAGCGCCGGATTTCGCCGTCCAAGACTACTGGAAGTGCCCGGGACCATAAGACGCTAGGAATGCGCCCCATGATCAGGGAACTGCCTCGTGCCTTCCGAACCGGGGAGGTGATCTGAGTGGACCATTTTGAAGACCATTTCCTGAGCGAAACCCACGAGCCGCTGGGTATTCCTTTCGACGTGGAACCCAAGTTTTTTGAAGCAGATGAGTTGCATGGCGCGGAGGACTTCCACGCGGTTCAGCAGGTGGAGGAGTCCATTTACACGGACGATCCCGTGCGGGTTTACCTGCGCGAGATGGGTGCTGTCCCGCTTCTGACCAGGGAAGGCGAAGTCGATCTGGCCCGTCGGATGGAGCGGGGCAAGCTGCGGATGCAGAAGGCCATCAGCCGCTCTGCGCTGGTCCAGCGGGTGGTGGTCGATCTGGCCGACCAGCTCAAGAAGGGGACCGAAGACCTCGACAACCTGGCGGATTTGGGCGAGCCGGAAGAGGACATCAGTGTCGAGGCTCAGCGCCGGGCCGAGGTCCAACAGCTTTTCGCCGATGTAGCCGCCTTCTTCAAGCGGCAGCAGCAGTGGGCCGACAAGGTGGACGCGGTGCCGTCCTCGAACAGGCGCGCCCGGCTGCGAACCGCCGGGCGGGCGGCCCGCGCGAAGGTCGGGACCTC
>JBBTDS010000457.1:0-11986 GCA_038060875.1 Acidobacteriota bacterium | reverse complement strand
GACTCCCTCGACTACCCTCTCCCCGCGAAAGTTGGGCAAGGGCCCAGCGAAGAGAGTCCAGTCCGCGGGAGGTTGTGGCAAACTGGGGCTGGCGGGCATGCAAAGGACAAGCACGGAAAGCTTCAAACCGCCTTCTGCCAACGACCCGGTGCTGGCTGAAATGGTCCAGCGGCTCGTCGAGGTCCATCACCCGCTGCAGATCTATTTGTTTGGATCGGCGGCACGCGGAGATGCCGGGCCGCACAGTGATTACGACATTCTGGTGATCGTGCCCGACGACACCCCGGCAGACCTTCAGAAAAGCAGGAGCGGGTATCGAGCTGTTCGTGACCTCGGAGTTCCTAGGGATATTTTCGTCTCCCAAGCTCGGGACTTCCGCGCGCAGTTGCATCTGAAGGCTTCGTTTCCCTCGACTGTCGTCCGCGAAGGCATCGTGCTTTATGCCGGTTGATCCCGTCTTGCTTCGGAATGTATGCGCCTGGCTGCGAAAAGCGCAGCAGGATTTCGAGCGGATCACGCGGTGTCTCGCGACTGAATCGCCTGACCTGGAAGACGCTTTGTTCCACTGCCCGCAGGCGGCCGAGAAGGCTCTCAAGGCGTTCTTGACGCTTCATGATCAGCCTTTCCGCAAGACCCATGACCTCGCCACCCTTGGCAAGCAGTGCGCAAGCATCGACTCCAGCTTGGCGCCGCTCGCTGATCGACTCGATGATCTCACTGAGTACGCCTGGGCGTATCGTTATCCGACCGAGGTCGCCGAGCCCACTCCGGGGGACATTGAGGAAGCGCGCAGAATGGCTCAACAAGCCCTTGAAGAGATCTCTCGTCGGTTGCCACAACAGGTGCGAGAGGCCATGGGGATCACTGGCGACGCCGCTGGTCGGGATCGGATGCCTTGAGGTCAGCCCCGCTGCGCAGCCGCCCGCCCGGAACCTCACACCGCCCCGGAAAACGGGGAACTGGGTTACCGCCCCAGTTTAATGCGCAGCGCGTTGGAGATCACCGACACCGAGCTGAAGGTCATGGCGGCGGCGGCGAAAATGGGGTTCAGCAGGCCGAAGGCGGCCAGCGGCACCCCCAGCGCGTTGTACACGAAGGCGAAGAACAGGTTCTGGCGGATGTTCCGCATGGTGATGCGGCTGAGCCGCCGGGCGCGCGCGATGCCGCGCAGGTCGCCCTTCACAAGCGTCACCCCGGCGCTCTCCATGGCCACCTGGGCGCCGGCGCCCATCGCGATCCCAACGTGCGCCCGGGCCAGCGCCGGCGCGTCGTTGATGCCGTCGCCCGCCATGGCCACCACCCGGCCCTCCTCCTGGAGCCGCGTCACCTCGCGCCACTTCTGATGCGGCAGCACCTCGGCCTGCACCTCGTCGATGCCCAGCTCGCGCGCCACCGCTTCGGCGGTGACCCGGTTGTCGCCGGTCACCATGACGATGCGGATGCCGTCCGACTGCAACTCGCGGATCGCCTCGCGGGCGGATTCCTTGATGGGATCGGCCACCGCCAGCAGGCCGGCGGCTCGCCCGTCCACGGCCACGAACATCGCCGTCTGGAAGCTCTCGGCCAGCGGGCCGAGCTCGATGCCCAGCTCCTCGATGAACTTCCAGTTGCCGAGCGCGACGTCGTGGCCATCCACGGTTCCCAGCACGCCCCGGCCGGTGAGCGAGCGGAAGCCCGTGGCTTCAACCAGCTCCACGCCGCGGGCGCGGGCGCCCGCCACGATGGCCGCCGCCAGCGGATGCTCGCTCGCGCGCTCCAGGCTCGCGGCCAGCCGCAACAGGCCGGCCTCGTCGTAGCCGCTGGCCGGCAGCACCCTCACCAGCCGCGGCTTGCCCTCCGTCAGCGTGCCGGTCTTGTCGATGATGAGCGTGTCCACTTTCTCCAGGACCTCGAGCGCCTCGGCGTTGCGGATGAGCACGCCGGCCGCCGCGCCCCGCCCGGTGCCGACCATCACCGCCATCGGCGTGGCCAGGCCCAGCGCGCAGGGGCAGGCGATGATGAGCACGGCCACCGCGTTCACCAGCGCGTGCGCCATCCGCGGCTCCGGGCCTCGCGCCGACCAGACTACGAAGGTGATCACCGCCGTGAGCACCACCGCGGGAACGAAGTACGCCGAGACCACGTCGGCCAGCCGCTGGATGGGGGCGCGGCTGCGTTGCGCCTCGCTCACCATGCGCACGATCTGCGCCAGCAGCGTGTCGCTGCCCACCCGCTCGGCGCGCATCTGGAAGCTGCCGGTCGCGTTGAGTGTGCCGCCGGTGACGCGGTCGCCCGGCGCTTTCTCGACCGGCATCGGCTCGCCGGTGATCATCGACTCGTCCACCGCGCTGGCGCCTTCGAGCACCGTGCCATCCACGGGCACTTTCTCGCCGGGGCGCACCCGCAGCCGGTCGCCGGGGTGTACGCGATCGAGCGAAACGCTCTCCTCGCTGCCGTCGTCGCCGAGGCGCAACGCCACCGGCGGGGCGAGACTGACCAGCGCCCGGATGGCGCCGCTGGTGCGGCCGCGCGCCCGCAGCTCCAGCACCTGGCCGAGCAGCACCAGCGTCACGATGGCCGCGGCCGATTCGAAGTACAGCGGCGGCGCGCCGTGGTCGAGCCGCAGCGAAGGGGGGAAGATGCCGGGGGCGATCGCGGCCGCCACGCTGAACGCGTAGGCCGTGCCGGTGCCGGTGGCGATCAGCGTGAACATGTTGGCGCTGCGGTTCAGGATCGAGCGCCAGCCGCGCGCGAAGAACGGCCACCCGCCCCACAGCACCACCGGCGTCGCCAGCGCGAGCTGGATCCAGACGCCGAACGGCATGTGCCGGCCCGAGAACATCTCGCCCATCGCCAGCCCGAGCAACGGCAGCGTCAGCGCCGCGCTGATACGCAGGCGGCGGCTCATGTCCACCAGTTCCGGGCTGACCTCCTCGGCGGCCGTGACCACTTCCGGCTCCAGGGCCATGCCGCACAACGGGCAGTCGCCGGGGCCGGTCTGGCGCACTTCGGGGTGCATCGGGCAGATGTAGACCGCCCCGGCTGGGGCCGCCTGCGCAGGCGGCGGCGCGGGCGCGCCGATCTGAACCAGACCGTGACCCGGCTTGGGCGCTCGAGGCCCCACTACTCCCCCTCCCCCCGCTGCTGGTCCACGATCCACCACGGGTCCTTGGTTTCCCTGCGGAACGCCTGGACCTTGCCGCGCAGCTCGGCCAGCACCTTGGCGTATTCGGCCGAGGCGGCCACGTTGGCGGTCTCCCAGGGGTCCTTCTCCAGGTCGTACAGCTCTTCGTGGGCGTGGCGCAGCACGGCGGCGGTTCGCCGGCGGCCCATCTGCTCGAGCTTGCCGGCGCGGACCGCTCGCCAGGTGGCCGAGCCGAACAGGTCGCTCGGCAGCGGCATATCGAGTTCGGGGAACAGGAAGCGGACGTACTTGTGGCGGCGGGTGCGGATGCCGCGCATGGGGTAGTAGTTGTTGACCTCGTGGAAGGTGTGGGAGAAGAAGATCTCGTCGCGGCCGGCGGGCGAGGCCTGCTCCAGCACCGGCAGCACGCTGCGGCCGTGCGGCGGGTAAGAGGGCCCGGGGATGCCCATCCAGTCGATGACGGTGGGCAGGATGTCGGTCCAGTTGACCAGCGCGTTGTTGGTGATGCCGCGCCGCGCGGCGCCGGGCGCGGCGACGATCATGGGCAGGCGCAGGCCGGAATCGTAGAAGCTGGCCTTGGCGCCGGGGAAGGGCATGCCATTGTCGCTGATGTAGATGACCAGCGTGTCCTTGGCGCGGCCGGCCTTCTCCAGCGCTTCGAGCATGAACCCGATGCCCTGGTCGAGGCGGTCTACGGCCTGGTAGTATTCGGCCAGCTCGCGGCGCACCTCGGGAATGTCGGGCAGGAACGGCGGCACGATGACGTCGGCCGGCGAGTAGGCGGTCTTCTTCACGTTGGGGTGCGGGCGCGTGTTGGCGAAGCCGCTGGGGTCGCCGCCGCGGTGCGGTTCGGTGTAACCCACGTGCAGGTAGAACGGCCGCTGGCCGATCTTCTTGAAGAACTCGGCGGCCTGCTGGGCCATGCCGTGGACGCCGCCCTTGGCGGGCAGCTCGTGATCCCAGGTGTAGACCGAGGGCGGGTTGACGTGCAGCTTACCGATGACCGCGGTGGCGATGCCGCGCGCCTTGGCGAGGCGGGGAATCGGGTGTACCCACTGGTGGGTGTGGAAGTTGTGCGGCGCGTGGGCGTGGCCGAACTGGCCGTTGGCGTGGTTGTGCAGGCCGGTGAGAATGACCGAGCGGCTGGCGCTGCACGAGGCGGTGGTGCAGAAGGCGTGGGTGAAGCGGACGCCGTCGCCGGCCAGGCGGTCCATGTTGGGCGTGGCGATGACGCGGTCGCCGTAGCAGCCGGCCACCGCGCTGTGGTCGTCGCCGATCAGCAGCAACACGCTGCGGTAGTCCCCCGCGGCCCCGTGAGCCAGCGCGCCGGCGGCGCCCAGAAACCGCCTGCGATCTATCGGCACCCGAGCACTTCCTTGACAGTCTCCAGTACCTTCTCCATGCGCAGCGGCTTTTCCAGCGTGGCCTGGGCGCCGAGCAGCTTGGTCATCTTCAAGTAGAGTGCCGAGGTCTGGCCGGAGACGGCGATGATCTTCAGATGCGGGTATTCGCGGCGCACTTGGCTGATGGTTTCCATGCCCTCCTGCTCCGGCATGAAGATGTCGGTGATCATCAGATCGACAGGCTGGCTGCGGCACTCCGCCATCGCCGCCTTGCCGTTGGGCGCCTCGATCACTTCGTGGCCGGCGCCTTCCAGCATCCGCCGCAGCACCAACCGTACGTCGGCGTCATCGTCCACGACCAGGATGCGCACACGCTGCTCAGCCATGTTCCCATCGTACCCCAAGTAGGATAAGTCTCCCGACTTGTCGCCCCCCGGAGAGTCAGGCCGGGGGGCCTGTCCTACCAGCCCAGCCTGAGACCCACCTGCACGTTGCGCGGCTCGCCGCTCAGGCCCGTGACGTAGCCGAAGTTGGTCTGGTTGCCCAGGCCCGTGTTCGGGTTCGCGTAATGGTGACGGTTGAACAGGTTCAGGAACTCGGCCCGGACCTGGAGGTTAATGCTCTCCGTGAAACGGAAGTACTTGAGCAGCCCGATGTCCTCGTTCGACCAGCCCAACCCGCGGAGCTGATCGTAACGGCGCCGGCCGTTGCCGAGCTTGTGGTCCTTGGGATCCGAGAATGCGGCCCGGTCGAAGTACAGGTTGACGGGATCGTTCTGCTTGCCCGGATTGAAGTTGCCCGTGTCGAATTTCCGCGACAGGTCCGCGTTCTGGTTCCAGTCCGCATAAACCGATCCGTCCCAGCCGGGATACCAGACGTTGGGCGAAATCCCCAGAGGCCCGCCGGTCATGTACTTGTAAATCCAGGTGACATCCCACCCGCCGACGATGGCACTCACCCAGCCGGGTGCGCCGCCCACGTACTTGCGGCCCTTGCCGAACGGAAGCTGGTACTGAACGTAGCCCTTGAGTATGTGCCTCTGGTCGTATGGCAGGACGGTCTTCGCATCCAGCCCCAGGTTCCGGATATCCTGGACGCCGCCGGTTGCGTCCCACGTCTCGTCGAAGGCCGTCTCCACATTGCCGACGGACTTAGAGAGGTTGTAAGAGGCCTGGGCGGCGAGGCCATTCGACATGCGCTTGGTCAACTGGAGCTGGAAGGAGTCATACCCCGAAGATCCCCGGTTGGTGCCCACGTAGTAGACCGGCCCCCAAGTCACCGCGGCCACGTGCGGGAAAGGTTGCAGCGCAAAGCCGGCGTAGCCGGAGAAGCCGCTGTACGGGAACGGCACGCCGGCGGCGGCGGCGCTGCCGGCATCCGATACCCAGGCCGTCGGATTCACCTTGGGGTCCTCATACGCGGCCCGCAGTGGCTGGTTGCGGTTCAGAGCGCCGTGGTGCAGCCGCCTGCCCTTGTTGCCCATGTACGTGGCTTCCACCACCAGGTGCGGGGTGAACTCGTACTGGACGCTGGCGTTGTACTGGTGCGCGTAGCCCTGGAACAAGCTGTCGGGTTCGATCGCCACCATCCCCCAGATCAGGGTGTTGGGGTCTTTGGTCGGCGGCACATAGTTGTCCGGGTAGCCTCCGTCCCAGTTGAACCGCGGCAGGTTGCCCGTGGCCGTGAGGATGTTGCTGCCCCTGTAGCCCGGGGCGAATCCGTAGGGCGTTCCGCTCCAGTAGTTGATGCCGACCGGGATGAAGTAGATCCCGTACCCGCCGCGGAGGACCGCCTTGTTCGCCAGCCGGTACGCCCCGCCGATCCGCGGCGAAAACTCCTTCCAGTCTTTGTTCCGCTCGAAGGAGTCGCCCGGGCCGGAGAGAAACTCCAGGGCGCCCTTCAGGTTGTACTGTGTATTGGTGACCTGCGGGTTGAAGTTCGCCCACCGGGCGTACTTCTCGCGGAACGGTTGCGCCTGTTCCCAGCGCAGTCCCAGGTTGAGGGTGAGCCGGTTCGATACCTTGAAATCGTCCTGGAGGTAGAGCTCGATGTAGTCGCGGCGCCCGTACAGGTCGAACGGCACCGCCTTGCCCGCGTTGGAAACCTCTCCCAAGAAGAAGCTGGCGAACCCGAACCCCACCCGGTTGCCCCACGCCTCGCCCGGAACTCCCGTGGTCGAGTTGGCGAAGGTGAAGCTCAGCGTATCCAGACCGGCGTGGCTGTTGATCTGCTGCTTCCAGAACTGGCCGCCGAACTTCATCGTGTGGCGCCCCTTCACCCAGACGAGGTTGTCGCCCATGATGTAGGTGTTGCCCACATAGTAGCCGCTGGAGTTGTAGCCGATCCGCTCGGTGCCCACGCCGTTCACCGCGCTGCCGAAACCGATGTCGGGAAACAGCCCGGCGCTGGTCGATTTCTCCAGACCCAGGTACTTGTTCCAGCCCTTCGCGATCTGGGTCGAGAGGCTCGGGTTGCGGTAGCGGTTGAACGCAATCGAGGCCGTGTTGAGCAGGTTGGGCCGGATGGTCCAGTTGTTGCTCAACCGCGTGGCCCGGCTGGTGACTTCCTGCTTGCGCGAGCGGGCGAAAGGACCGCCGCGCCGGTCGGTGTCCAGCGGATCCCAGACCCCGCCGGCGTCGGCCAGGATGCGGGGCCGCTGTGTCCAGATGAAAGAGCCGCTGAATTTGTTGCTCGCCGAAACGGCATGGTCGCCTTTCAACGTCAACTGCGTCTGGTGGAACCACGGCGTGTTGTACTGCGTCCGGGTGGAGTTGTTCGTCAGCCGGTCCCCGATCATCGGCAGGTAGCTCTTCCTGTAAATGTCGATGATCTTCGAAGAGACGGCGCTCATCCGGGACTTCGGGATGATGTTGCCCAGGAACGGGTCGGCGACCCAGCGGGTGCCTTCTCTCCTCATCGTCTTGGGATCGAAGATCTGCCCGGACAGCACGTCTCTGCCCAGCGCATCCTTGCCTAGCACGGTTGAGGTCAGCAGTTTGCTGAAGTTGCCGTCGAGGAACTCCGGGATGGGGACGGTCGAGACGTAATCCTGGCTGAGCTGGAGTCTCTCCTGGGTGTAGTGCTCGAAGGCGCCGAACAGGAACGTGCGGTTGCGGCCGTCGTAGATCTTGGGGATGCGGATAGGGCCGCCGGCGCTGCCGCCGCCGAGGAACTGCCGGTCGCGCGCCCGCACGTACCGCGGATCGTTCGGCGACTGGCTCAGGCGCCAGTTGCTCATCCAACTGTTCGCATTGAAAATCTCATTCCGCAAGTAGTAGAAGGCGCTGCCGTGGAAATCGTTGGTGCCGCTCTTCAGCGCGAAGTTGAACACGCCGCCCGAGGTGCGGCCGTACTCCGCCGACATGCCGCTGGTCTGGACGCTGAACTCCTGGACCGCCTCCATGGTCGGGCTGGACTCGCCCACGTGTCCCTGGATCTGCGCCGTCGCCGACATGCCGTCGATCATGACCTCTTTGCTGAACGCCGGGGCCCCGGCGATGTAGGACGTCCAGTTGTTGCCTTCCACCGCCGGCGTGAGCGCGTAGGCGAAGTTCTCGATGGCGCGCCCGCCGGCGAAGGAGAGCGGCAGATCGGTGATGGCCCGGCTCTGGATCGTCGTGGAAACCTGGGATGTGTCCAGCTTCAGCAGCGACGCCTCGGCGGTGACCGTCACGCTCTCCTGAACTGTCCCGGTTTCCAGCCTCACGTCGAGACGCAGCGTCTGGGCCACGGTGAGCGTGATGCCGGACCGGGTGTGGGCCTTGAACCCGGCGGCCGCGATCTTGATCTCATAGCGTCCAATCGGGATGTTGGACAGCGTGTAGAGACCCACCTCGTTGGTGACGGCCCGGCTGGACACACCCGTATCCATGTTGGTGGCCGTGATTTCGGCCGCTGGGATCACGGCGCTGCTTGGATCCGTGATCATGCCGGTGATGGTGCCGCGGTCGAGTTGCGCCGCCATGGGCGCCGCACACGCGACCAGTACAAGAAACGCCATTCCAGTCTTGGCCATGGGTCCTCCTGATGTGAGCGAATCCGAGTATATATCAGATCGCCCGTTCCTGCCAGCCCTATCCAAACCAGGGCCGTTTGCGGCCTCTGGCCGCCGCGATGCTCTTTATCGCAATCTCCACGTCCTGTTCCACCTGCCAGTCGAACATGCCCACGCAAATGAAGTCCGCGCCGTTCTGAAACGCGTAGTTGAATCCGTCCTCCGGCGTGATGGCTCCGGCGGCCATGACCTTAAAGGCGATCCAGGGGACTCTTACGTTTTCCATAAAGGCCGCAGTCGCCTCGGCGTTGTGGCAGAACATGTTGTCGTGGTACTGGTCGTGCTCCGGGCGGTCTTTCTCGAACATCTCTATGAACCGCCGGTTCTGTTTCGGATGAGCGGACCAATATCGGTCATGATGAAACGTCAAGAGATAGAAGTCGGGCTTGAGTCCTTCCTTTTCGCAGAACGCGATCGGCTCCAGCCGGTGCGCGGCGATGCCGGTGGGGATCTTGTACTTCCTCATGATCTCGTAGGCCTTGACGATGTTGCCCGCTTTCTTCCGGTAGTACCACTGGTCGCTGGAGCCTCCCCATAAATAGGCGGCGCCCGCGCCCAGCTCCAGATGTTCCACCAGCACTTTTTCGAACATGTCGATGTTAGTGCCGGCTATCACGTCGGCGATCCATTGCAGCTTGCCGCCCCATTCGGTTTTGTACTTCCTCAGGTTGTACTGCCTGAAGTTGCCGGCCTTGAGAACGAAGGTGTTGACGCCATGTTCCTCAAGTTTCTTCAGCGTCATGAACATTCTTCCTTCAGTGGCATAACGGGTCGCAAGGTCGCGCACGTAAGGCAGATCCCGCGCGTGCATGTTCATGTTAATGAGATTGCTGCCGCTGATCAGCCGGCCGACGGAGAGGTCGCCGATTTTCCCAACCGGCATGTTCGCCTGCTTGGCAACTACTATCCGAGCGTTCAAGTCCAGGGCCTTGAGCCGGGCATAGTTCTGTTGCTCCTCGGCCGTAACCAGGCCCCACTGATTCGCGTTGCCGGGGGTGGCGCCGGCCACGGCGGCTTGCTCCGGGGCCCGCGCCTTAAGGAAGGGCAAGGCGCCCAGATTGCCGAGCAGTTCCCGGCGGTTAGCTTCAGACATCACGGTTTCCCCCCGTAGGATAAGTCTCCTGACTTGTCGCCCGCCCGGAGAGACAGGCCAGGAGGCCTATGCTACTCGAAGAAGCGCTCGCCCGGCTTGCGGTAGCGGTAGGCCACCTCCTCGTTGAGCGCGACGCCGAGGCCGGGGGCGTCGGGGACGCGGATCTTGCCGTCGCGGATGAGCGGGCCCTCGGCGCCGGTGATCAACTCGTCGAAGAACGGCACGCTGGCGGCGTGCCACTCCAGGGCGAGGAAATTGGGGATGGCGGCGCAGAGGTGGACGCCGGCCATCGTGCCCACCGGGCCGCTGATGTTGTGGGGCGCGAGGTTGACGTAGTGGACGTCTGCGAAATCGGCGACCTTGCGCCCTTCCCAGAGCCCGATCTTCTGGACGTCGGGGGCGAGCACGCGCAGGCCCGCCTCCAGGATGAGCCGCTGGAAATCGAGGCGGTGGCAGTGGTTCTCGCCAGTGGCCACCGGCAGGCGGGTGTTGCGCTGCACCACCCCCAGGGCGGGGATATTCTCGGGCGGCACCGGGTCCTCCAGCCAGAGCAGGTTGTAAGGCTCCAGCGCGCGGGCCAGCTCGACGGCCGCCTGCACGTTGTAGTTCCAGTGGCAATCGACGGCCAGCCCGACCTCCGGGCCGACCGCTTCGCGCACCGCCGCCACCAGGCAGGCGGCGTACTCGATCTCGGTGCGGCTCAGGTCGCGGTTGTATTCGTCGGTCTCGTAGGGCGTCGGCACGTCCACATCGAATTTCAGGGCGGTGAAGCCGCGGTGGGCCATCTCGCGGGCGCGGTGCGCGTAGGCGTGGGGCGTCCAGTGTTCCCGTCTGGAGGCGTCCCAGCCGTGGTGCTTCAGGCTGACCACGCTCCGGTGCTCCGGCTCGCCCTCCTGGCGCATCCAGGCCGGGATGCGCGGGTTCACCAGCGGGCCGAGGCCCTCCAGCGCGTCGCCGCCGTGGCAGTCGGCGTAGAGGCGCACCTGGTCGCGATACTTGCCCCCGAGAATCTGCCAGACCGGCAGGCGGTACTTCTTGCCGATGATGTCCAGCAGCGCCGCCTCGATGCCGCCGATGGCGTGGGCCGCCAGGCCGGGGTAGGCGTGCACGCACCGCATGCGAAGCCGGCGCAGGATGCGGTCGATCGAGGTGGGGTCCTCGCCGGCGAGCACCATCTCGAACTCGCGGATCACCGCCGACAGGCCCGGCCCGACGAACGCCTCGGCGTATCCGGTGATCTTCTCGTCGGTCTCGACCTTGACGAAGGTCCAGTCGAAGTTGGCCTCGAGGACGGCGGTGGTCAAGCGCGTAATCTTCATGGCAGTGTGGGCCTCCGGCAGACCTTCATATCCACTTACGATAGCAGGCGCCAGGGCAGGCGATTCATAGGCATTAACATCCCCCGGCATCCGGGATTTAACGCCGCCACCGACGCGACCGGCCGCGCCTCGTTCACTTACACCGGCACGAACCCTGGCAACGACACGGCCCAGGCCGTGGCCTCGATCAGCGGCATGATGGGCTTCTCCAACATCGTGACGGTGCCCTGGACCATGCCGCCCGGCTCGACGCCTCCGCCGCCCGGCTCGGCGCCCGATTCGCCGCTGGCCTCGCCCGGTTGGATTGGTACGACGCTGGGGCCGAATGTGAGCGGCGGCGCCGGCGCGGCTGCGCGCCTCTGGCAGCGAGACGACCACCAGCCTGATCACGGTGAAGGTGGCCGGGGAGAACAAGCCGGGGCGGATCATGGCCACCGCCACCGACCTGATGGTTCCGGTGGCCGGGCTGCCCATCACCATCGCGCGCACCTACGACAGCCTGGAGCGCGGCAAGGTGGGCGACTTCGGCTACGGCTGGAAGCTCGCCCTCGGCACGCGCCTGGAGGTCAACTCCGCCAAGGACGTGACGCTCACGCTCCACGGCCGCCGGGTGACCTTCCAGTTCACCCCGCAGTCGCAGGGCTTCCCGTTCTACTTTTTGCTGAACGTGAAGTACACGCCGGAGGCGGGAGTTTTCGGCTCGCTCGCCTCCGACGGCTGCCAGGTGGTCTACAACCCGGCGCCGAACAACCCGACGCTGTACACTTACACCGATTCCTATGGCCGGGTGTACAAGATCGGCGCGGACGGGACGCTGAAGTCGATTCAGGACCTGAACGGAAACACGCTCACCGTGCCGCCGAACGGCATCAGCTCCAGTGTCCTGTCTCGGCCAGCTTTTGACAGTTCACGGCGATCACGTGGCGCACCCTTCAGGGCGCCCGGGTACCCTCTGGGTCGGAGCTTAAGCTCGCCGTGACCGTGGGCTGAAGCCCACGGCCGGTCGCGGTAGGGATGCCGGTTACCCGGCACCCCCCGCACAGACCCGTGCTG
>JBBTDS010000456.1:17397-19251 GCA_038060875.1 Acidobacteriota bacterium | reverse complement strand
ACAATAAGAAAGCGATGAACCTCAAGGGCGGCCTGGTCGGCTGCGGATTCTTCGGCCAGATCCAGCTCGAAGCGTGGCGCCGAATGCCGGAGGCGGAGATCGTGGCCGCCTGCGACCTGGACCTGGAACGGGCGCGGCGATCGGCGCCGCGCGCCTATCAGTCGGCCGAGGAGATGCTCGACAACGAGCGCCTCGATTTTGTCGATATCGCCACCACGCCCGAGACGCACCTGGCGCTGGTGCGGCTGGCCGCGGAGCGGCGCATCCCGATCATTTGCCAGAAGCCGATGGCGCCGGACTGGGACCAGGCGCTGGCCATGGTCGAGGCCGCGGAGCAGGCCGGCGTGCGGCTCATGATCCACGAGAACTGGCGCTGGCAGCCGTGGTTCCGCGTGGTCAAGCAGCGCATCGAGCACGGCGACATCGGCCGCCCCGTCGGCTACTCGTTCCGCGTGCGCAAGAACGACGGCGGCGGGCCGGCGCCGTACTCTCACCAACCCTACTTCAGCCGCATGCCCCGCCTGCTCATCTACGAAACCCTGGTGCACCAGATCGACACGGCGCGGTTCCTGTTCGGCGACATCGCCACGGTCTGCGCCCAGGCGCGGAGAATCAACCCGGTGATCGCCGGCGAGGACCAGGCGCTCATCCTGCTCACCCACCAGGGCGGGCTCCACGGCGCGATCGACGGCCACCGCTTTCTTGACCTGGCGCCCGACAGCCCGCCGCTGGGCGACGCCGTCTTCGAAGGCGACGCGGGCGCGCTCGACGTCACCGCGACCGGCGACGTCTGCCGCGGCGCCACCCGCCTCTGGGTGAACGACGTCCGCCAGGGCTACAGAGGCGACAGCGTGCGCGCCACCCAGCAGCACTTCATCGCGTGCCTCGCCAGCGGCGCGCCGTTCGAGTCCGAGGCGCGCGATTACCTGAAAACCTTCGGCGCGGTCGAGGCGGCCTACCGCAGCATCGCCGAGCGCCGCGTCGTCCCGATGTCGGAGTTCTTATGAAACTGATCGTTGCCGTGATGCTGGCCGGGGGTCTGCTCGCGCAGGACTTCTCCGAGCTCAAGGTCGAGCGGGTGGCCGCCGGTTACAAGTTCACCGAAGGGCCGGTCTGGTCGCGCGAGGGCTTCCTGCTGTTCAGCGACGTGCCGCAGAACCTGATCGTGAAGCTGGACGCCAAGGGGGCGACTAACTTCCGCGTCGAGTCCAACGGGGCCAACGGCAATGCGTTCGACGCGCAGGGCCGGCTCTACACCTGCGAGAGCCGCACGCGGCGCGTCACCCGCACCAACAAGAAAGGCGAGATCGAGGTGCTGGCCGAACGCTGGGAGGGCAAGCGCCTGAACGCGCCCAACGACATCGTGGTGCGCCGGGACGGGCACGTCTGGTTCACCGACCCGGCGTTCGGCGCCCAGGCCGACGCGCGCGAGCTGGATTTCTACGGCGTCTACCACCTCGGGCCGAAGGGCGAGATGGAGCTGATCGCCAAACCGCAGGGGCGGCCCAACGGGATTGCGCTCGCGCCCAACGGCAGGGTCCTTTACGTGGCCAACTCCGACGAGCGCAACGTGCGGGCCTACGATCTGGACCGCCAGGGCAAAGCGTCCAACGAGCGGGTGGTGGTCAGCGGGATCGACGGCGTGCCCGACGGCATGAAGGTGGACGAGAAGGGCAACCTCTACGTCACCGCGAAGGGATTGGCCGTGTACTCGGCGCAGGGGAAGCACCTGACCACGATCGAGATCGCCGAGACGCCGGCCAACTGCGCCTTCGGCGACCCCGATTTCCAGACGCTCTACGTGACGGCGCGGACGTCGGTGTACCGCATACGGCTGGATGTGAAAGGGGCGGT
>JBBTDS010000456.1:0-17297 GCA_038060875.1 Acidobacteriota bacterium | reverse complement strand
ACGTGACGGCGCGGACGTCGGTGTACCGCATACGGCTGGATGTGAAAGGGGCGGTGCAGTATTGAGTTCCCACCGTGAGGGAGCGCCGGCGCGATGAGGAACACGAGCGCGGCGCTGCTGGAATTCGAGGCCCTGCGCGAGGTTGTGGCCCGCTACGTCGCCAGCCCGCTGGGCCAGGCGGAGCTGGAGAAGCTGGCGCCGAGCGACGACCGGGCCGCGGTCGAGACGACGCTTGCCGAGGTGGCCGAAGCCATCGCTTACCTGGACGCGGCCGCCAGGCCGCAGCCGGCCGCGCGCGGCGCGGCCATGCGCCTCCGCTTCGACTCGCTCCCCGAGCCCTGGGAGGCGATGCGCAAGTTGCGGATCGAAGGGGCGTCGCTCGAAGCCCAAGAGCTGTTCTCGATGACCGAGCTGCTCGACCGCGCCACCGACATCCGCGCCATCCTGCTGGCGGTCGCCGGGCGCTTCCCTAAGCTGGGCGCCCGCGGCGCCGCCATGGGCGAGTTCCGCTCGCTGCTGCGCGACCTGGCCGGCAAGGTGCTGCCCGACGGCACGGTGGCCGACCACGCCAGCCCCGAGCTGGCCCGGCTGCGCCGCGACATCGAGCGGCAGAAGAAGCTGATCGAGGAGACGCTGGAGCGCTTGCTGCGCGTCCACCACGAGGATGGCGTGCTGCAAGAGGAGTTCATCACCATCCGCAACGAGCGGTTCGTGGTGCCGGTGGTGACCGGCCGGAAGCGGCGCATCGAGGGAGTGGTTCACGCCGCCAGCGGAACCGGGCACACGCTGTTCGTCGAGCCGCTGGCCACCATCGAGCTGAACAACGAGCTGGTGCGGCTCGCCGAGGAGGAACTGCGCGAGGTGCACCGCATCCTGCTCGAGCTGACGGCCCGTCTCCGGGACTACACCGAGGCGATCGCCCGCACGGTGCGCATCCTGGGCGAGCTGGAGCTGCTGTTCGCCAAGGCGACGTTCGCGCGCGAGTTCGATTGCACGGCGCCGCGCTTCAGCCCGCCCGGCGCGGGCCGGCTGCTGCTGCGCGACGCGCGCCATCCGCTGCTCGAGGACGTGCTGCGGCGGCGGCAGGGGCGGGTGGTGCCGGCGTCGCTCACCCTGGACAGCGAGCGCCGGGTGCTGCTGATCAGCGGGCCGAACAGCGGCGGCAAGACGGTGACGCTCAAGACCGTCGGGCTGCTGGCGCTGATGGCCCAGGCCGGGCTGCCGGTGCCGTGCGCCGAGGCCGAGTTCCCCTTCTTCGACCAGGTGCTGACCGACATGGGCGACTTCCAGTCGATCCAGGAGAGCCTGAGCACGTTTTCGGCGCACATCTCGCGCATCCGCGACATGGCCGTTGAGGTCACCCCGGACTCGCTGGTCCTGCTGGACGAGCTGGGCCGGTCCACCGATCCGGAGGAGGGCGGAGCGCTGGGGGTGGCGATCCTCGATCACTTCCGCGCGTCCCGCGCCTTCACGCTGGCCTCGACGCACTTGCTGGCGCTGAAGGTTTACGGGGCCAACACCGCCGGGGTGCTGAACGGCTCGATGGGCTTCGACGAGGAGACGCTGGAGCCGACCTACGTGCTGCGGCTGGGCGCGCCGGGCAAGTCCGCCGGGATCGACATCGCCCAGCGGCTGGGGCTGCCGACGGCGCTGCTGGAGCGGGCGCGGGCCACGCTGGGCAGCCGCGAGCAGGACCTCGGCCGGTTCCTGAAGGAGCTGCACCGGAGCATCGAGGAGGCGCGGCGGCTGGAGGAAAGCCTGCGCGAGGAGCGCGACCGGCTGGCGGCCCGCGAGAAGTCGCTGGCGGCGGAGTGGGAGCGGCGGGAGACGGCCAAGATCAAGGAACTGGAGCGGCGCACCGAGCTGGTGCTGGCCAAGTTCGAGGAGCAGGCGCGGGAGACCATCGAGAAGATCCTGGCCGGCGCTCCGGCGGAGAAGAAGGCGCTGCAACGCGTGGCCCGGGTGAAGCGCGAGTTGCGCGAGGAGATGGACGTCACGCTCGTCGGGACGCGGGACGACGCGCGCCAGGGGGAAATCGCGCCGCCGCAGTTGACCGAGGGCGCGCGGGTGCGTCTGAAGGGCATCCGCGAGCCGGTCCGCGTGCGGCGCTTGCTCGGCAAGGACCTGATCGAGGTCGAGGCGGGCTTCGTGAAGATGCAGGTCGCGCGCGACGACGTGCTCGAAGTGCTGCCGGAGGCCGCCGAGGACGCGAAGCTGCCGCGGGGCGTTTCGTTCAAGCCCGGCCCCAGGGCGTACGCCGAGGTGCGGGAGATCAACGTGATCGGCCAAAGGGCCGAGGAGGCCTGTGCCAACGTGGACAAGTTCCTGGACAGCGCGGCGCTGGCCGCGGTCAGCCGCGTCCGCATCGTACACGGCCACGGTATGGGCGTGCTGCGCCGCGCCATCGCCGAGCTGCTGGCCGGGAACCCGCACGTCGAGAAGTTCTACGCGGCGCCCCAAAGCGAAGGCGGGGCGGGGGCGACGATCGTGGAGCTGAAGGAGTGACCGTCGGACAGCGTACCGGCCTCAGCGGCCCCCGAGAACCTCGGAGAGACCAACCACAATCTCCGGGTCTTGCGTTCTAAGAATGCCGTCCTTCGCCTCGCGCATGCCATCCGCCGTGCAAACAAAGGCTCGCCGGGTCCGGGGATTGATCAGCCAGACGTAGCGCACTCCGAAGGCGAGATAGTCGTCGATCTTCATCTGGACCTCATCCATGCGGTCGTCCGCCGAAAGGATCTCGATGCAGATGAAGGGTGGTTGTGTGAAGACCTGCTCCTCCGGCTCGGACCCTGCCACCACGCAGATATCCGGGACGCGGAAACGAGTTGGTGACACCTGAACCCTCTGCTCGGTGTAGGCGCGAATGTTCCACTGCTTTTCCCGGTTGCAGAGATATGTCCCGAGCAAGATTTGCAGTCTGCTGTGGTCTCTCTCTCCCACGTTTCGCTCCACAAGGAGGCCGTCCACGTACTCGCGGTCGGGATGGTAGCTGGTTGCGAGGTACTCGCTCACCGGCACCAGCGTGCAGGTCCCCATGGGCTTTATTGTACGATCATCCGGTCCGGCTACGGGCGCCGCTCACTTGGCCCCGGCCGGCGGCAGCAAGTTCTCCATCACCCAGACCTCCCGGTCCTGATCCCTCCGCGTGCCCGCATCGAAGACAATGCGCCGCCCGTCGGGATGAACGGCGGGATAGCGCAAGCGCCGCATGTTCACATCGAGCTTCTGGGGCTCGCCGCCTTCGGCGGAGACGCGCCATAGCTGGGAAAGCTTCCCGCCCGTCACAATGAACAGGTAGCGACCGTCAGGCGACCAACCTCCTGCCTCAACATCCCGATACTGCGGGCCCCCGATCAATTCGCGCAACTCACCACCGCCCGCCGGCATGATTTTGACCGCCGCAGAGCTCGTTGCCGAGTCACGCAACACGAACGCAAGCTGCCGGCCATCCGGTGAAGGACACAGGTTCTGCCGGATGGACTGAGGGGACACGCTCCGAAAAAGCTCTTTCTCTTCTCCAGTCTCCATCTGGTGAACCACGATGCGCGTAGCCTTGGAGTTCTCATGCTGAACGTAGAAGATCGCCTTTCCGTCAGGAGACAGTTCGGGACGATGGCTGCTGACCCCGGTTACCCGCTTGATCAAGCTGACTTCGCCGCTCTCGGCATTGATTCGGTAAAGACCCGGCGGCCGGTCTGATCGTTCTCTTGAGGTAGTGCGGACAAGGAACGACTTCCCGTCCGGAAACCAACGGACCGGACTATTCTGATCGAGTTTGATCGAGAGGTCACGTTCCTCACCGGTTTTCACGGACTTGATCACGATCGTCAGAGCGCCCGGCGCGTCGAACGGCAGCGGGCCGCGCCATGAGTGATAGGCAAGGTACTGGCCGTCCGGCGACCAGGAGGGTCCCATGTTAGTTCCTACGAAGCGGTTGGCAACCCGCGCCGGCGGCGCCAACATTTTGCCGGTGGCCGGATCCAGTTCGGTGACGTACACGTCTTCCATCCCGGTCTCGACAGTATAGTAGAGCGAGCCCTGACGGGTGAAGCCCATCGTCCAGGCGAGCCGCCCGATATCCGGCTTGACCAGCTCGGGAGACCCCTGAGGCTTTCCATCGGTCACCTCGATGGCCCAGAAGCCCAGCGTGCCGGTTCGGTCACTGGCAAACAAGACTTTCTTGCCGTCCGGCGTCCACACCGGGCTCCAGTCACCGGCCGGGTGCTGGATCAGAGGCGTTTCCTCGCCGCCGGCGGAAGAAAGCAGGAAAATTTCGCCCCCGGGAGGGCGTGCGCCCCCGTACGGGTCACAGACAATGTGGCGGCCGTCCGGTGAGAAGCTCAGCTTCTGCGGCCAGCGCGAGTCCGGCCATTCTTTGAGAACCCGGAGGGAGACCTGGGCAGCCGAGACCAAGACAATTCGCAAGAGGCCCGTTCGTGAGAGGAGAGCCAGGATCTCCTTGCCGTTGGGCGACCAGTCGAAAGGCTGGAGCCAGGTCCATTCCTTGTCCGCCAGAAGAACACGAGGCTGGGAGCCATCCAGCCCCACGAGGCGCAAGTCGTAGTAAGAATCCTTGTTGTACCAGCCGTAAGCCACCCGCTTACCGTCGGGGGACCATGTGGAATTCAAGGCATACTCGGCGGAGTCGTTCCAGGCGCCCTTCCTGGTCAACCGGCGGTTCTGCCCGGTGGCCAGATCCCGTACCGCGAGGTCCCCGGTCTCCCAATCCGTGAAGCTGAGATAGCGGCCGTCAGGCGAGATTCCGCCTGTCGCGTCGGAGCCAGGACCGGCCCAGACCCGCCGCAGCGTGACCGCCGAAGGATGCGCCGGGCGTCCCAGTGCCGCCAGCCCCGCGCGGGCGTCCTCCACCTGTTCGGTCTGCTCGGCGTACTCGCGCAACAGCCGCTCGTAGGCCTTGCGCGCATCGGCCTGGCCCAGCCGCTCATGGCAACGGCCCAGTTGCAGCAGCGCTTTGGCCGCGAGCTTCCGGTCCTTGCCATGTTTCTGGAGGACGGTCTGGTACAGCTTGATCGCCCCGGCCAGGTCGCCTTCGCTGCGCTCTTTTACCAGGGCCTTCTGGAAAAGCTCGTTGCCGCTGGGTGCCGGCGCCGCCCCGCTGGCCGGCAACGCGAACGCCAGCGCTGCCGCCACCACCACTGTTGAGATCGTCTTCATGGCCTTACCTCCTCACTCAACGCTAGCCACGACGAAAATCTCCCGTGTCATAGCACCCACACCGCCACGCAATTTCCATGCAAAATGTCTGTCATCGGAGTGTCATCACCCTCAGGGCGCCCATTTATAGCCCACGCCGCGCACGGTCAGCAGGTGCCTGGGGCGGGCCGGATCGGGCTCCAGCTTGGCGCGCAGCGCGGCGATGTGGTTGTCCACCGTCCGCGTGGTCGGATAAACGTGCAAGCCCCACACCTGTTCCAGCATCTCTTCCCGCGTCACTACCTCGCCCGGTCGCGAAACCAGCAGCCGCAAGGCCTGGAACTCGCGGCGGGTCATCTCCAGCGGCTGCCCCGCCCGGCGCGCTTCGTAGCTGCGAAAATCGACCGTCACCTCCCCGACGGTGATCTGGTCGGGCGGGCTCTTAACCGGCTGCGCCCGCCGCAGGTGCGCCCTCACCCGGGCCAGCAGCTCCCGCACCGAGAAGGGCTTGACGATGTAGTCGTCGGCGCCCAAGTCCAGCCCCAGCACCCGGTCCGTTTCGTCACTGCGCGCGGTCAGGATCAGGATCGGCATGGTCATTCCGTCGGCGCGCATTTTGCGGCACACCTCGTAGCCGCTGAGCTTGGGGAGCATCAGGTCGAGAATCACCAGGTCCGGGCGCTTCTCGCTCACCAGCCGGTAGCCCTCCTCGCCGTCCTCGGCTGTAAACACCTCGTGTTGTTCCCGGCGCAGGTTGTCGGTCAGTCCGCGGAGGATCGCCGGTTCGTCTTCCACCACTAGGATTCGGCCCATGGTCTTACTCTGCCCGTATCGGCAACCGTATGGTGAAGGTGCTTCCCGCGCCCGGACTGCTGCGTACGGCCACATCCCCGCCGTGCGCCTTGGCGATATGCGCCACCAGAGTGAGCCCAAGGCCTGCGCCGGGAATGTACTGGCTCTGACTGGCCGGGGCCCTGTAAAACCGGTCGAAAATGCGCGCGTGCTCTTCCGGCGCGATGCCGACTCCGCAGTCCGTCACCGCGATCAACGCGTTGGCGCCCTCCCGGCGCAGCTCGAGCCCGATCCGCCGCGACTTACCCGAGTACTTCATCGCGTTGGTCAACAGATTCAAAATGGCCTGGAGCAACGCATCGCGGTCAGCCTCGATGGGGGGCAGCGTTCGTTCCACCGCCAGATCGAGCGTGAAGCCCGATTGTTTCAGGGGGTAACCGATCACCCGGGCCGACTCCTCCACCACCTCCTCCAACCGCACCGGCTGCCTGTGGTAGATCCTGGCGCCTTGCTCGATCTTGGCGAAGTCCAGAACGTTGTCCACCAGGCGCCCCAGCCGCTCGCTCTCGCTCAGAACCGTGTCCAGGTACTCGCACTGCGTTTGGCGGTCCATCTCTTCGTCCAGACGCATCGTCTCGGTGAACATGCGGACGGTGGTCAGCGGCGTTTTCAGTTCATGCGAAACGCTGCTGACGAACTCCGAGCGCATCTCGGCCAGTTCCACGTCCCGCCGTACGTCCCTCCAGAGCAGGTAGGCGGCCAGCAGGGTTAGCGTGAGTGTCAGCGCCAAAGCGGAAATCAGCAGAGTCTGCCGGTAGCTGGCGGGATGCTCGACCGTCGCCGGCAAAGCGACCGACAGGTCTGGAAAGCTCTCGCCCAGCGAGTCGCCCTCGCCATGCCCGGCCAAGCGGACGATAGAGTCCAGCGCTCGGAGCGCCTCGTTAGCCCTCACCGCGAGCACCCAAGCGTCCACCCCGCCGGGCCCTGCCGCCACGCTGACCAACCAGACGGGCTGCCCGTAAGCACTCCAGAGGGGCTCGCGCGCCGGCCGGACGGGGACCAGCCGGGCGAAATCCGCCTGAAGCGCCTCGGCCTGCTCACGGTCCCGGATCTGCTCCGTGAACCGTGACTCCAGCTCGGAGACCTTCAACGTCCGCGCCAGATCGCGCGCCAGGTACAAAGCAGCCGGGGAGAGCCAGCCCTCTCCTTCCGCCGCCATGCGAATGGTTCGGAGAATCCCCTGCCGGCGCAGGTCATCTCCCAGCAAGTGGGGCGCCGCATAGAATGCCAGCGGGACTCCGTACTCATCGACGTGTTCGAGCGGCAACTCGAGCACGCGCTCGTATTGCCGCCGGCTCTCCGGCTTCCGCCCCGCCTTTTCGAGCCCCTGTGCCAGCAACAGCCGCGCATAAGCTTGCTGCGCCGGATGTCGTGCCGCTTCGATCACCCTGTTGTACAACGCCGAGGCCTTCTCGTAACGGGCCGCTCGCTCCTCTGCCTCGACCTGCCGGAGTTGGCCGGCGAAGCGGGCCTCGTTTATTAGTCTGCGGAACAGGCGCACACCCGGATCGTCGTCCCAGGGCAATCGCAGCCGGCCTTCCCTGACGAGGCCCACGAACGCGATGGCTCGATCCATCGGCAGGCCGGGCGCGGACCCGTCTCCGCGCGGGACCAGTCTGGCCAGTTGCCGCAGCTTGAGATTCTCGAGCAGCGACAACAGTTGCTGCCCGAGCAGCGTCAGGCGGCGCTCGCGCTCCTCGACGGCGCGCCGGGCTTCCAGTTGGCGCTCCTGCCCGATCAGCCGCAGGCTCAGCGCCGCGAGGACAATGTAGGGAACAAGAACCGCGGTCAGCAGCAGAAGCACCCGCCGCCGGGCAGACCCGGCCCGCACACTGAGACGCAAAACGGTTTCATTGTATACGCGCGGCCCCCGCGTTTTGTCACGGCACGGTCACGGGAGGGTAAAATCCGCGTGGCCGGGAGCCGCGGCCGCCCACCCGAGCGCTGCCTGCCGCGGGGGCGACGATCGTGGATCTGAAGGAGTAGTGGCGCGCGGGCCACGGTCACACGCCGGCGGAGTTTTTCTACTCCCTTAGTTTCAACCAGTTGCCCCGCACCGGCCGCGCCGTAGGTCTCCCCGCCGCCGTTATGCTCAAAACGGAGCGTGGCAAGAGCGGAAAGCCACCTTCACATCGAAAGGACCATATGGCTGGGAGCAAATCAGACTACCTGGAAGCGAAGCTTCTCGATCATATACTGGGCGGGCCCGACTACGCGCGCCCGGCGACCGTCTACGTGGCGCTGTTCACCTCGGCCCCGACCGACGCCGGCGGGGGAACGGAAGTGAGCGGCGGCGCCTACGCGCGGGTGGCGGTCACTAACAACGCGACCAACTTTCCCGCCGCGATAGGGCCGGCCTCGACCAAGAAGAACGGCACCGCGATCACTTTTCCGACCGCGACGGCGAACTGGGGCACGGTGATGGCCTTCGGCATCTTCGATGCCGCCACGGCCGGCAACCTGCTCTACTGGGGCGATCTGACCGTCAGCAAGACGGTCACTACCGGGGACACGCCCGCGTTCGCCGCCAATGCTCTGACGATCACCGAAGACTGAGATGAACCTGGAAGGCGCCAGCTCCGGGGTGTCGCAGGTCAGCGCCGAGGCCGCGCTGGCCCAGGGCCTGGAGGGCGGGGCAGACGGCGGCGCGGAGGCGGAAGGCGGCTGCGTGGTCGCGCAAGCCCTGGTGGCCGCCGCGGGGGGCGCGGCGGGGGTCGCGGCGGAGCTGGCCGCGAGCCGGGCGCTGGCGGGCGCGTCGGCGGGCTCGGCCCAAGCGGGCGCCGCGTGGATGATAGGCAGGGGGCTGGCGGCGACGCCCGCCGGCCGTTCCCTCGTCACGACCCTGAGCCTTGGGGGCGACTTCCTGCTGGCCGGCATCTCCGTGGGGGCCGCTGCGCCGACTGGCGCGCTATCGGGGCAGCAACAGATGGCGGCCGCGACGGACGGAGGCTGCTTCGCGCACGCCGCGCTGGGGCGCGGGTACGGGCTGACGGCGAGTGCCTGGGGATCGTCGGCGGCTGGTGGCGTGCTGACCGGGCTGGGAACCATCTCCGCCGGCGCGTCAGGGAGCGGTGAGGCAGCGGCACACCTCCGGGTCAGGACCGCTTGCGCCGCGCAGAGCGCGGGGACAACGGCCGTGGCCGCCGCTGCCTCCATCCGCAGGAGCCTCGAGACGGACATCGCACCCCTGCGGGCCAATTCCGGCGCGCTGGCGCTTGCATTTGTGCTGGAAGGGGCCAGCGCCGGGCGGGCGCCGGTCAGCGGGCGGCTCAGCGGATCCACCATGGTCTGGCTGAGCGCTGGAGCCGCGGGCAAATCCACGCCGGGGGCCGCGCTGGAGCGGGTGCCGATCCCGGCGCTTCCGCTTTGGGCGGACTTCAGCAGCAGCCTGTCCTGAAGCCCTCACTCCACCAAAACCTTGGCGCCTTTCTGCCCCGCCTGCGCGAGGTGGCTGATGCGCGCGTCGATCAGGCTGCGGATCGCCTTCAGGAACTCGATGCGGGAGTTGGTGAGGTGCTGCCGCGTCGCGTCGGGCACCTGGAACACGGCGCCGATCAACCGCTGGATCTCGCGGCACAGGCAGGTTTCCGCCGCCGGGCGCGACGGCTCCGCTGTCTGCTGGTTCATCGTTGGACCTCCTTCATCTCGACGGTCAAGATCTTGTTCTCCAGCCGGGCCCGCGTGGGCGCCAGGTTGGCCATCGAGGTCGGCAGCCCGATGTGACGCCGCAGCGTGCCGATCTCGACCACCAGCTCATCCCCCTTCTTAAACAGCCCGACCTCTCCCCGGGTCGCAAAGGGCAGCAGCACCCGGATTTCATACAAGCCGTCCCGCTTCTGGAAGGTGTACGGCCTTTCCAGGCAGGTGACGGCCGCCGGATCCTCACCCTGAGCATACAGCACCCGGGCCAGCTCTTCCAGCCTCTCCCGGCCCACCACCTCGTGACTGAACAACGGCACGCGCCGCACCGGCACCGGGGCGAAGTACTCGTCGGTCTCCTTCAGGATCGCCTCCTGCGAGCGGCGCCATTCGCTGAAGTAGGCGTCGCTGACTTCTTCCGGGAGCACGCGGTTGGCGATCACGGTATCGACCGTCAGCCCGTGCAGCGAGAAGTAGACGAAGGCGCGCTGGGTCTCGCGCAGCACCATCTTCTCGGGGTTGGTGATGAGGCGCACGCTGGTGATGGCCGGGTCTTCCATCAGCTCGTCCACGCCCTCCAGCCGCTCGAACAGCTTCTGAATGTTGACGAAGTAGCGGTCCGAGGGCAACTCGAAGGGGGCCACGCGGTTGGCGATGGGCCGCACCGCCTTGAGCAGGCTGCGCTGGAAGGGGAAGATGTGCTTCATGTACCAGTCGAGCGTGGTCGGCATGCTCACGAAGCGCATCGATTCGGCGGTCGGGGCCGCGTCCAGCACGATGACGTCGTAGCGGTTCTCGCGCCGGTGCTGGTTTATGTGCATCATGGCGCTGAGTTCTTCCATGCCGGGCAGGATGGCCAGCTCCTCGGCCTCGACGTCGCCGATGCCGGTGGTGCGCAGCACCGAGATCACGTAGGCGGAGATCTCGTTCCAGTGGCGCTTGATCTCGCGCTGGATGTTGAGCTCGAAGATGTCCAGCCGCTCGCCGACCCGGTAGGGATCGGCCGTCTGGCCGTGGAACAGCTCGGTTTCCAGGTCGAAGGAGTCGGCGAGGCTGTGGGCCGGATCGACGCTCATGACCAGCGTGCGGTAGCCGGCCTCGGCGAGCCGTACGCCGGTGGCCGCCGCCAGGCTGGTTTTCCCCACGCCCCCCTTCCCAGCAAAGATCAGAATGCGCATACCTCTATTTTACTGGCCGGACCGCCACCGTGTAAGCTGGAAGAAGTACACCTATGAAAGTGGGAATTGCTTTGTTCGCGTCTATGGGCGCTGCGCTTCTTTGGGCGGGGGAGCCTGCCAAGGGCAAGGAGATCTTCGAGCAGTGCGCCGTCTGCCACAACGCCGACAGCGCCGAGAAGAAGGTCGGACCGGGGCTGAAAGGCCTGTTCAAGAGAGCGAAGCTGCAGAATGGCAAGAAAGTCACCGAGTCGAACGTTCGCTCCCAGATCGACGCCGGCGGCAACGGCATGCCCGCCTACAAGGAAATGCTCACCGACCAGGAGAGGGACCACCTGCTTGCCTACCTGAAGACGCTGTGAGCGGAGTTTCGGTGACAGGCTACACAACCCCCAAACTCGTACGGCAACGGAATTTGGGGGTTGTGTAGCCTGTCACCGAATTACAATAGCAGAATGGTATGGCGTGCTCTGTTCGTTTCCCTGCTCGCGGCGGCGGCGGCCGGCGGCGGCGTGGTTCGCATTGAGATCCACGACCGCGGCGACGCGCCCGGCGCCTATGAGCGCCTCGCGGGCCGCGTGTACTTCGCCGTCGACCCGGCGCTCGCGGCCAACCGCATCATCACCGACATCGACCTGGCCCCGCGCAACGCCGAAGGAAAGGTGGAGTTCTCGGCCGACTTCTACATCTTGAAGCCGCGCGACAGCGGCAAGGGCAACGGCACGGTCCTCTACGAGGTTTCCAACCGCGGCGGGAAGGGCATGCTGCGGATGTTCAACCTGGCCGAGACGCAGTTCGGCGACGGCTTCCTGATGGAGCAAGGCTATACGCTGCTGTGGCTGGGCTGGCAGTTCGACGTGCCCGACCAGCCGCAACTGCTGCGCCTGTTCGCGCCGCCGGCGCGGGGCAAGGACGGGCCCATCACCGGCCTGGTCCGCTCCGAGCACGTGCCGGACCGCACGGCGCTGAGCTTCTCGCTCGCCGACCGCACGATGATCGCCTACCCGGTGCTGGAGCCGGAGAGCGCCGAGCTGACGGTGCGGGACCGCGTCGAAGGCGCGCGGCGCGTGATCCCCCGCAGCCAGTGGCAGTTCGCCCGCGAGGAGAACGGCCAGCCCGTGCCGGACCGCACGCGGGTGTTCATGCCCGCCGGCTTCGAGCCGGGCAAGATCTACGAGGTGGTCTACAAGGCGCAGGACCCGGCGTTGGTGGGCCTGGGCCCGGCGGCGGTGCGCGACCTGATCTCGTTCTTGAAGTACGGCGGGACGCCCCAGCAGGGTATCCTCCCGCTCTCCGGCGAGCGGCGGTTCCTGAAGCGGGCGATCGGCTTCGGCGTCTCGCAGAGCGGCCGCTTCCTGCGCACGTTCACCTACTACGGGTTCAACCAGGACGAGAAGGGCCGGCCGGTCTTCGACGGCCTGATGGTCCACGTGGCCGGCGGCGGGCGCGGCAGCTTCAACCACCGCTTCGCCCAGCCCTCGCGCGACGCCCACCCGTTCATGAACATGTTCTATCCCACCGACATCTTCCCGTTCACCGATCTGGACCAGACCGATCCGGAGACCAGTCTGACCGACGGCCTGCTGGCGCGGGCCGAGAAGGCGGGGGTGACGCCGAAGATCTTCTACACGAACTCGTCGTGCGAGTATTACGGGCGGGCGGCGTCGCTGATTCATACCACGCTCGACGGCGGACAGGACGCGCCGCCGGCCAAGGACACGCGCGTCTACCTGTTTGCGGGAAGCCAGCATGGCCCCGCCGGTTTCCCGCCGCCGCGCTCGGGGACGCAGAACCCGACGAACCCGAATGACTTCCGCTGGTCGATGCGGGCCCTGCTGGCGGCCATGAACCGGTGGCTGGCGAGCGGTCAGGAGCCGCCGGCTTCGCAGTACCCTCGGGTGGCCGAGCAGCAGCTTGTGCCGCTGGAGGCGGTGCGTTTCCCCAAGATCCCGGGCGTCGCCCTTCCCACCATCATGCACAAGGCCTACCGCGTGGACTACGGGCCCCAGTTCCGCGGCGCCGGCATCGTGAGCTTCGAGCCGCCGAAAGTGGGCAAGGCGTTCGCGATGCTCGTGCCGCAGGTGGACGCCGATGGGAACGAAACGAGCGGCATCCGGATGCCGGATGTGCAGGCGCCGCTGGCTGCCTACACCGGGTGGAACCTGCGCGATCCGAAGCTGGGCGCGCCGGATGAACTCCACAGCATGGCCGGCTCGTGGCTGCCGTTTCCAAGAACGAAGATCAGCCAGCGCTACAAGAGCCGGGCCGAGTACCTGGAAAAGGCGACGGCCGCGGCGCGCGAGCTGGCGCGCCAGGGGTACCTGCTGGAGGGCGATGTGACACGGATCGTAGAGCAGGCGGGCCGGCAGTGGGACTACCTGATGCGCCAGGGCCAGCCGCGTTAAGATCAAAGTAATGGGTTCCATGCCTCAGGGGGAGCAGCCCAAGCTTCCCATTCCCGGAGTAAAGAGTCTGATCGCCGTTGGGTCCGGCAAGGGCGGCGTTGGAAAGACCACCGTGGCGGTGAACCTGGCGGTGGCGCTGGCCGGGCTTGGTCATCGGACCGGCCTGCTCGACGCCGACGTCTACGGTCCCAACGTGCCGCTGATGATGGGCATCAACGACACGCCCGAGGCCATCGGCGACCGCATCCAGCCGATCGAGCAGTACGGCGTGCGACTGATGTCGATGGGGTTCCTGAGCCCGGGCGACCGGCCGCTGATCTGGCGCGGCCCGATGCTGCACGGGGTGATCCAGCAGTTCCTGCTCGGGGTGGACTGGGGCGAGCTGGACTACCTGGTGGTGGACCTTCCACCGGGAACCGGTGACGTGCAGCTCAGCCTGATCCAGACGGCGCCGATTACCGGCGCGATTGTGGTGACGACGCCCTCCGGCGTGTCGCTCGAAGACGCGCGCAAGGCGGTGCACATGTTCCGCCAGGTGCGGGTGGAGATCCTGGGCATCGTCGAGAACATGAGCTACCTGATCTGCCCGCACTGCAACCAGCGCGTCGATGTCTTCAGCAGCGGCGGCGGGCGGGCGACCGCCGGGCAGATGGGCGTGCACTTCCTGGCCGAGCTGGCGCTGGACCCGGAGGTGCGCCGCGGCGGCGACACCGGCCGCCCGGTCGCCCTGCGCGACGGCGGCGATCCCCACGCCGCTGCCTACATCGAGATGGCCCGCGCGGTCATCGCTCGCAGCGCCGAAGTGAGCTCGCAACGAGGGCCGACGATTGAGGTGACGGAGTAACGGCTACCCGCCGCGGCTGGGCGCTGCGCGCACCGGCGGCGCGTCACTGGCCATAGCGAACGGTCATGACGCTTGCTGGAGACCGTCTACCTGCGCTTGAGCTTCTCCAGCGCCTCCTTGGCCCAGGTCATGTATTCGGGGCGCTCCTGGAGGTTCTGGGCGCGGAAGATCCTCAGCCCCACTGTCTTGCCTTCGTTGATGTGCCGGACGAAAAGGTCCATCAGGCCCTTGAACTCCTCCTCGGTGATCCAGCGGCGTTCGCTGCCGGCGCTCAGGTAGAGCCCGGTCACAATCGGCTTTCCCGGGAACTTCTTCTCCGCCTCGACGAGCAGCTTCTCGGCGTTGGGAATCTGCTTGGTGTTGTAGACGTTGAAGATGACCGCGTCGAAGTCGAAGTCGAACGGGTACTCCAGTTCGCGGGGCGGGTAACAGGGGACCCAGATGGCCAGTCGAGGGTTGATGGCGCGGAGCCGGGCGATGATCTCGCGCCATTGCCCGGCGGTTCTGCCTCCCTTTTCCGGAGTCTTCTCCTTCGCCTCCATCTCGCCATAGAAATCGTTCAGGTACACGCCGATGATTCCCTGCTGTGTGAGCGACAGGTTGGCGATCCATTCGGCGTGCTTCAGCGACTGCTCGTGCGTCCACCCCCAGATCGACCGCTCTATTTTGGCGATGACGTACTTCACGCCCGGCGTCTGAAGGTGGCGGTGCATCAGGGTCTCTTCGAGCTTCTCGCCTGAGTAAGGCTTGTCGTGGGTCCACACCGTGTTGAACCCGGCGCCTTCCACCACCGGAGCAATGTCAACCTTGGCGCTGTGCTCCCAGACGGTGATCAATGGCCCGGCGGGGAGCGAGGCCGAGGGGGCCGCGAGGGCGGCCGCGACAAAGAAGAGCGAGAATGTTTCAATCATGGAGAGCCTCCCAGAGAGAACCACCACAAGAGCCTTACCATGCTTCCCCCCGCCGGCTGCGGCAAGCCTGAAGCCGGCTGTCGCCAGATCCCTATCATACGTCGGATTACGATGGGGGCCTGCGGTATGCTGTGGGCATGGTTTTCCTGTTGCTGGCCGCCTGCCTGTCCGCGCTCGCGCAGAGCGAGCCGTACTCGATCCTGCCCGATGATCCGCTGAAGGCGTTTGCGCTGAGCGGGGCGCCGGCGGATCACAAGCAAGTGGCGGCGGTGGAGGGCCAGCCGTTCTCGCAGGCGATGCGGCTGCGCACCTCGGTCGAGCCGCCGGACGGCGTGCAGTACAACGTTCGCGTGCGGGCCGCCACCACCCGGCCGGCCCGCAAGGGCGACACGGTGGTGGCCACGTTCTGGATGCGCTGTCTCGAATCCGCCACGGGTGTGGGGGCCACGCGCTTCGTCGTCGAGGAGGTGGTCTCGCCCTGGACCAAGTCGGCCAACTACGCGGCGGCGGCCGGGGCGGGCTGGCGCCGCTTCGTGCTTCCCTTCACCATGGCCGACAGTTTCGAGGCCGGCCAGTACAACGTGCAGTTCTGGATGGGCTTCGAGCCGCAGGTCATCGAGATCGGTGGCGTTTCGGTCGCCAACTACGGTCCGGCGCCCGTGGCCGACCTGCCGGTGGACCGCCGTTACGACGGCTGGCAACCGGAGGCGCCCTGGCGTGCGGCGGCCGCCGAGCGCATCGAGCGGATCCGCAAGGCCGACTTGAAGGTCATCGTTCAGGACGCAGGCGGCCAGGCGACGCCCGGCGCCGAGGTCCACGTGCGCATGAAGCGCCACGCCTTCGGGTTCGGTTCGGCGGTGGCCGCCGCCGAACTACTTGGAACAAGCCAGAACAGCGAGCGCTACCGCCAGGCCATTCTCGAATTGTTCAACCAGGTGGTGCTCGAAAACGACTTGAAATGGCCGAACTGGGAGGCCAACCGCCAGCGCGCGCTCGACGCGCTGAAGTGGCTGCACGAGCACGGCATAACGCAAATCCGCGGCCACAACCTGGTGTGGCCCTCGTGGCGCAACATGCCGGCGGACGTGCAGTCCCTCAGCACCGACCCCGAGGCGCTGCGCCGGCGCATTCTCGATCACATTGTAGATGTCGTCGGCGCCACGCGCGGCCAGTTGGCCGAGTGGGATGTGATCAACGAGCCCTACACCAATCGCGACGCGCAGAAGATCCTGGGCGACGAGGAGATGGCGGCCTGGTTCAAGAAGGCCCGCGAGATCGATCCCGGCGTACTGCTCTACATCAACGACTACGCGATCCTGGCGGCCGGCGGCAACGACCTCGCCCACCAGAACCACTACTTCCGCACCATCGAGTTCCTGGACCGGCTGGGAGCGCCGGTGGACGGCATCGGCATGCAGGGCCACTTCGGCGCCGACCTGACGCCGCCGGAGCGGCTGCTGGAGATTCTGGACCGGTTCGCCAAGCTCGGCAAGGCCATCCAGGTGACGGAGTTCGACATCGACATCGCCGACGAGCAATTGCAGGCCGACTACACGCGGGACTTCATGACCACCGTGTTCAGCCACCAGTCGGTGAGCGGGTTCATGATGTGGGGATTCTGGGAAGGGCGGCACTGGAAGCCGCGCGGGGCGATGATCCGCCGCGACTGGTCAGCCAAGCCCAACCTGGAGGTCTACAAGGACCTGGTCTTCCGCCAGTGGTGGACCGACGAGAAGGGCGTGGCCGGCGAGGACGGCGCGCTCACGCTGCGCGGCTTTCTCGGCGACTACGAGGTCGAAGCGAGGGTGGGTTGCAAATTTGCAACCCGGCAGGCCAGGCTGCCGGCGGGGGGCGCGACGGTGACGGTGAAGGTCGGACTATAATCACTGTTTGCCAATGAGCGTTTACGAGCCGTTCCATTTCCACTCCGTGGAGGAGGTCCGCCGGCGCATCGAGGAGCTGGCCCTCAAGCCGGACATGAGCGAGCCGCTGCGTCGGTTCCACTGGCCGGGGCGAGAGGATTTGAACCTCCGACCCCTGCGCCCAAGGCAGCTCCCATTGTCCGCCGAAAGCTTCCTGTTTTCAAGTGCTTACCTTTCACGCGGATACGGGCATCCGCTTGAAGCTTGTTGAACCCTGTTGGGTCTGGAAGCACCGGGCAGCTACAAAATCGCCTACACAGTGGCAGTTCTCTGCGACTTCAGCCTGCTAAAATCGAAGATCCGGCGTACGGTGCACGTACGCCCGTTTGGACAAGGAGGGTCAATGTTTACCACGCGTCGAGGGACACGACGGCGTTGGGGGAGACGGTTGA